>CASEYC010000147.1 GCA_949292025.1 uncultured Bacteroides sp. | reverse complement strand
TACCCCTGCCTTGTGGATTTATATGTCAAATTGCATCAGCACTAAGGAACCGCCGTATGCCGAACGGCACGTACGGTGGTGTGAGAGGTCGGAAAACGAAAGTAGGAAGAAAACTACTTCGTTTTCCTCCTACTCGATTGCGAATCGTTCAACGCTTACTTGTACTCCTGCCAGCTCTTGATGGCGACATCCTCCGGCTTGAGGTCGCAGAAGGCCTCGATGAAGGCGCCGGCCAGGCGGGCATTGGTTATCAAAGGAATGTTATGGTCGATGGCCGCACGGCGGATCTTGTACCCGTTGGTCAGCTCCCGCTTGGTGTGGTTCTTCGGGATGTTGACGATGAGGTCGAAGGCGTGGGCGGCAATCATCTTCATCACGTTGTTCTCTGCCTCGGGCTTCTCGTCGGGCCAGTAGACGGGCGTCGTCTCCACGCCGTGGGCGTTGAGGAAGGCGGACGTGCCGGCGGTGGCGTAGATCTTGTAACCCTTCTGATAGAGCATCCGGCTGGCGTCCAGCAGGTCCACCTTGCTCTTCATGGCACCGCTGGAGAACATCACGCCCTTCTGCGGCGAGGGAATCTTGAAGCCCACGGCCATCAGGGCGTTCAGCAGGGCCTCGTCGAAGTCGTTGCCCAGGCAGCCCACCTCACCTGTGGAGGACATGTCCACGCCCAGCACGGGGTCTGCCTTGTGCAGGCGGCTGAAGGAGAACTGGCTGGCCTTGACGCCGATCCAGTCGATGTCGTAGGCCGACTTCTCCGGCAGGCTGTAGGGGGCATCCAGCATGATGCGGGTGGCCGTCTCGATGAAGTTGCGCTTCAGCACCTTGCTGACGAAGGGGAAGGAACGGCTTGCACGCAGGTTGCACTCAATGACCTTCACCTCATTGTTGCGTGCCAGGTACTGGATGTTGAACGGTCCGGAGATGTTCAGTTCCTTGGCGATGCGGCGGCTGATTTGCTTGATGCGGCGTGCCGTGGCGAAGTAGATCTTCTGGGCGGGGAACACAAGGGTCGCATCACCGGAGTGCACGCCGGCAAACTCGATGTGCTCGGAGATGGCATACTCCACAATCTCGCCGTTCTGTGCCACGGCGTCGAACTCGATTTCCTTCGTGTTCTGCAGGAACTGGGACACCACCACGGGGTATTCCTTGCTGACCTTGGCGGCCATGTTCAGGAACTCTTCCAGTTCGTCCTCGTCGTAGCAGACGTTCATGGCGGCGCCGGACAGGACGTAGCTGGGACGCACCAGCACGGGATAGCCCACCTTCTGGATGAAGGCCTTGACATCCTCCAGGCTGGTCAGCTCCTGCCAGGCGGGCTGGTCGATGCCCAGCAGGTCCAGCATGTGGCTGAACTTGTTGCGGTTCTCGGCGCGGTCGATGCTGACGGGCGACGTGCCCAGCACGGGCACGGATTGGCGGTAGAGCTTCATGGCCAGGTTGTTCGGTATCTGTCCGCCCACGGAGACGATGACGCCGCGCGGCTGCTCCAGGTCGATGACGTCGAGGACGCGCTCGAAGGACAGCTCGTCGAAGTAGAGGCGGTCGCACATGTCATAGTCGGTGGACACGGTCTCCGGGTTGTAGTTGATCATGATGGACTTGTAGCCCAGCTTGCGGGCCGTCTGGATGGCGTTCACCGAGCACCAGTCGAACTCCACGCTGGAGCCGATGCGGTAGGCACCCGAGCCGAGGACCACTACGGACTTCTCGTGCTTGTAGTAGTTGACGTCATAGCCCTCTGCCCCGTAGGTCATGTAGAGGTAGTTGGTCAGTTCGGGATGCTCGCTGGCCACGGTGTTGATGCGCTTCACGGCAGGCACGATGCCCAGTTCCTTGCGGCGGGCGCGGACCTGCAGGTTCTCCTTCTCCATGTTGCCTTCGGGGTGCAGGACAAAGCGGGCAATCTGGAAGTCCGAGAAGCCCAGGCGCTTGGCCTCGCGCAGCACGTCGGCGGGGATGTCCTCTATCTTGGTATATTCGGAAAGCTGGTGCTTGTAGTCCACGATGTTCTTCAGGCGGGAGATGAACCAGGCGTCTATCTTGGTGAGGTCCACGATGCGCTCGATGGTGTAGCCCTCTTCCAACGCCTGGGCGATGGCGAAGATGCGCAGGTCGGTGGGGTGGGACAGCTCATGGTCGAGGTCGTCGAAGGTCAGGCCCTCGTTGCCCACGAAGCCGTGCATGCCCTGGCCAATCATGCGCAGGCCCTTCTGGATGATTTCCTCGAAGGAGCGGCCGATGGACATGATTTCGCCCACGGACTTCATCGAAGAGCCGATTTCGCGGCTGACGCCCACGAACTTAGTCAGGTCCCAGCGGGGAATCTTGCAGATAAGGTAGTCCAGCGCGGGAGCCACGTAGGCGGAGTTGGGCGTGCCCATCTCGCCGATTTGGTCGAGGGTGTAGCCCAAGGCAATCTTGGCGGCCACGAAAGCCAGCGGATAGCCCGTGGCCTTGGAAGCCAGCGCGGACGAACGGCTCAATCTTGCGTTCACCTCGATGACGCGGTAGTCATTGGTCTCGGCGTTGAAGGCGTACTGGATGTTGCACTCGCCCACGATGCCCAAATGGCGCACGCATTGGCGGCTGAGGGCCTGGAGCTGCTCCACCTGCTCCTGCGTGAGCGAACAAGTGGGAGCCACCACGATGCTCTCGCCCGTGTGGATGCCCAGCGGGTCGAAGTTCTCCATCGAGGCCACGGTGAAGCAATGGTCGTTGGCATCGCGGATGACCTCGAACTCAATTTCCTTCCAGCCCTTCAGGCTCTCCTCCACCAGGATTTGCTTGGAGAAGGTGAAGGCACTCTCGGCCAGCTTCAGGAACGTCTCCTCGTCGGGACAGATGCCGCTACCCTGCCCGCCCAATGCGTAGGCGCTGCGCACCATGACGGGGAAGCCAATCTCGTTGGCGGCCTTCAGCGCGTCGCTCATCGTCTCCACGGCGTGGCTCTTGGGGGTCTTCATGGGGATTTCGTCCAGCTTCTTGACGAAGAGGTCGCGGTCCTCGGTGTTCATGATGGCCTCCACGGAGGTGCCCAGCACCTGGACGCCGTACTTCTGCAGGATGCCCTTCTGATACAGCTCCGTGCCACAGTTCAAGGCCGTCTGTCCGCCGAAGGCCAACAGGATGCCGTCGGGACGCTCCTTCTCGATGATGCGCTCCACGAAGTAAGGAGTGACGGGGAGGAAATACACCTGGTCGGCAATGCCTTCCGAGGTCTGAATCGTTGCGATGTTGGGGTTGACCAGCACGGAGCTGATGCCCTCTTCGCGCAGGGCCTTCAGCGCCTGCGAGCCGGAGTAGTCGAACTCACCGGCCTGACCGATTTTCAATGCGCCCGAGCCCAGCACGAGCACTTTCCGTAATTTTTGTTCCATAACGCTCTTATTGATGTGGTTTTACGTTCAAATCTTCTCCAGCCACCCGTCTGCAAACAAAAAAAAACGTCACCCCCTCACGAGAGTAACGTTATCCAGAAATGAATATATTCTATATGTTGCATAGGACGGTTGCTAAATTTGTGCAAAGTAACGGCTTTTTTTTATCTCTTGCAAATCTGCGGGGCTTTATCTTGCGGAAAATGTACTTTTCCCTGTTTTTCCCGGCCTTGGGACGCATCAATGTCCGTTGATTCGGAGAAAGTTTCCCTTCTTTAGAAAGGCAAGTCATAATTGAAAACACCTTCTTCTTTCACCGAAAATAATCCTTTCTTGTCTAAGAGAGCTATATCTTTAATCTTCTTGCGAAAAAGAGTAAAGTTTGATATTTGTTCTATCTCCCTCTTGCGGTTTTGGCTAAGGATGAGATATTCTTCTTCTTTGTCAATGCCTAAAAAACGTCTGCCTAACAAGTTGGCGGCAATGCCTGTGGTACTGCTTCCGGTGAATGGGTCAAGAATCCATGCACCGTTGTGGGTTGATGCCAAAACAATACGAGACAACACAGACAATGGTTTCTGTGTGGGATGTTTGCCGCACGATTTCTCCCATCGGGCAATGGCAGGCAGTTGCCAAACGTCCGTCATTTGCTTGTCTTCATTGATTTGCTTCATCACCTCATAGTTATAGCAATGAGGGACTTTAGGCGATTTCCGCGCCCAAATGATAAACTCCGTGGAATAGGTAAAATAGCGGCAGGAGATATTAGGTGGTGGATTGGTCTTTGCCCATGTTACGACATTCAAGATCTTGAAGCCCAATTCTGTCAATATATTAGCAACAGAAAAGATATTGTGATAGGTTCCGCTAACCCAGATTGTCCCGTTATCTTTCAGTTTCTCACGACATTCCTTTATCCACGCCCTATTGAACGAATCCACGTATTCCGGCGTTCCACCCTTGTCCCATTCACCTTTATCCACGCACACGACTTTCCCGCTTTGCACGCTTATCCCGCCATTGCTCAGGAAATAAGGCGGGTCGGCAAATATCATATCGAACTTGAAACTGAATTGTTTCAATAGTTCGATGCAGTCG
>CASEYC010000146.1 GCA_949292025.1 uncultured Bacteroides sp. | reverse complement strand
CAAGAGAAAAGCAAGCCTTAAAGGGAAAAGGAAAATGGCGGGATGGAGCGATGAGTTTCTTGCAGAGCTTTTAGATGCACCATGGCAAAATGATGAAATAAAGTAATGCGTCAGCCCTGTAAAGTAATGCGTCAGCCCTGTTTCCAGTTTGAAGTTTTATTACTTTAGTCTAAAGCTATAAGACTTCAAACTAAAGTCAAGTAACTTCGGCATAAAGTTACAGCTTTTTAGCAGCATCGGCAAGTTTTTATCCAAGAAAAGCGTCTTTTTTTGTGCTTATTAGGGTATCTTTTTGTGATAAGGTAGGGGAGGAGGGGGACAGGTTCGTGCTGCTGCTATATATTATAATAGGTGTACTTGTAGGCCAGGATACCTGCCTCCTTCGCCTCAAGGAATGGAAATGAAAAATATTTTTGCTGTTAAATCGTTGATATATAGTCTTGTATGGTTTAATGCAAGAAAAAGTTCAAAAAATAATAGGGAAAACCTTTGGAGATATGAAAATAAGCCGTACCTTTGCATCGCTTTTGAAACGGAACGCTCCCGGACGTTTAGCTCAGCTGGTTCAGAGCGTCTGCCTTACAAGCAGAGGGTCGGCGGTTCGAATCCGTCAACGTCCACAAAGGATACTCTTCCGAAAGTTCACGTTTCAAAAAGCCGGACGTTTAGCTCAGCTGGTTCAGAGCGTCTGCCTTACAAGCAGAGGGTCGGCGGTTCGAATCCGTCAACGTCCACGAAATTTTAATCCAAAAGAATGCCATAATAGGTAGCCCTGCAAGTGATTTGTCGGGCTATTTTTTTGTCCCTGCCCGAAGGGATGCCTCCCCTCATCCGAAGAGGCTGCGGAAGGCTTCTTCCACCTTGCGCACGGGCACCAGCTCTATCTTTGTCTTCGTCGTGAGTCCTTGCAGGTTCTGCCGGGGCAGGATGAAACGCTTGAAGCCCAGTTTCTCCGCCTCGCCGATGCGTTGCTCAATGCGGTTCACGGGGCGTATCTCGCCCGACAGTCCCACTTCGCCCGCCATGCACACTTCAGGTTCGATGGCCACGTCCATGTTGCTGCTCAGGATGGCGCTGATGACGGAGAGGTCGATGGCCGGGTCGTTCACCTTCAGTCCTCCGGCAATGTTCAGGAACACGTCTTTCTGCGCCAGCTTGAAGCCCACGCGCTTCTCCAGCACGGCCAGCAGCATGTTCATGCGCCGGGTGTCGAAGCCCGTGGCCGAGCGTTGCGGGTTGCCATACACCGCGCTGCTCACCAACGCCTGTGTCTCGATGAGGAACGGGCGGATGCCCTCGATGGCCGAGGCGATGGCCACGCCGCTCATGCCCTCATGGTCTTGGCTGAGCAGCAGTTCGGAGGGGTTGTTGACTTGGCGCAGGCCGTCCTGCCGCATCTCGTAGATGCCCAGTTCGGCGGTGCTGCCGAAGCGGTTCTTGATGCTGCGCAGGATGCGGTACATGTAGTGCTGGTCGCCCTCGAATTGCAGCACCGTGTCCACGATGTGCTCCAGCACCTTCGGCCCGGCGATGCTGCCTTCCTTGTTGATATGCCCGATGAGGATGACGGGCGTGTGGCTCTCCTTGGCGAAGCGCAGGATGGAGGCGGCGCATTCCCTCACCTGCGTGATGCTGCCCGGCGAGGACTCCAGCGCCTCGGTCGAGATGGTCTGGATGGAGTCTATCACCACCAGGTCGGGGCGCGTGTTCTTGATGTGCACGAAGATTTGCTCCAGCGAGGTCTCGCAGGCGATGAGGCAATCGCTCGACGTGTGGGTCAGGCGGTCGGCACGCAGCTTCAGTTGGCGGGCACTCTCTTCGCCCGAGACGTAGAGGATGCGCTTCTCCGGCATGCGCAACACGGTCTGCAGGATGAGTGTGGACTTGCCGATGCCCGGCTCGCCGCCTATCAGCACCAGCGAACCCCGCACCAGGCCGCCGCCCAGGACACGGTTCAACTCCTCGTCGTGCATGTCGATGCGCGGCTCTTCGTCGGCGTTGATGTCGGAGAGGGGGAGAGGCTTGTTCTTGCCTTTCTCCAGGGTGGGGAGGATTTGCGGCCTTGCGTTGGACGGCTCCTTGCGCACGATTTCCTCCACGTAGGTGTTCCACTGTCCGCACGAGGGACATTTGCCTACCCACTTGGGCGATTCCTGCCCGCAGTTGCTGCATACGTATACGGTCTTTTCTTTTGCCATTTCGTTCTATTTTGGCGTCAAAGTTACGATTAATATCGGTCGTTTTCGTGCTTTCCTATACTTTTATCGCAAAAAAGTGGCGAAAAGTGATAGATTGAATACATTTATTATTACTTTTGCAACATCTTATCAACTGCGACAGAAACAAAGACTATGAACCAGTATTATCCGCATACCGTCACATCCATGCGCACCATGACCCTTCGGGGTTAGGGATAGTATTTTGTGTTTCTACGTGTTACACCATTTTTCAGCAGTTTCTTTCCGTCAACGGAGGCCCGTTCAAGGGCGGGCGCATTTCTCTTATAATATATAGTTAAGTAACTTCATTAAAACAGCATACAATGAAAGTAATGAAATTCGGCGGGACGTCGGTAGGTTCCGTAGAGAGCATTTTGAGAGTGAAACGCATTGTGGAGGCCCAGCAGGAGCCGGTCATTGTGGTGGTGTCCGCCCTGGGCGGCATCACGGACAAGCTGATAAACGCCTCGCGCATGGCCGCATCGGGCGACGCCTCCTACGAGAACGAGTTCCGCGAGATAGTCAGCCGCCACGTGGAGATGGTGAAGCGGGTCTTCCCCGAGTATGACGCGCAGATGGCCGTGCAACGTCAGGTAGGTGAGTTGCTCAACGAACTGAAGGACATCTTCCAGGGCATCTACCTCATCAAGGACCTGTCGCAGAAGACGTCGGACACCATCGTCAGCTACGGCGAACGCCTGTCCTCCATCATCGCCGCCCAACTGACGGGCGCGCAGTGGTTCGACTCGCGCCAATTCATCAAGACCGACAAGAAATATGCCAAGCACGTGCTGGACACGGACCTGACCAACGGGCTGGTGCGCGAGACCTTCCGCGACCTGCCCCGCCTGTCGCTGGTGCCCGGCTTCATCGCCACGGACAAGACCACGGGCGACGTGACCAACCTGGGCCGCGGCGGCTCGGACTACACGGCGGCCATCATCGCGGCAGCGTTGGATGCCGATTCGCTGGAGATATGGACTGATGTGGACGGCTTCATGACGGCCGACCCGCGCGTCATCTCCACCGCCTACACCATCAACGAACTGAGCTACGTGGAGGCCACGGAGTTGTGCAACTTCGGCGCGAAGGTAGTCTATCCGCCCACCATCTATCCCGTTTGCCACAAGAACATACCTATCCTGATAAAGAATACCTTCAACCCCGAAGGAGCCGGCACCATCATCAAGCAGGAGGTCAGCGACCCGCAGAGCAAGGCCATCAAGGGCATATCCTCCATTAACGACACGAGCCTCATCACCGTGCAGGGCCTGGGCATGGTCGGCGTCATCGGCGTCAACTACCGCATCTTCAAGGCATTGGCCAAGAACGGCATCAGCGTCTTCCTGGTGTCCCAAGCCTCGTCCGAGAACTCCACGTCCATCGGTGTGCGCAATGCCGATGCCGACCTGGCCTGCGAGGTGCTGACCACGGAGTTTGCCAAGGAGATAGAGATGGGCGAGATCTCCCCCGTGCAGGCGGAGAAGAACCTGGCCACCGTCGCCATCGTGGGCGAGAACATGAAGCACACGCCGGGCATTGCGGGCAAGCTGTTCGGCACGCTGGGCCGCAACGGCATCAATGTCATTGCCTGCGCGCAGGGCGCCTCGGAGACCAACATCTCGTTCGTGGTGGACAGCCGCTACCTGCGCAAGTCGCTCAACGTCATCCACGATTCCTTCTTCCTCTCCGAATACCAGGTGCTCAACCTCTTCATCTGCGGCATCGGCACCGTGGGCGGCAGCCTCATCGAGCAGATTCACAGCCAGCGGCAGAAGCTGATGCAGGAGAATGGCCTGCAGCTCAATGTCGTGGGCATCGCCGACGCTTCCCGTTCCCTCTTTTGCCGCGAGGGCATCGACCTGGCCAACTATCACGAGGAGCTGCAGCAGAAGGGCAACCCCAGCGACACGCAGGTGTTGCGCGACGGCATCATCGGCATGAACATCTTCAACAGCGTCTTCGTGGATTGCACGGCCAGTCCCGACGTGGCTGCCATCTACAAGGACCTCCTGCTGCACAATGTCTCCGTGGTGGCCGCCAACAAGATAGCTGCCTCGTCCGCCTACGACAACTACCGCGAACTGAAGCAGATAGCCCGCCAACGCGGCGTGAAGTACCTCTTCGAGACCAACGTAGGTGCGGGACTGCCCATCATCAACACCATCAACGACCTCATCCACAGCGGCGACAAGATCCTGAAGATAGAAGCCGTGCTGAGCGGCACGCTGAACTATATCTTCAACAAGCTCAGCGCGGACGTGCCCTTCAGCAAGGCGATACACATGGCGCAGATAGAGCGTTACTCCGAGCCCGACCCGCGTATCGACCTCAGCGGCAAGGACGTCATCCGCAAGTTGGTCATCCTGGCCCGCGAGGCTGGCTACCGGCTGGAGCAAGAGGATGTGGAGAAGCACCTGTTCGTTCCCGACGACTTCTTCGAGGGCACGCTGGAGGACTTTTGGAACAAGGTGCCCACGCTGGACGGCCAGTTTGAACTGCGCCGCCGCATCCTGGAGGAGGAAGGCAAGCACTGGCGTTTCGTCGCCCGTCTGGAGGACGGCAAAGCCAGCGTCGGGCTGATGGAAGTGGGCCGCGACCACCCCTTCTATGCGCTGGAGGGCAGCAACAACATCATCCTGCTGACCACCGAACGCTATCACGACTATCCCATGATGATTCAGGGATATGGCGCCGGGGCAGGCGTGACGGCGGCCGGTGTGTTTGCGGATATTATGAGTATTGCTAATGTGTAAATAGGAATTTAGATGGAACGCAAATTCCGCAAATCCCGCAAATTTTTTAGACGCGGATGACGCGGATTGAGCGGATAAATCTTTCTTGGATAACGGTTCTGCGTAACAAAAGACATAAGAATCCGCTCAATCCGCCAAATCCGCGTCCAAAGAATTATTTGTGTAATTCGCGTAATTTGCGTTCCAATCAACCCGATAAATTATCATTTGTCATGAAACACCTTATCATACTGGGCGACGGCATGGCCGACCATCCCATCGCCTCGCTGGGTGGCAAGACATTGTTGCAGGCCGCCCGTACTCCGAACATGGACCGTCTGGCCCGCTTGGGCCGCAACGGTCGCCTGCTCACCGTCCTGCCCGGATTCCATCCCGGCAGCGAGGTGGCCAATATGTCCGTCCTGGGCTACGACCTCCCGAAGGTGTACGAAGGCCGCGGCCCGCTGGAGGCAGCCAGCATCGGCGTGGACCTGCAGCCGGGCGACATGGCCATGCGCTGCAACCTGGTTTGCATCGAGGGGGACATTCTCAAGAACCACTCCGCCGGACACATCACCACGGAGGAGGCCGATGTCCTCATCAAGTATTTGCAGGAACAATTAGGCAACGACCGTGTCCACTTCTATACGGGCGTGCAATACCGCCACTTGCTGGTGGTGAAGGGGGGCAACAAGCACCTGGACTGCACGCCTCCGCACGATGTGCCCCTGCAACCGTTCCGTCCCCTGCTGGTGAAGGCCGGGGCGGGGCATCCCGAGGCGGAAGACACCGCCGCCCTGCTGAACAACCTCATCTTCCGTTCGCAGGAGTTGCTGGCCCGCCATCCGCTCAACCTGCGCCGCGTGGCCGAGGGTAAGGACCCCGCCAACAGCATTTGGCCGTGGAGTCCCGGCTACCGTCCGCAGATGGAGCCGTTCAGCAGCCGCTTCCCCCAGGTGAAGCGCGGGGCGGTCATCACCGCCGTGGACCTCATCCGTGGCATTGGCCGTTACGCCGGCCTGCGCCGCATCGACGTGGAGGGAGCCACGGGCCTCTATGACACCAATTACGAGAACAAAGTCCGCGCCGCGCTGGATGCCCTGCGTACCGATGACTTCGTCTACCTCCACATCGAGGCCAGCGACGAAGCCGGGCACGAGGGGGACATTGCCCTGAAGACCCGTACCGTCGAGGACCTGGACAGCCGCGTCGTCGGTCCCATCTGCGAGGCGGTGCAGTCGTGGGACGAGCCTGTGGCCATTGCCGTCCTGCCCGACCATCCCACGCCTTGCGAGGTGCGCACCCACACGGCCGAGCCGGTGCCTTTCCTCATCTGGCATCCCGGTATCCAGCCCGACAGCGTGCAGACCTTCGACGAGGTGGCCGCCTGCGAGGGTTGTTACGGGCTGCTGCGCGAGGACGGGTTTATTAATGTGTTTATGAATCTATAAATAGGAATTTAGATGGAACGCAAATTCCGCAAATCCCGCAAATTTTTTAGACGCGGATGACGCGGATTGAGCGGATAAATTCTTCTTGGATAACGGTTCTGCGTAACAAAAGACATAAGAATCCGCTCAATCCGCCAAATCCGCGTCCAAAGAATTATTTGTGTAATTCGCGTAATTTGCGTTCCAATCAACCCGATAAATTATCATTTGCTTATGAACTACTACAGTACCAACCACCAATCTCCCGCCGCCACCCTCCAAGAAGCCGTGGTGCGCGGCCTGGCCCCCGACAAGGGCCTCTATATGCCCGAACGCATCGAGAAACTCCCGCATGAGTTCTTCGAACATATCGACCTGATGGACTTTCCCACCATCGCCTGCCACGTGGCCGACGCCTTCTTTGGCGAGGACGTGCCGCAGGACACCTTGCACAGCCTGGTGCGCGATGCCCTCAACTTCGACGTGCCCCTCGTGCCGGTGACCGACGGCCTCTATTCCCTGGAACTCTTCCACGGCCCCACGCTGGCTTTCAAGGACGTGGGCGCCCGCTTCATGGCCCGTCTGCTGGGCTACTTCATCCGCCGCGAGGGGGATACGGAAGTCAACGTGCTGGTGGCTACGTCCGGCGACACGGGCAGTGCCGTGGCCAACGGCTTCCTGGGCGTGCCGGGCATCCGCGTCTATGTGCTCTATCCCAAGGGCAAGGTCAGCACGTTGCAGGAACGGCAGTTCACCACGCTGGGCGACAACATCACCGCCCTCGAAGTGGACGGCACCTTCGATGATTGCCAGGCCCTGGTGAAGGAAGCCTTCCTGGATGCCGACCTCAACGCCCACATGAAGCTGACCAGCGCCAACAGCATCAACGTGGCCCGCTTCCTACCCCAAGCGTTCTACTACTTCTATGCCTACGCCCAGTGGCGGAAGCTGCAGCCCGAAGCCGATGCCCGCCGCCTGGTGGTGTGCGTGCCCAGCGGCAACTTCGGCAACCTGACCGCCGGACTCTTTGCCCGGCGCATGGGCTTGCCCGTCAGCCGCTTCATGGCAGCGAACAACCGCAACGACGTCTTCTACCAATACCTGCAGACCGGCGTCTACACGCCCCGGCC
Source organism: uncultured Bacteroides sp. (assembly GCA_949292025.1). GTDB lineage: Bacteria > Bacteroidota > Bacteroidia > Bacteroidales > Bacteroidaceae > Bacteroides. The sequence continues at coordinate 16,509 of CASEYC010000146.1, read as the reverse complement.
CAGCATTGCCACCATCGCCAATGCCATGGACGTGGGCGCGCCCAGCAACTTCGCCCGCATCCTCGACCTCTACGGGGACGACCACGATGCCATCGCCCGCGACATTACCGGTGCCACCTACACCGACGAGCAGATTGCCGAGACCGTGCGTCAGGTCTGGCAGGAGCATCATTACCTGCTCGATCCCCACGGCGCGTGCGGTTGCCGTGCCTTGCAGGAGGGGCTGCACGAGGGCGAGGACGGCATCTTCCTGGAGACCGCCCATCCCGCCAAGTTCCGCGAGACCGTGCAGCGCATCATCGGGCAGCCCGTCTCTGTCCCCGACCGCCTGCGGGCCTTCCTGGAGCGCGAGAAGCAGACGGTGGAGTTGCCGAAGGACTTCGCGCACTTCAAGGCGTATTTGATGGAACAATAGGAATTTACTTAACGACTATAGAATATGTACTTAATGACATTGTTATCAGGGAATTTCCCTGCTTCTGTGAATGACATCCTGATGAATCTGTGGGCAGGAAGCCTCGACTTGGGCAAGCGCATCCTGGCGGCGCTGATTATCTTCATCATCGGTCGCCTGATCGTTTCGTTTATCAACAAGATGGTGGCCCGCGTCCTGCAACGCCGCAAGGTGGATGCCGGCGTCCAGACCTTCGTGCGCAGCCTGGTCAATATCCTGCTGATGATTCTGCTGGTGATAGCCGTCATCAGCAAGCTGGGTGTGGAGACCACCTCGTTTGCCGCCTTGCTGGCTTCGGCGGGCGTGGCGGTCGGCATGGCCTTGAGCGGCAACCTGCAGAACTTTGCGGGCGGACTCATCATCCTGATATTCCGTCCCTACAAAGTCGGCGACTGGATTGAGGCGCAGGGCGTCAGCGGCTCGGTGAAGGAAATCCAAATCTTCCACACCATCCTGACCACAGCGGACAACAAGGTGGTCTACATCCCCAACGGGGCAGCCTCCAGCGGCACCATCGTCAATTACAGCCGCGAGGACACGCGCCGGGTGGACTGGACCGTCGGCGTGGAGTATGGCGAGCACTTCGACCGGGTGGAGGAGACCGTGCGCCGCATCCTGGCCGCGGACAAGCGTATCTTGGACACGCCTGCCCCGACCATTGCCCTCGGCGCCTTGGATGCCAGCAGCGTCAACATCACCATCCGCGTGTGGGTGAAGAACGCCGACTACTGGGGCGTGTACTTCGACGTGCAGCGCGCCATCTACGAGGAGTTCAACCAGGCGGGCATCGGGTTCCCCTTCCCGCAACTCACCATCCATACAGCCAAGGATTGAGGCTTGTTTTGCCGGCCTGACCGGCACCCGGGGACGTGTCAGAATGAAGTTTGTTGGAAAGCTTTGATTCTGACACGTCCTTTTTTGCTGTCCGGGATTTGGATAGCGTTGCCAACGCCTGGAATCCGGCCGGAGGGCATCCTCCCCGGTCTGGTTGCCTGACGGGGGAGCTTGTTGACGTTTTATTATTAAATAATCAAAATATTGCCGCATTGCGTGGTACGTTTGAAAAGTTTTCCTATATTTGCATTGTCGCTTGCTTACACTTTGTACGCGGCAAGCCGATATGGAAACTTTAATTACCTTTTAATACCAAATAGTATGAACATCGAACGTATCATGGCCTCGCTGGAGGCAAAGCATCCTGGTGAATCCGAGTACCTTCAAGCCGTGAAGGAAGTGCTTCTTTCCATAGAAGACGTGTACAACCAGCATCCCGAATTCGAGAAAGCCAAAATCATCGAGCGCCTGGTGGAGCCCGACCGCATCTTCACGTTCCGCGTGACGTGGGTGGACGACAAGGGCGAAGTGCAGACCAACCTGGGCTATCGGGTGCAGTTCAACAATGCCATTGGCCCGTACAAGGGCGGTATTCGTTTCCATGCTTCTGTCAACCTCTCCATCCTGAAGTTCCTGGGCTTCGAGCAGACGTTCAAGAACGCCTTGACCACGCTCCCGATGGGCGGCGGCAAGGGTGGTTCGGACTTCTCGCCCCGTGGCAAGAGCGATGCTGAAATCATGCGTTTCTGCCAGGCTTTCATGCTGGAGCTGTGGCGTCATCTGGGACCCGACATGGACGTGCCTGCCGGCGACATCGGCGTGGGCGGCCGCGAAGTGGGCTATATGTTCGGTATGTACAAGAAACTGACCCGCGAGTTTACCGGCACGTTCACCGGCAAGGGACTGGAGTTCGGCGGCTCGCTCATCCGTCCCGAGGCTACGGGATTCGGCGGTCTGTACTTCGTCAACCAGATGCTTCAGACCAAGGGCATTGACATCAAGGGCAAGACCGTGGCCATCTCCGGTTTCGGTAACGTGGCTTGGGGCGCTGCCACCAAGGCTACGCAACTGGGCGCCAAGGTTGTCACCATCTCCGGCCCGGACGGCTATGTCTATGACCCGGACGGCATCAGCGGCGAGAAGATTGATTATATGCTGGAGCTCCGCGCGTCGGGCAACGACATTGTGGCCCCGTATGCCGAAGAGTTCCCCAGCGCCACTTTCGTGCCCGGCAAGCGTCCGTGGGAGGTGAAGGTGGACATCGCCTTGCCTTGCGCCACGCAGAACGAGCTGGACGGCGAGGATGCCCGCCACCTGATAGACAACGGTGTCCTCTGCGTGGGCGAAATCTCCAACATGGGCTGCACGCCCGAGGCCATCGACCTCTTCATCGAGCACAAGATGATGTATGCGCCGGGCAAGGCTGTCAATGCCGGCGGCGTGGCCACCAGCGGCCTGGAGATGTCGCAGAACGCCATGCACCTCAGTTGGAGCGCCGCCGAGGTGGACGAGAAGCTGCACGGCATCATGCACGCCATCCACGACCAGTGCGTGAAGTATGGCACGGAGCCTGACGGCTACATCAACTACGTGAAGGGCGCCAACATTGCCGGCTTCATGAAGGTGGCCCATGCCATGATGGCCCAAGGGGTCATTTGAGGAAAGACTTTGTTTAGTTGTATTTGTATTTGTGGTTTATGCCGCCCCTTGCCTGCGAAGGTTATGGGCGGCTTTTTTGTTTCCGGGTGTCGGCGATGGGTATAACAAAAAGGAGAGAGAACAACGCGATGTCCTCTCTCCTAACAAAACAAACAAACGTTCAAAAGGGCTGAGAATTTCCCTTCTGAAACAGGGGTAAATACGCTGTCTCACGACAGTGTGCAGGACTTTTCGGCGAAAAGCCCATTTCTTTGTCACCGCCCTTCCGGGTGTCGGAAAGGAGGGGTTGCCATTGGGCAACCGGGTTATTGATTTCCACTTTCCTCATACGTCCAGGAGGGGATGAGTTCAATGCGTCCATCATTCACGTTGTCATCTGTAATGTCGGGAAGGCTGACGTGGATGGGGAAATTGGTAAGGCTACGTCCTTCAAAATTATCACCTGCATGATTAGGTACTTTGCCGTCATGGTTAAAAAATGAATTGATGCCATTTGCGAATCCACTTTCATTGACTAGATTTCCCCATTGTGTAATGCCTGCATCGCTCATGATTTGGTTTAAATTTACAGAGTCTTCTGCATCATAGTTCCCGTCATTACTACGCGTGTATCGTATGATATGTGAGGGATCGCATATTATACTGTACAATCTGTTAATATCTTGGCTTATGGTAAACTCACTATTGGTTCCTGTGATAGTGAATGAGGGAGTCGTTATATTATTGTCATAAAAGCTAATTGCAGATACTGTGTTCAAGTTTTCACCTCCAGCAAAACCAATAATACTGAATGTGCCATCTTCGGCTATTTCACCGCAGAGGGCTTCATTGCTATTGTCTGTAATGTGGTATGATTTTCTTCTAAAATCTATGGCATTAGCTCTTGTTCCATTTGTGTAAGTAACATAGGCAGTACGCTCGGACATATACCAATCCTGCATCCTAACTTTATACATAATACTTCTTTCAATAATATTTTTGTATCGTTCTATGACTGAGTTTTTGTATGCGTCAATGACTATTTGGGTATTGGTTTGAAGAATGCTTGTTAGTTGTTTAACTTCATCTTCATAGTGGCGTAACGGAAGGTTCGGGTGCAATACTCCTGCACTTCCTCCTTTGGCGCATTCAGTAATTCTTTCGCAAAAATCATTTATCCACCATTTCACAGATTCATCTACATTGCTTTCACAGTTTCCCTTATAGAATCCATCCTCTATCGCCTTGTAGAGTGTAGTCGGGTTATCCGTCTTTTTCACATCCGTCCTCGTCACAATCCTTTGCAACAACACATCGTCACGCTTTACCACTTCTTTATCATTCTCGCACGACAACTCTCCTGTCCACAAGCAATAATAATAATCACCTTCTGCGGCAAAGGGCTTGTCGGGCAGCAGGATGCGGGCCGTGCTGTATTGGGCATCGTCCTTGATGTAGTTTGCTGTGTCTACATTGGCCAGGAACACGATTTTGTATTGGGTGCCGCATTGCAATGTGTCTTGCAGGGCCTGGCGTTGCTTCCACGTCATGTTCTCACGCTTCAGGGGGAATGACTGGTTGGGGGCAATGGTAATCTGGCGGTGCTTCACTTTGTTGTAGGTCTCCGTCTCGGCTACTTGCTGGTAGACGTAGTAGTCCAGCGTCCGTACTTTCAGGGGATTGGCGGCCCGGGTAGCCGCATCGCCATCCACGCTATAGTCCACAATGAACGTGCCTTCGGCCAGGTTGACCTTGTTGTCCTCTTCTGCCGGGTCGAGTGGCACGATTTCCTGCAACGTGTCGTTGGTGCAGGCGGCAAGGCTCAACAGGCCTGCCAACAAGGGGTATAAGTATGTCTTCATATCGTTGTTGTTTTAAATGATAGTTTGTTCTTCCCATCCGTCCCACGCATCATCATCCACATCTATCTGCGTGTCCTCATATCCGGCATACTGCACTTGGAACATTCCGTCGGACACGCCGTTGAACGTCAGCCGAGTCCGTGTGTTCGGCTTGATGACCGGCTGGCCCATGGTGCCTTGCAGGGGATAGGTGAACTCACCCTCAGGTGTTGTCACCGTGACGCTGCCGCTCAGTGTGCCGGGCAGCAGGTTGATGTAGATGACGTGGTGCAGCTTGGGGTCTTTGGTATCGCTTATAACGTTCGGCTTAGGCTTGGTCTGCCATGACATGGACTTGTAGATATCCGCAGTCTTTATTTCGTCCACATCGTTGTCCGTGATGTAGAGGCGGGTGGGGAGGTCGTTCACGGTGACGGTGACGGTCACTTCGTCCTGCGCGAAGTTGTCGCAGTCAAACTGGTCCTCCAGTACGCCCATGTCAATGACGAGCTGGCCGTTCAGGCGGTTCATCGTGACAGTCTCGTTGACCGTCTTTCCACTCTCCGTCCAGCGGTTGATGACTTTGCGGAAGATGTCGCCGTCTGGGGTAGCGTGTAGCTTGACGTCATTATTCTCGTTCTCCGGGTCTTCCATATAGCTTCCCGTGTCTTGAAGGAACACGGGCTTGTAGTCTATCATCTGGTCGTTCAGGTCGCACGAACCTTTGCCGGGAGTGGTTTCGGTGAAGATGTCGGTGCCGTTAATGTCGGGCACGCTGACGAAGGCGAATTTGTACCACTGGGGTTTCAGCTCCTCCACGGTAACGCTTCCTCCACTGAAGTCCACGATGCGGTTGACGTGCAGGTGCGTGGGATCTTCGGTGAAGTGTTCGGGTTTGCGCTCGCCGATGTAGAGGCGTGCCAGGCGGTTTTCCCCTATATCGCCGCGAGTGTCGATGCGGAAGGTGGCGGCGGTCTCTTCCGGCTGTTCCAATGGCGCGTCCTCGTTCGTGCAGCCTGCGAGGCAGATAAGGCCGGCCAATAAAGGATATAAGTAGGTTTTCATCTTGTTGTTGTTAAATGATAATTTATCGGTGTTTTTTGGCGCGGATTACGCGGATTTCACGGATAATCTTTTCACTGTAAAACGCTGGATTCCATTGATTATACAACTAATAAATCCGCGTCTATCCGCGTAATCCGCGCCTAAACTAAATTCCCATTTCTCTCTTCATTTTATTTCGGCATAATGTCAGTTTCATCTTCCCATGGGGCGTCACTCTCGCTTACGTTCCCCGTGAACTCGGAGTCGGCATTGCCTGTCCAGGCGCCTTTGCGGCGGCAGCAGATGACGTTGTACTGGCGGTCGCGCATGGCGAAAGCCTTTTCGCCCTCGTCGCCCATCTTCACGTAGAAGGCACGGCCCGGCACTTCGGCGGTGTAGCCTGCCAGGTAGGGCGTGGAGGAGTGGAAGCGGTCTTCGCTGTTCTGGAAGAAAACTGTCTTGTCTTTCAACACACGATACAGTTCCGCCAGTTCGTCCAACGCCGGCACGTACCACACAATCTCGTCGTAGTCGATATACCCGTTGCCGTTGCGGTCGCGGTTCTTGCTGAGGACGTACTTTATCATGTGGTCGTCGGGGATGCGGTCGATGATTTCCTGCATATCCTCCGATCGGGGATAGGTTTCAGCCACCGTGTAGTAACCGTTATAAGCTCCCCAGTAGATGCCGGAGTCTTCGCTCTCGTCTTCCGGGTCTTCCGGAATCTTGATAGCCTCCTGATAGAGCTTGCGCGTATTGGACAGTCCGTCCCATCGGTCGTTGATCATGCTGGTCATGACGGGGTTGGCACCATACATCAGGAAGCCCCAAGTGATGTTCTTCTGCTCCAGCTCGTATTCCACGAAGTATTCGTTGTAGAACTCCACTCGTCCCAACAGGTCGTAGACGGGCATCTTGACGACTTGGGCGGGGCGCTGGCGGACTTCGATGCGGTCTTCGCTGCCATTGGTCAGGTCGCGCAGGATGATGGTGCCCGTACGCCACGATTCCGGATTCGTGGTGTTGTTCAGGGTCTCGTTGGCGGCGGGGTTCTCGGGCACAAACTCATCGGTATGCACGTAGAAGTATTGTGCCAAGGGGACGGTTCCATCGCCCTCGAAGCGGGTAGCGGCTATGAGATTGTCGTTAATCGGATTGCCATCAGCATCCGTATAGGTCTCGCCGGGAATACGCGGACGATATTGCGGCGAGAAGGAAATCTCCAGCCAAGGGTGTTCGTCGGGGTCTTCCACGTAGAGTTCCCAATTGCCGTTGGCGGTGTAACCCAGGCAACGGCCTGCATTGAAGTGGGCGTCCAGCGGGTCGTTGAACGCTTCGGTTATCTGCGCGCTGTTCAGGTTGACGGCGGTTACGCGGGTGTCGGCTGTGGTACAGGTCTTGATAGTGACTTGGTACGTGTGGTGGCAGTTGCGGAACACGTTGAAGTCGCCGTAGTTGTTCTTGCCCAGGTAGATTTTGTAGGAGGCTTGCATGGTGGTCCCGCTGCTGAACTTGTACACGCCTTCTATCTCAATGTATGTAGCATATTCAAACTGCTTTGCCATTTCTCCTTTCAGGTACTGCTAGTCTTCCTTGTCCGGATAAGTTGTGTTGAATGAATTTTCATCGGTCACGGCTCCACGGCGATTCTCGAACATGTAGAACCGGGCAATGGCTCCTTTCGTGTCGTTGATGTCGCCCGTGGTTTGCAGCAGGTAGGTGTCGTTGTAAGACTTTTCCGCGTCTGTATAGGCGGCATCCTGACAGGTGGAGGTGTCTTCGCTTTCGTTGTCATCTGTGTTGACATAGGTATCGTTGCCTTCTTCTTTGCCCACTTGCTCTACTCCATGTACATTACTTGTGCGCTCCAGCAGATAGCTGCGCATGGGGATGTTGTGGACGGTGACACGGCTCAGCATAAACTGGTCTTCCGGTGCTTCCGGGGCGAACAGTAAGGTAAAGTCTATCTTGGCGGCGATACGCTTCACTGTGATCTCCTTGGGGATTTTGTTTGTAATCTCTTCTTGCGAGATGGTCTCCTTGCCGTGCATCACCATGGAGCCGTTGAAAGCGCCATCGGCTTCCGTGATGTCAATGAAGATGTTGTCCAATTCACTCTCCTTGGTAACGGTGGCCGGCATGTTGGTGTAGTTGCACACGGCGTGCAGGGTGAGTGTACCCTTGTCTTGCGGCAGGATAAGGCTCACTTCGTTGTCGGGGTGCTCCAGGTCCTGTTCGGAGCTGGTCACGTAGTTACCTTCTGCATCGAAGGCATAGATGTCTACGTGTTCAATGCGGCTGTCGGCTTCAACCTCCTCTTGATTTTCGGCACGGGTTTCCACCAAAGTCATGCCTTCGGGTATCAGCTGGATGCGCACAGGCCCCTCCTCTCCATTTCCTGGTGTGAAAGGTGTCTCCCATTCCTGTGTACAACTTGCCAGCAGGAACGCGCAGGCGGATAGAATATAACCTATATATTTCATAGCTTTGTTTATTTATTCTAAGAATTTGCGCACGGGGCGTGCTAATAAATATTCAGTTCTGTCTGTGGAATACATACTATGACTTCTTACAAACTCAACATAATAGCTGTTGTAAGGAGGAACTCCATCCACTATTTTACCCGTTGAAGACCAGTAGTTCTTATCACTCCATCCCATATTGAACAATTTCTTGCAATCTTCATTGTCAGCGGGATATTTGATTAAATCTGCTATTTCTTGATAAGCCGGGAGGTACCATTGATTTTTCACATCTTGCTTTATATAACTTTCCGATGATTCATCGTATGTTATCAATATAATTTCTCTCATTACTTTGCACATGAGAGACTCTCCAAAATAATCGGTATTTTCGTCCAAAGCGTCATTTAAGTTTATTTCTCCGTCATCTGTGTTCATATCTCCTGAATATCCTACTATAGTGAGGGAGCCGCGATTAGGATATCCCCAGTTGTTCAGAGTATGTCCCGTTTCACTATTATTATCTGGATTAGAGTTTTCTACACAAATGGCTTCTCCGGTCATTTTGTCGAAAGTGCAGCCATAATCAAGACGACCAGTTCCTATCCATGGTGGAGTCTCTCCTGCATATACAGACAGGGTGTTATACTGTCGTATCTTCAAGCGGTAGGGGGTGGAGTAACTATCGGTTAGCACCACGACATAAGCCGTGCGGTAATCGTTCTTGGCCATTTCAATATTTTCAGGGGAATATCTATATGCACTGTGAGGAGTGCGTAACATGTTTGAGCGACATACAGCGAAGTCGTTCAGTACAAGGTCTACTTTTGTCTCTTTGCTACCGGCACTGAACAAAAGTTCGTTGGTGTATCCTATAATACCACCTTCCGCATTTTTGGACACGATGTGTATCCAGTCTTTTTCGTCCTTGTTCAGTCCATCGTTAGGTTCGTTCTCTCCATCGCCGTATTCGATGTACATTTTCCAACTTTTTCCAGATGCATTGTCTCCCGTTGGCGGATATACCGTGACGGTGGTCGTTGTGCCCGGCGCATCGAAGATGTAATTTTCCGGATTGTAGTCGCCTACCACCCGGGCAGGTGCCGTGACGGTGGGAAACACGTTGGGAATGTAGTGGTCGCACCAATCTTCCACGGATATGGTAAGCACATTTCCGCTCAAATCCGCCGGCTTGTCTCCCTCCGTGGAGTCGTCGGACAGCTTCTTGCCGATGCAGTAGAGCTTGTTCTCTTCGAGGGAGAAGTTGGATTCTCCTTCCGGGTTTTGGATGGTGTAGGTCTTTACTACTTTGCCAGTTTGTGAGCCTGTTCCGTCTATATAGTCTCCTATCAGCTCCAGCTTCAAGGTGTTGTTTTGAGTGGTATTCTCTATAGGCAACAGGTAGGCACCGTAGAGTAGGGTGTTGGGCAAGATTTTATCTTCCTGTGTTTCTTTCACGAAGTAACGTCCGTCCTCATCTTCAGTGAAGCCAATATCTGCCAGATTGTAGCTGAACAGAGTCCTATTCTCCTCAGTGTCTTCCATCTGATTACTGCCGTAAATGGGAGCTTCGTCCGTAGCGATGGGCCACATGGGCATCTGCGTGTTCTGCGGTTGGGCCAATACCAAGCGGATGCCGGTTACATTGGCTTTCCCTCCCGCTACTTCGTCAAAGTCCACTTTGCAGGGAATATTCCTCAGATACACCAACACCCCCGCCACCTTTCTTGTCAGTGTGATGCCCACCTTTACCACGTCGTCTTCCTCGGCTACGTTCTGGGTGGTGAATCCGGCGAAGACTTGGGCTGTGGCCATGTCGGATTTGTCTTTGCCCTCGGCCAGCTTGGCGAGGCAGTTGTCCAAAGTGCCTTTGTAGCTGGCTGTCAGGCCGTAGACTTTACCGGCGTTGTCGTCCACGCCCACAGCCAGGAAGGTGTAGTCGTCGGCGGTGAGGTCTGCGCTGATCCAATGTTCCTGCGAGATGTCGCCTTTCCAGTCCACGTCTTCGGAGAGGATGCATTTGGCATCGGCTCCGGTGCCTTCAAATACGTAGAGGTAGACGTATTTTACGTCACGATAATCCACCTCGCTGCTGTGCAATTCGCTGCGGGTGTCGGTCCCGTCGTTGAAGGAGAGGAGGATGCCCCGTCCGTCGGGATTCTCGTCGCAGGTGCTGCATATCGGTTCGTCCTTGATGCAGGAGGCGGCGAGCAAGGCCGTCATGGCCAATAGGGTTAATGTCTTTATCTTCATAGGGCAGTTATTCTTGTTCTTTAATATCCAAATCTACTTCCTCGCGCCACGTGGGGTCGAGGGTGATAACGAGGTCCTGTCCGGCGCCTTTCAGGTCGATGGGAGCATCCGGGTTCCCCAAGGCATAGAAGTGGTTCGCCACGATGGGGAAGCGGTAGGCGCTCTCGGAGTCGATGATGCCTGTGCCGCCGCCCGTGATGCCGGGGTCCAGTTCGTCGCCCTCGGGCAGCTTGGCGCGCCAGGTCTTCTGGACGGTGCCATCGGCACTTACGGCTTCGATACTCAGGGTATAAGAGCTGGCGTCGGCGGGAGCAGCGGCGGGCAGTACGTAGGCACCGCCGAAGACTACTTTCGTTGCGCCGAAGTTCTCGGCTTTCAAAGGTATGTTGACCAGCACTTTGCCGTCGTCGTCTGTGGCCGGACTATCAATGTAGTCCAGGAAGGTGGGTGCCTGCTCCCGTTCCACCAGTGGCATCTTCGTGTTCTGCTTCGTGTAGAGGGAGATGCGCAGGGCGGTTACGTCGGTTCCGTTTATGTTCCTTGGCACATTCTTGAAGTTGCCCATGACGCCCGCCACGCGGCGGTACAAGTCTATCCGGGTGTCGTATTGGCTGGTCTTGTAGTCCACGGTGCCCACGTAGATTTCGGAAGCACGGATGCCGTCGCAGGTCTGTCCTTCGGCCAGGGAGGCAATGGCCTCGCCCAAGGTGGTACCTTCCTTCGTATCTGTTTTCTTCTGTAGGGCATTGGGAAAGCCGTACACGGTTTCGGCTCCCTTGCTCAGTCCCACGCCCATGAGGGTGTAAGGCATATTGGCTTTGAAGCCTTCGTATCGCAGCTTGTAGCGCATCCAGGCGGTGTGTTCGGGCAGAGTACCACCATTCTGTGTGAAATGCTCTTTCCAAGGCACTTCCTCGCAATACACGCACTCCGCCTCGTTGCCGCTGCCCTCGAAGGTGTAGAGGTAGACCGTTTGGGCGTGTTGGGTGCCGATGATGGGGCCATCCCCGCCCAGTTCGGGGTAGGTGATGTAGGCAGTGTTGCCATCGGCGGTCTTTGCCTCGTTACTCAGGTTGAGCACGATGGTGGGTCCCTCGCCGGCAGTGTTTCCGGAGGGCATTTCATCAGCGATGCAGCCCGTCAGCAGGGCGAGGCAGGTCAGTGAATATATCCCAATCTTCTTCATATCGTATATAATCATGTTGTTCCGTTTCATTCTTTCGTCAGATACAGGCGGCCCGTGGCGGTGTCCGTGGTGCCCAGGTCGATGTGCGTATAGCCATCGGCCAGGGGGTAGCGGCGTCCCGTCTGTCGGTCTACCAGCGTCCAGCCGGTCCAGTCATCGCCCTTCTGGTGGGAGAGGGTGAGGGTGACGCGGCCCCGTTGCTTCATCCGCAGGCCCACGGGGATGTCCGTGCGGCTGCGGCGTTGCTGGATGTCCAGTGCCCGTTCGTCGGCCACGGTGAAGACGGCCACTGTCGGCTCTGCCTGGGTGTCGATGAGCAGGCGGCTGTCCTCGCCCGTGCGGTAAGCGTCGTCGGCTGAGGGGCTGAGGCGCACGAGGCACGAGCTGCTGCGGCTGTCGCAGGTGGCGGTCAGGCGCAGGGTGTTGCCGTCCGTCAGGCTGCGGGTTTCGGCGCGGGTCTGTGTCGCCGGGGCGTTCACCACTTGGTAGCCGGGCTTGGCTTCCTGCATCTCGGCGTTGAAGGTCACATTTAAGGATGTGCCTTCCGTTGCCGTGGTGACGTAGAACGACTGCATCGGCTCGATGTGGGTGTAGCCCGTTTCGGTGGCGTAGCCTTGGGTGATGGTGACGTTGCCGTTGCCGTCGTAGAGCTTCACGGCGGTGATATTCTCCTTGTTCGCATCCAGGAACTTGGCGATGTTGATGTGCGCTATGAAGGGGTTGCCCACCACGAAGGTCTCGCTCTCTGTCAGGTTGGTGGCGGTGACAGTAATGTTTCCGTCTGTCCAATTATCTGTCCAGAAGCGGCCCACGTTGGTGCGTGCCACGCCTTCGGTCTGTCCCGTGCTGTTGCCCGCACCGTCAAAGTAGGTGTACTCGCGGTGCTCTTTGGGGAAGCGGAAGGTGGCTGCCCCGGTGATGCTGGCGGAGAAGCCCATGCCCATGCCGTAGGCTTCGGCCACGGCGTTGAAGGGTGCTGTCCAGTCCGTCTCGCTGACGATGACCTCACTGGCCAGCGTGCCGTCGCTGATGATTTTGCCCGGCACTTCCGATGCCCAGAAGCGTTGGTACACGCGAGGCGTGAAGCGGCTCTCCGGGGCGGTCATGGGGGTGAGGGCGGTGAAGTAGTCCTCTGCGCTGTTGCCGAAGTCCCAGCTTTCGGGCACGAACATGTCGCCCGTCACCATGTCCTTCAGCGGGGCGGACAGCATGTAGTAGATGTCGGGCTGCAGCTTGAGTTCCACCCAGGCGTAGTCATACTGGTCGAGGTACTGCGTGTTGACTATCTCGCCTCCGGCTGCGATGTGCAGGTTGGCGCAGTTGTTCTCCGCGTCCGCCGTCAGCACGGGGTAGTCCGTGCAGTTGCCGGGGATGATGACGTTGGTGCAGGTCCAGGGGGCGCCGTCGGTCCAGTTGGACCAGTTGTTCCAGTCGGTCTCATAGCTTGGATAAGACCCTTTCCATGTGGTCTGTTGCGGATGCAACGCGGCATGCACCCCGTTGAATAAGGTTACGCCTTCTTTTTTTATGCTGATATAATAATCTCCCGGAACCATATCTGTCAGGGTGAAACCATAGTTGTCCTCTTGCTTGTCCAGCAATATGTCCTGTCTGACGCTGCCTCCTTTGAATGCGTCATAGCAAACTAAGGTAAATTCATCGCCAACGGCATTTTCCAAAGCCTCTTCACCGCCGGTGGCATCGGTGATGTTCACGCGAATAGTAGACGTACCGCAATAATGCTCCGTCTCAGCTTTCGCATCGTTGATGGTGAAGTCGATGACAGGTGTTTCTGGATTTTCCTCATCTTCGGCACAGTCGGGAATGCCGTTGCCATCGGTATCGCGACGAATGTATGCTCCGTTAATATATATGATGTCAAAAAGATCAGCAACAGCGGGGAAACTGATACGTACTTCATCAAATTTATAGTTTGGTGTTACTTCAATGTAGTATTTGTCGCTGTAACCTATTAAATCCAAACCTAAAACATTTCCTTCTGTAGTTTCGCCACTGGAGCCAACGGAACATCCGTCGTCGAACACTTCCAACTTGGTCCCGCTCAGTGCCTCAATGCCATTGAGAATAAACGCTGGGTCGCTAATAATAAAACCAACCTGAGATTTTGCCGGCATTTCATCGAACTTTACGGCTATGGTTGTACTTCCCAAAATATTTGTGGCGGATATGGTAGCATAACTATCCTTATCATCATCTATAATATTTCCCAGTTCATTGAACGATCCGGCAACAGTGGCTACACCGCCTATCTTTGTTTCCTTATAGTTGATTTCCGCTCCATGGACAGTGGTCAGCATCTCAATGCAGGCGTCCGAAGCGTCATAGTTTTCGCAAGCTCCTCCTTCGCTGCCATCTTCGTAGAAGGCGTTATAGATGCGCCATCCGGTTCCTAAATCCAGTTCGATGATTCCGGAAGCCCATAGTTCCATCCTGTTGAAACTTTTGTCCGTAACTATGCTCATGCGAACTTTGTTTCCTTGGCTGCCTATAAGACCGGCCGAGACGGTATTGTTATCACCAGTAACGCTGTCCCATATAGGCTCCGTTTTGCTGATGGCATCATCGTAGAGTTTTATCCGGAAGAACTTCAAGGCATTTAGTCCTAAAAATGTCCCTTTGGTTTGCATGGTGAAGCCTACACGCTTAGGTGCTGCTGCGCTGGCTTCTATTTTATGCCCCTCTCCCAATTTAATGCCTATCAGTCCAACATTGCTCGCAATGGATAATTCTTGGTGATAGGTGGCGAAATCATTAGGGTTATCGTTCACTACATTACCAATGTTTTCCACTTGCTCAGTGCTGATCAAACTGCCTCCGCCTTCAGGAATATAGGCTTCCGCCTCCAGTGTTTCACCAATCAGGTTGTTGCAATTGCTCCCTAATTCAGGTGTGTTTCGATGGATGGTAAAAGTGACCGATTGCTGATGGCTTTTTCCTTCCGTATCGGTATAGTTGTAGGTTCCGCTAAGTACATAGTCTCCGTCCTTGGTCATACCGATAATTTTGTTCTCTTGCGTGTTGAGAGTAGGGGCACTTCCTTCGGGAGCTTGTACTATCTGCCATGAGACAATGCCGTCTGCGGGCTTGGGCAAGTGATAGGAGTTGCCGCTGATGCTAACTTCGCCCGTGGAGAAATAGGACGATATGTCTGGTTGCACAGCATCCCGTACATAAGCGTAGTAGATGGTGGTGCTACCAATCTTGATGTCCACGCCGGGAAAACGGATTTGTATCTGTGAGCAGGGCTTCTTGACTGTAATGCCAATTTGGCTTTTGCCCCCGCCAATAGCTGATACGCCCAGCAGACCATTGTCCTCCACGGTGATTTCTTCTACTTTATTCCCGTCTTCGTCGTAAGTCCAAAATGCCATGCTGTTGAGCAGACCTACTTCCAGAACGTTTACCTCTTCGATGCAGAAGCCAATTTCGGTACCGGCTTCCACGGTCTGTCCCAAGTTGATAGTCATGCGTGGGGTATCTCCGAAGATCTGTCCAATACTGGCAATCAGGCTGATGATAGTCTCCATGGTAACCCCTTCATCAGGCTTATTGTCTACCAGTCCTTCGCCGTAGTCGCGGAACAAGATGCTTGTGAGGTCTCGGTTCAGCGATATATCGGGGAAATAAGTGCTACCTTTGTAGGCAGGTTTGATTTCGTTGTCGCCCACAAAGAAGTAGTACAATTCCAAGTTGCCTATCACGTCCAGTACATTGACATCCACACCTGCAAAGCCAATTGCTATTTCGTCGAATTCCTTGGTTACTTCAAATGACAGGCTTTGTATACCATCGTTATTCAGTGTGCTAAGCAAGTTCAAGTTCAGCACATCTGTACCCTCATTGCTGCCTACCATATAGTCACCTGTCTCTTTTCCATCGCAGTAAGTCTTGATCCAAAAACCTTTTAGTAAATCAATATTCAGCAGTCCGGGATTTTTCATCTTGTAGGTGAAACCGACGGTCTGTCCACCGGCATAATTGCGGTCAAGGTCTTTTACAGAGATTATTTGATTGGCTACAAGTTGCACGACAGCCACGTTTTCGCCAAAGGTGGCGGCATTGTTCAAGTCGGTATCCACGAGGTTGCTCATGCTGCTTTCCCCATTGGTAGTTATAGCACTGATGAATTGGTTGTAGATGTTATTCACAATCCTTCCTTGCCCCACCAGCGGCACCCGTCGCGTGGCCACCCACTTTCCGTCCGTATTCTGCACCAGCGACGACGTGGCATTCACGGCGCGGGTGTCGGTCGATGGGGGGAGCGTGGGGGCTGTGGGCATCGACATGAATTCGTCGTCCTGGCAGGCTGTCAGGCACAGGGCGCATAGCGCGAGACTGCTGAGTAGGCGAAAGAGGGTTTTCATTGTTATTCTTTCCTTTGTTTTTAGTGTTATCGGTTCGTTCCTTTACTATTTCTTTTTCGGTGCCCGCCGGCATCTTGGAACGCGAAACAAGAGGGAAAGAATTATCGTTCGTTTTCTAACAGGTCGAGGCCTTGGTTGCGGTAGGCGACGATGAGCTCGCGGACGGACTCGATGCTCATGTAGAGCAACGAGTCGTATTCGTAGAGCTTGTTGTATACATCGGGGCACAGATAGTCAGGATCCGTGACCATGAATACAAAGATATTGGTATCTAAGTAAGTCATTAGAATTAATTTATACTAAGCCACATGAGCAAAGTTGATACAAAGTTCATCCCCAATGGTTGCCAACGCCCTGTTTGTAGCGTACATCAATGTATCATCGGATATGTAATCCGCTGGTCCGAGCCATT
>CASEYC010000145.1 GCA_949292025.1 uncultured Bacteroides sp. | reverse complement strand
GAAATCCTGCAAATCCTAAGCTTTTCTCTACTGGATAAAACGCCTGTAAGAGAGATACTTACTGATTGCGATTACAAAAATGTCAAAGAACTAAATTATAAACAGTTGAAAATCAGCTGGGACTAAGTGCCCAGCAGTGGTCTGTATTATGAATGAGAACGGCGACAAATTTGAAGCCAAATACGGGGTTTTAACCCTGGAGTTGGAAGAGTTGTGTCAATTGCTCCTTGACCATGGGGTGAAGGAAGTGACAATGGAAAGCACCAGCATCTACTGGCATCCTGTCTGGCGCGTTCTGGAAGGTGTCGGCGAACTGAAGCTTGTGACCCCTTACTTCATCAAGCAGCTCCCCGGCCGGAAAAGCGACGTGTGTGATGCCGCCTGGATAGCGGAATGTACCCTGAAGGATCTCATCCGGGGAAGTTTTGTCCCCGATTCCCTGGTGCAACGTATGCGTCAGTACAACCGGCGCATCTTCGATTTGAACAAGGAGAAGGTCTATAAACTCACCAAACTGGACGCGTTGCTCCAGCATTGCAACATCCGGCTAAGCAATTATGTCTCCTCCACCGACAGCAAGAGTTACAAGGATGTCGTAAAATTGCTGTCCGAGGGCGTGACCGCCCCTGAAGCATTGCTGGAAGTCATCCATGGACGCACGGTAAAGCGGGTGGGCAAAAGCATCTTGTTGTCTGCCTTGACCGGCGTGGTCACGGAGACTGACATCGACCTGGTCCGCCAGTACAGAGAAGGAATAGAACTGGACGACAAACATCTGAAAGAATGCCAGGAGAAACTTGCGGCCATCTGCGAGAGGGAATTCCCCAAAGAGTTCAAGGACCTGCAGACCATTCCCGGAGTGAAGGAACGTTCGGCAACCTCCATACTGTCAGATACAGGAGCCGACATGAAGATGTTCATCACGGCCGCGGCACTGGTCTCCTGGTGCGGGCTCAAGCCCCGGAACGAGGAAAGCGCGGGAAAAATCAAGTCACGCAGAATCACCCATGGGAACAAATTATACCGCTTATTGTAAGGCCAGTATCTTTGTGGTGTTGACAACCCGTCTTGCAAATTGACTGACGCTTTAAGCGGCTTGGAATGCCAGTGTTGGGATTTAAAGCCCGAAGAGGAAAATCAGATTTATTGAAACAAAAGCAGACCGCACCGCCAGGTACGGTCAAACTCGCCATGGGGGTACGCAAGTCGAAAAAAGTGGGAGCCATAAAGACAGGGGTGGCCTTGACTATTTCTTAGAGGAAAGATACATTTTCTTTTGGGCGGAATGTCTTCAACTATTTACTTTTTTGTTGCTTTTATTGATAATTGCCCATATTTGCTTATATTTGTGCATCCTAAATTGAAGACACAGAAGTTGCACCTAATTAAAAAGATTGATTATGCATTTTAGTTTATTGGCGGCAGCAGCGTTTGCCACTGCCCTGGCGGCGGAACCTAACGAGATGGTGGTCCGCGTAGACAAACCGGGAGCTGAAATCCAGCCGACGATGTACGGCCTGTTTTTTGAGGACATCAACTATGCAGCCGATGGCGGCTTGTATGCCGAGTTGGTGAAGAACCGTTCCTTCGAGTTTCCGCAACACCTGATGGGGTGGTATTCTTTCGGGCGGGTCACCGTGAAGGATGACGGTCCTTTCGAGCGCAACCCGCACTATGTGCGCCTGGAAAATCCAGGGCATGAGGCGAAGCGCACGGGCTTGGAGAATGAAGGCTACTTCGGCGTGGGCGTGAAGGCTGGCGAGGAATACCGCTTCTCCGTTTGGGCGCGCAACGTGTCTGCCCAGGCGGGCCGTATCCGAGTGGAGCTGACAGACCCCGACACGATGAACGAGTCGCAGGTGCTTGCCGCCCAGACGGTGGACATCACCTCCGGCGAGTGGACCAAGTATACCGTGACGCTGAAGTCCGAAAAGACAGAGGCCAAGGGGCGTCTGCGCATCTTCCTGGATTCTCCCGCAGGCGTTGACCTGGAGCACGTGTCGCTCTTCCCCGTGGACACGTGGCAGGGACACGAAAACGGCTTGCGCAAGGACCTGGCGCAGAAGTTGGCCGACCTGAAGCCGGGTGTCCTGCGTTTCCCCGGCGGTTGCATTGTGGAGGGCGCGGACCTGGCCACCCGCTACCAGTGGAAAAACTCCGTGGGCCCGGTGGAAAACCGTCCGCTCAACGAGAACCGTTGGTTGCATTCGTTCACCCACCGTTTCTTCCCGGACTATTACCAAAGCTACGGCCTGGGGTACTATGAGTTCTTCCAGTTTGCGGAGGAAATCGGTGCAGAGCCTCTGCCCATCCTGAGCGTCGGCCTGGCCTGCCAATACCAGAACAGCAGCATGGACGCCCATGTGCCGGTGGACAGCCTGCAACCGTACATCCAAGACGCCTTGGACCTGATTGAGTTTGCCAACGGCGATGTCACCACGACATGGGGCAAGGTGCGCGCCGAGATGGGGCATCCCGAACCGTTCGGCATGAAGTACATCGGCATCGGCAACGAGCAGTGGGGGACGGAGTATGTCGAGCGTCTGGAGCCTTTTGTCAAAGCCCTGCGCAAGGCGCATCCCGAGATACAGATTGTCGGCTCGGCCGGTCCTTCGCCCGTGTCGATGAAGGAGCAGTTCGACTACCTGTGGGAAGAAATGACCCGCTTGAAGGTGGACTTGGTGGACGAGCATTACTACAGCCCCGAGTCCTGGTTCCTCGCCGAGGGCCTGCGCTATGACTCCTACGACCGCAAGGGACCGAAGGTGTTTGCCGGCGAATATGCCTGCCACGGCGTGGGCAAGAAGTGGAACCACTTCAACGCCTCCCTGCTGGAAGCGGCCTTCATGACCGGCTTGGAGCGCAATGCCGACATCGTGCTGATGGCCACCTATGCTCCCCTGCTGGCGCACGTGCAGGGCTGGCAGTGGCGTCCCGACCTGATTTGGTTCGACAACCTGCGTTCGGTGGGCAGCGTCAGCTACTACGTGCAGCAGCTCTATGGGCTTTATAAAGGCACCCATGTCCTCCCGTTGAAGATGGACGGCAAGCCCGTGGCCGGACAGGAAGGGCAGAACGGCCTCTTTGCCAGCGCCGTATGCGACAAGAACACGGGCGAATACATCGTGAAGGTGGCCAACACGGGCGACACGGCCCAGAAGCTGGACATCCGCTTTGACGGGATGAAGAAGAAGGCCGTCCTGACGCAAGGCCGGGTCATCACCCTCGCGTCCGGTGACCTTGATGCGGACAACACGCTGGACCATCCCGACCGCATTGTCCCGGTGGAAAAGCCGTTGACGGTGGGCGGACAGAGCCTGGAGGTGGAGATACCCGCACACACGTTCTCGGTATATATCGTGAAGTGACGCCATAGTTCTTGGCTGTTCTTGGCTTAATTTTGTACCGTCATTTTTTAATGAGGTATAAAGTTATGTCCAAGAACAGAGATTTCATTGCTTACATGTCTGCCCTGGTACAGCAACTGGAGCAGGATGGCCGTTACGGCACGGCCCATGTCTATCGTTATGCCCTACGAAGGTGCATCGCTCATTACGACACACCTTCCCTTTTTTAGGGGTAGAGCGGCACCCTTTTTACCCCTGTCAAGAGAAAGATGGAACTAAAAAAGCATCTTGAAATTCTTTCAAATTCAAGAAAAAGTGTATTTTTGCAGGCATGATAATCTTGAATACGTGAAATTTTAAGGCATCAGTAAATGCAAATCCGTGCAATATGAGAAGAAAGATATACGATAAACTGTTGGAATGGAAGAAGATACATAAGGGTGATACCGCCCTTTTGATAGAAGGAGCCAGGCGTATAGGGAAAAGCTATATCGTGGAAGAATTTGCGCGTAAGGAATATGCGTCTTATATTTTGGTGGACTTCAGCAAGGTAAATCCTCAGGTGATGGAGTTTTTCAACCTTTATCTGGACGACCTTGACATGCTTTTCATGAATCTGGAGCTTTACTTCAGGCGGAAGCTCACCCCGCGTCAGGCGAAGGACGAAGAAGCCCGTTCCTTGGTCATATTCGATGAGGTGCAATTTTGCCCCCGTGCCCGTGCAGCCATCAAGCATTTGGTGGCAGACAGGCGTTATGATTACATTGAGACAGGCTCGCTCATTTCCATCAAGAAGAATGTCAAGGACATCATGCTGCCTTCCGAGGAACACGCCATCGAAATGTTCCCGATGGACTTTGAGGAGTTCCTG
>CASEYC010000144.1 GCA_949292025.1 uncultured Bacteroides sp. | reverse complement strand
TACCCCTGCCTTGTGGATTTATATGTCAAATTGCATCAGCACTAAGGAACCGCCGTATGCCGAACGGCACGTACGGTGGTGTGAGAGGTCGGAAAACGAAAGTAGGAAGAAAACTACTTCGTTTTCCTCCTACTCGATTGCCCATCCGTCTGTTATCAGTGCGCCTCCAGCCAGTTCCGGCCCCAGCCGCAGTCCGCTTTCAGGGGCACTTGCATGGGGCAGGCGTTCTCCATCTCGTGGATGACGATTTCCTGCACTCGTTCCTTTTCGTCTACGGGGACGCTGAAGTTCAGTTCGTCATGCACCTGCAATATCATCTTGGCTTTCAGGCCCTCTGCGGTGAAGCGGCGGTAGATGCGGGCCATGGCCACCTTGATGATGTCTGCCGCACTGCCCTGTATGGGGGCATTGATGGCATTGCGTTCGGCATAGCCGCGGACGGTGGCGTTGCGCGAGTTGATGTCCGGCAGGAAACGCTTGCGGTGGAAGATAGTCTCCACGTAGCCCTGCGTGCGGGCCACCTCAATGCAGTGGTCCATGTATGCCTTCACCTTGGGGTAGGTCTCGAAGTAACCGTCGATGAGTTCTTTGGCCTCTTGGCGCGACACGCCCATGCGTTCGGCCAGCCCGAAGGTGGAGATGCCGTAGATGATGCCGAAGTTGGCCGTCTTGGCCTTGCGGCGCATGTCCTGGGTCACGTCGTGGATGTCCACCTTGAATATCTTGGCGGCGGTGGCGGCGTGGATGTCGTGGCCGCTGCGGAAGGCATCTATCATGTTCTCGTCCCCGCTGAGGTGGGCCATGATGCGCAATTCTATCTGTGAGTAGTCGGCGGAGAAGAATTCGCAACCGTCGTCAGGGATGAAGGCTTTGCGCATCTCCTTGCCGTCATCGTCGCGCACGGGGATGTTCTGCAGGTTGGGATTGCTGGAGCTGAGGCGGCCCGTGGCGGTGACGGCCTGGTTGAACGACGTGTGGATGCGTCCCGTGCGGGGGTTGATGAGCTGGGGCAGGGCGTCCACGTAGGTACTGAGCAGTTTCTTCAGCCCGCGGTAGTCCAGGATTTTGCCCACCACGTCGTGCTTGCCGCGCAGGCTTTCCAACACTTCTTCCGAGGTGACATATTGCCCGGTCTTGGTTTTCTTGGCCTTCTCGGCAATTTTCAGGTGCTCGAACAGCACCTCGCCCACTTGACGGGGCGAGCTGATATTGAAGACTTCGCCTGCCAGTCGGTAGACGTCTTGCTCGATTTCGTGCAACCGTCCGGTCAGCAGGCTCGAAGTGGCGCGCAGGGCTTCCGTGTCGATGCGCACGCCGTTGCTCTCCAGGTTGACCAGGACGGGGACGAGGGGCATCTCAATGTTGTTGAACAGGTTGAAAGCGTTGTGGGTTTCCAGTTCTTTCTCTAATACGTTTTTCAGGCGCAGGGTGATGTCGGCATCCTCGCAGGCGTAGCGGTAGACGTCGGCGGGGGGCAGGTCGCGCATGGATTTCTGTCCCTTGCCGCGCGGGCCGATGAGTTGCTCAATGTGGATGGTGCGGTAGTTCAGGTAGACCTCGGCCAGGTAGTCCATGTTGTGCCGCAGTTCGGGTTGCAGGACGTAGTGAGCCAGCATCGTGTCGAACAGGGGGCCGGCCACGCGCACGCCGTAGTTTTGCAGGACGATGATGTCGTATTTGATGTTCTGTCCCACCTTCAGGCTCCCAGGGTTCTCGTAGAGCGGGCGGAGCAGGCTGGCCCTGTGCTCGGCTTCCTTGCGGTCGGCGGGGAAGGGGACATACCAGGCACGTCCTTCGGCATCACTGAAGCTGGCGCCCACCAGTTCGGCTTCCATCGGTTCGGTGCTGGTGGTCTCGGTGTCGATGGAGAGGATGCCTGCGGGCATCAGTTGTTCCACCAGGGCGAGGATGTCCGTCTCGGTTTCCACAAGGCGGTAGTCCACGGTCTGCGTTTCCAGGCTTTCCAGTTCCGATGGATTGGCGGGTTCTGTTTCTTTCGGCTCGATGGATGCGAACAAATCGCCTTGTGCGGGCGTGGAGGTGGGGGCGGGTTTTCCCAAGACGCGGTTCAGGAGGGAGCGGAACTCCAGTTCGTTGAAAATCTTGCGCAGGGCTTCCGGGTCGGGTTCTTCGCGCACCAGGGCGTCCATGTCCAGTTTGATGGGCACGTCGGTCTTGATGGTGGCCAGGAATTTGGAGAAGACGATTTGTTCCTTGTTGGCTTCCACTTTGCCTCGCAAAGCCCCCTTCAATTCCTCGGTGTGGGCCAGGAGGTTCTCAATGCTGCCGAACTGGGCGATGAGTTTCTGGGCGGTCTTCTCACCCACGCCGGGACAGCCGGGGATGTTGTCCGCCGTGTCGCCCATCAGGCCCAGCATGTCAATGACCTGGCTGGTGTCCGCGATGTTGAATTTGGCTTTCATTTCCTCCGGACCCAAGGTTTCGAAGCCTCCCGTGTGCTTCGGGCGGTACATGAACACCGTGCCGCCCACCAGTTGGCCGTAGTCTTTGTCGGGGGTCATCATATAGGTAGGGATGCCGCGGCGTCCGGCTTCGGTGGCCAGGGTGCCAATGACATCGTCCGCTTCATAGCCGGGCACCTCGAGGATGGGGATGCGGTAGGCTCGGATGATGTCTTTGATGACGGGCACGGAGAGGCGGATGGTTTCCGGCGTTTCTTCGCGTTGGGCTTTGTACTGGGCGTATGCCTCGTGGCGGAAGGTGGGACCCGCTGGGTCGAAGGCTACGCCGATATGGGAGGGGTTCTCCTTTTTCAGCACTTCTTCGAGCGTGTTGACGAAGCCCATGATGGCCGATGTGTTGAACCCTTTGGAGTTGATGCGCGGGTTTCTGATGAACGCATAATATGCGCGATAGATCAGCGCATACGCGTCTAAAAGGAAGAGTTTGTCGGTTGAATTCATAGATTTGTCTTTTTTTTCGTGGTAAAAATACAAAGAAAATATAGTATTCGCCTTTTTATTACTACTTTTGTGCACAAATTACGTATATGGACCGTTCATCTTTAATTATTGCACCGATTATCGGGGAGATGGAAGACTTCAAACTGCTGTTTGGAGAATCTCTGTCCAGCTCCAATCTTTTGCTGCAGCAGGTCATTGCGCACATTCGGCAAAAGAGCGGGAAGATGATGCGCCCGATGTTGGTATTGCTGGCCGCCAAGCTCTTGGGTGGGGTGAAACCTGCCACGCTCCATGCGGCTGCGTCGTTGGAGTTGCTCCATACGGCCAGCCTGGTGCATGACGATGTGGTGGATGACAGCACCGAACGTCGCGGCCAACTCTCTGTGAATGCCCTGTTCAACAATAAGGTGGCTGTGCTCACCGGTGATTATCTGCTGGCTACGGCATTGGTTCAAGCCGGACTGACCCGCAACCTCGGCATCATTGACCTCATCTCGGCACTGGGCCGCGAGTTGGCCGAAGGGGAGTTGTTGCAGCTATCCAATGTCCGCAACGAGCAGTTCTCCGAGGACGTTTATTTTGAAGTCATTCACAAGAAGACGGCAGCCCTTTTTGCTGCCTGCACCAAGGCAGGTGCCTTGTCGGTGGGCGCCGATGAGGAGAAAACCGAATTTCTGCGCCGTTTTGGCGAGTATATCGGCCTTTGCTTCCAAATCAGGGACGACATCTTCGATTATTACGAGAGCAAGGATATCGGAAAGCCTACGGGCAATGATATGCTGGAAGGCAAGCTGACCCTGCCTGTGCTCTATGCGCTCAATTCCACGCATGACGAGGACGCCGCCGCCATTGCCCTGCGGGTGAAGGCCGGCAAGGCCACAGCCGATGAAATTGCCCGTTTGATAACCTTTACCAAGCAACACGGTGGTATCGAATACGCCATTCAGATGATGAATGATTACCGGGACAAGGCGTTGGATTTGTTGTCTTTTGCACCTGCCAATGGCGTGACGGACGCCTTGGCCGCTTATATCAATTACGTGGTGGAAAGGGAGAAATAAAGCGTTTTGCGCATCCGGCTCAACATAAGGGGGCGCGGATTACGCAGATGGACACGGATAGCTTATGGCTCCGTGCGGTATCTGCGTAATCCGCGCCTTTATTGTTGTCCTGCCGTATCAGAAGAACTTCGTTTCCTGTCCCAGGATGTCCGAGAGTAGCAGGTTGGCCAGTCGGCTCGTGCCCAGTCGGAAGTAGAAGTTGTTCAGCCATTCTTCGCCCAATACTTCGCGGACGATGGTGTAGTAGGTCAGGGCATCTTCCACGGTGTTCAATCCGCCTGCAGGCTTGAAACCCACGCGGCGGCCGGTCAGTTCGTAGTATTCCTTGATGGCTTGGCACATCACGTAGGCGGCCTCCGGCGTGGCAGCGGGCTGTTGTTTGCCCGTGCTGGTCTTGATGAAGTCGGCGCCTGCATACATGGCCAGGATGGATGCTTTCTTGATGTTTCCGGCGGTCTTCAGCGCGCCGGTTTCCAGGATGACCTTTAGGCGGTGCGTCTTGCAGGTATCCTTCAACTCCTCGATTTCATCGCACATCGCCTCGTAGTCGCCTGCTAGGAATTTGCCTACGGGGATGACGATATCTATCTCTGTGGCTCCGTCAGCCAAGGCCATGGCTGTCTCGGCAATCTTCACCTCGGTGAAGGTCTGTGAGGAGGGGAATCCGCCCGACACACAGGCGATTTGCACGTCTTCCACTTCCAGCGTGTCGCGCACGATTTCGGCAAAGTTGGGGTAGACGCAGATGGCTGCCACGTTCTTCAAGTCGGGGTATTCCTCGTCGAAGCGGTTGACGTTTTGCGTGAAGCGCATGACGCTTTCATCGTTATCCTCACTGCGCAGGGTGGTGAGGTCGATACAGCTGAAAAGGAATTTCTTCACGTCCGGCGTGTTGTATTCCTCGCGTTTCTTGGCGATGATTCCGGCCACTTCGGCGGCGATGGCTGCATCGTCCAGCCGGGTGTTGTACTTGCCGAGGGCGGCATCATACTTGCTTTGGGTGGGTTCATTCATTTCCATGTTCGTCTTTCAGTTTGGGGTTGTTGATATGGCGTGTGCGGTCGCGGTCGGTCTTCTTCTGCAAGGTCTTTGTGAAGGCGTCCGTCAGGTTGGCGCCCGTCTGGTTGGCGATGCAGAGCAGGACCCACAGCACGTCCGCCAGTTCTTCTTCCAGGTTGTCTTTTTCGCCTGCTTTGAATGACTGGTCGCCGTAGCGGCGGGCCATGACGCGGGCCAGTTCGCCCACTTCTTCGGTCAGCACGGCCATGTTGGTCAGTTCGCTGAAGTAGCGCACGCCGTAGGTGTGTATCCAGGCGTCCACTTGTTGTTGTGCTTCTTCCAGTGTCATAGTTCCTATTCTTTGTTTTTCGTATCTATGCAGATGGTCACAGGTCCGTCGTTCAGCAGCTCAACCTTCATGTCGGCTCCAAATTCGCCGGTTTCAACGGGCTTCCCAAGGGTAAGTCCGAGTTCGCTGCAGAATTGTTCGTAGAGGGGGATGGAGATTTCGGGCCTTGCTGCGCGGATATATGACGGGCGGTTGCCTTTCTTGGTCGAAGCGTGCAGGGTGAATTGGCTCACCACCAGAATGTCGCCCCCAATCTCCAGGACGGACTTGTTCATTACGCCGTTCTCGTCGTCGAAGATGCGCAGGTTGACAATCTTGCGACACAGCCAGTCAATGTCTTCCTTGCCGTCGGTGTCTTCGATGCCTACCAGCACCAGCATCCCTGTGCCTATGGTGGACTTTAGTCGGCCGTTGATGGTGACGGAAGCGTGTCTTGTGCGTTGTATGACTACTCTCATTTCAGTTCGATTGATGGATTTGTACTATCTGTGGGCAAAGGTACAAATTCTTTGGATGCGGCGGTCGTGTCGGGGGTGGATTTTGCCTTGAAATGTGCTTCCAGTAGCTTCGCCTTAGCTTCACCCACTACCGCTGCCAAAGCCTCATGGTCGGCCTCGCGGATGCGCTTCACGCTCTTGAATTCCTTCAGCAGGGCATCCTTGGCTTTGGGGCCTATGCCCTTGATGCTGTCCAGCTCCGAGGCGATTTGCCGTTTGCTGCGCTTCTCCCGGTGGAAGGTGATGGCATAGCGGTGCACCTCGTCCTGGATGCGCGTCAGCAACTTGAAAAGCGGACTGGTCTGCTTCATGCCGACGACTTGCGGCGGGAAGCCGAAAAGCAGTTCCGATGTGCGGTGCCGGTTGTCCTTGGCCAGGCCTGCAATGGGTATGTCCAGTTGCAGTTCGTCCAGCACCTCTTTTACGGCGCTCATTTGCCCTTTTCCGCCGTCGGTGATGAGGAGGTCGGGCAGGGGTGAGTTCTCTTCCACAGCGCGCTGGTAACGGCGTCTGACGACCTCCTGCATCGAGGCGTAGTCATCCGGTCCTTCCACCGTTTTGATGTTGTACTTCCGGTAGTCCCTTTTAGAGGGTTTCCCTTTGACAAATACCACGCAGCCTGCCACCGGGTCAGCTCCCTGGATGTTGGAGTTGTCGAAACACTCGATACGGATGGGTAGCCGGTCCAGGTGCAAGGCTTCCTGGATTTCTTTCAGCAAGCGGGTGGTCCGTTGTTCGGGATTCAGTTTATCGGACTGTTTCAGGCGGTCGGCCTTGTATTGTTTCACATTCAGGATGGAGAGGTCGAGCAAGGTTTTCTTTTCTCCGCGTTGGGGCACGGTGAAAACGACGTCTTTCAGCTCAATGTCAAGGGGGAAGGGGACGATAATCTCGTGCGAACGGCTTTTGTAGCGTTCACGCATCTCGACGATGCCCAGGGACAGCAGTTCTTCTTTGCTTTCATTCAACTTTTTCTTGTATTCGAAAGTGAAGGCTTGGTTGATGGCTCCGTTCGTGATGTGCAGGTAATTGATGAAAGCCACGTTTTCATCGTGATCCTCATCGATGGAGAATACGTCGATGTTGTGCAACACATGGCTGACCACTTCCGATTTCGAACGGTAATTCTCCAGCAGCAGGTACTTTTCTTTCACCTTCTGCGCCTCCTCGAATTTCAGTTCGGCGGCCAGGTCCTGCATCTGCTGGTAGAGTTGCTGCTCGATGACGCGCGTGTTGCCTTTCAGGATCTCCTTGATTTGGGCAATGTTCTGCATGTATTCCTCGTGGGTCTGCTTGCCGATGCAGGGACCGGCGCAGTTCTTGATGTGGTATTCCAGGCAGACCTTGAACTTGCCTGTCCGGATGTTTTCCGGCGACAGGTTGTGATTGCAGGTCCGCAGCGGGAACAGGTGTTTGACGAGGTCCAGCAGGGCATACATCGTTGGTATGTGGCTGTACGGTCCGTAGTAGGTGGAGCCGTTGCGGATGATTTTCCGTGTGCGGAACACGCGGGGAAACCATTCGTTCTGCACGCAGATGGACGGGTATGTCTTGTCGTCCTTCAGCAAGACGTTATACCTGGGCTTGTATTTCTTGATGAGGTTGTTCTCCAGCAGCAGGGCATCTTCCTCCGTTTTCACCACGATATACCGGATGTCGGCAATCTTGCTAACGAGGATGCGCGTCTTGCCCGGTTCGTGCTCACGGTTGAAGTAGGACGACACGCGCCGCTTCAGGTTCTTGGCCTTGCCGACGTAGATGATGGTTCCCTCTGCATTCAGGTATTGGTAGATGCCGGGAGTTTCCGGCAGGTTGAGCACAATGTTGCGCAGGTAGTCGTTGGTCTTGAGTTCGTCCATAGCAGGAGGTTTTTCAGGCGCGGGTTACGCCGTATCCCGTGCAACCCGCGCCGGTAAGTTCTTCTCAGAGGGCAAGCACCGTGTCCAGTTGCACGTCCTTGCCGAGGTTTTCCCGTCCGTTGAGCGCTTTCAGCTCGATAAGGAAGTTGACGTACACTTTCTTGGGGTGCAGCGTGCCCACCATCTCGCAGGCGGCGCGCATGGTGCCTCCCGTGGCTAGCAGGTCGTCGTGCATCAGCACCACGTCCTCCGGACCGATGGCGTCCTTGTGGATTTGGATGGTGTCCGTCCCGTATTCTTTTTCGTAGCTGATTTCAATGGTTTCTGCGGGCAACTTACCCGGCTTGCGCACCATGATGAATCCTGCGCCCAGCCTTTCGGCCAGGATGGAACCGAGGATGAAGCCGCGCGATTCGATGCCGGCCACTTTGGTGATGCCCTTGTCCTTGTACATTTCATACAGAATGTCCGCAGCGGCACGCAAGGCCACGGGGTCTTTGAACAGTGTCGTTACGTCGTAGAACAGGATGCCGGGCTTCGGGTAATCCGGTATCGTACGGATGCTTTTCAGAAGTGTTTCTTTGCTCATATTCAGTCTTTTTATAGGGTTTATTCAACTTTTTGTTTCACGTGGAACGCGGTCGCGCCTACCGTCCGCAGAGCAGCAGGAGGACATTGATGTCGCTGGGGGACACGCCGGGGATGCGGCTGGCCTGTGCGATAGTTTCCGGGTCAATCTTGGTGAGCTTCTGCCGGGCCTCCGTGGAGAGCGACTGCAGGCTGTTGTAGTCGAAGCGTCCCTTGATTTTGATGGACTCCAGCCGTGCCAGCTTGTCGGCAATGATGCGCTCGCGTCCGATGTAGCCCTCGTACTTGAGGAGGATTTCGGCTGCTTCGATGATTTCTTCTTTGCGGTCCGTCAGGCGGTCCAGTTCGCGCTGGAAGGCGGGAATGCACTCTGCCATGTTTTTCAGCGTCACTTGGGGACGGCTGATGAGGTCCACCAGCTTGCAGCCTTGGCGAAGGGGAGTGGTGCCCAATGTTTCGAGGAAGCCGTTGATAAGCGCCGGTTTGATGGAGGACGTGCGGGTGAAGTCCACGATGCGCCCGATGGCTTCGCGTTTGCTTTCCAGCAAAGCGTGGCGTTCCTCGGTGGCCAGCCCCAGTTTCCACGATTTCTCCGTCAGGCGCATGTCGGCATCGTCCATTCGGAGCAGGATGCGGTATTCAGCGCGCGAGGTGAACATCCGGTAGGGCTCGTCCACGCCTTTCGTCACCAGGTCGTCTATCAGTACACCGATGTAAGCCTCGTCGCGTCCCAAGGTGAAGGGCTCTCCGCCGTGGCAATTGATGTGGGCGTTGATGCCGGCGATGATGCCTTGGCCTGCGGCTTCCTCGTAGCCCGTGGTTCCGTTGACCTGTCCGGCCAGGAAGAAATTCTTCACTTTCTTCGATTCCAACGTATGTTTCAGTTGGGTGGGGTCGAAGTAATCATATTCGATGGCATAGCCCGGGCGGTAGATGACCAGGTCGCGGAAAGCGGGAATCTGCTTCAACGCCGCTATCTGGATGTCCATCGGCAGGGACGAGGAGAAGCCGTTGAGGTAATACTCCTGCGTGCTTTCGCCTTCCGGCTCCAGGAAAAGCTGGTGCTGCGGCTTGTCCGGGAAGGTGACTATCTTTGTCTCGATGCTGGGGCAGTAGCGCGGGCCGATGCTCTGGATTTGCCCGTTGAAAAGGGGAGAATCCGGCAATCCTTTGCGCAAGACCTCGTGCACGGCTTCGTTGGTGAAGCAGCTCCAGCACGGCAGTTGGGGCAAGGGGCGGATGCCTGTGTCGAGGAAGGAGAATTTATGGAAATCGTTCTCCCCGTCCTGCGCCTCCATGTCTTCGTAGTGTACGCTCCGGCCGTCGATGCGCACGGGGGTTCCCGTCTTCATCCGTCCGTACTCGATGCCGTGGCGGGCGATGGATTCGGTCAATTCGTACGCGGCAGGTTCGGAAATGCGTCCGCCTGGCAGCATCACGCGCCCGATGTGCATCAGCCCGTTGAGGAAGGTCCCGGCGGTCAGCACCACGCACTTCGCGCGGAAAGTGACTCCCCACACGGTGAGCACGCCACGCACTTCGCCGTCCTCCACCAGCAGTTGGCGGACGGTGTCTTGCCAGATGTGCAGGTTGGGCGTGTTCTCCAGCACTTCGCGCCACGCCCAGATGAACTTGTTGCGGTCGCACTGGGCGCGCGGGCTCCACATGGCGGGGCCTTTCGAGCGGTTGAGCAGGCGGAACTGGATGGCGGTGCGGTCGGTCACAAGCCCGGTGAATCCGCCCAACGCGTCTATCTCGCGCACGATTTGTCCCTTGGCGATGCCGCCCACGGCGGGGTTGCAACTCATTTGGGCAATCTTGTTCATGTCCATGGTGATAAGGCAGGTCTTCGACCCGAGGTTGGCAGCCGCGGCGGCGGCTTCGCACCCGGCGTGGCCTGCGCCTATCACGATAACGTCGTAATTGAATTCCATTCGTCCGATGTTTATTTAGTACGTGCAAAGGTAAGAAAAAGTTGGGGAAAGTCGGCTATCGGGCGTCTTCTGTTGCATTTTCCCGGCGTTATTTGCGTACAGCGGGACGTGCGGCGGAAAAAATCGCAGCCAAATCACATTAGGGGAAAACAAAAAGCAAGCATAAATCTACAGATTCGTCTCCAATCGGAGAGGTTTGTAGATTCATGCTTGCTCAATATCGGGCATTGACGGGTTTTATTCTTGCAAAATGACAGATTCCGGCCTTGGTACACGGCTTCTCGTTCCGGTGTGAAATAGAAGCTTTGGCCGGGCATTGGGGGAGGTATATCTCCGCCTGTGCTTACCCATACCTCCGCCCGTGCTTACCCGTACCTGCGCCCGTGCTTACCTGTACCTGCGCCCGAAGGCGGGGATATACCTGTCTTCGGCTATTTGCCGGCAGCGGGCGGCAGCACTACGATTTCGTCTGTGAAGATCCATCCGCCCAGCTCTTTGCCCGAGCGCGCCTGGACGCGGACATAGCGTGCCTTGGTCTTTCCCTTCCAGGTGTGGTTGGCAAAGGCGAAGCCCGGCTCGCGGCTGACCTTGTGTGTCTTGCGTTTCAGCCGTTTGAACTTCTGCCCGTCGTCGGAGACGGAGATGATGACCTCGGCAGGCAGGAAGACTTCCGGTCCGGCGGCCTGCATGAAGTCCGCGCCGATGCTTCCGATTTGCATTTCCTCGCCCAGGTCGATGGTGACGTCAAGGCGGTTGCGCGAAATGAATCCCTGCCAGCGTCCGTCCGAATAGGTCCAGTCGCCACGGAGTCCGTCCGTCAGGCTCTTGTCTCCGGCTGCCTTGTAGGTCTCGTTGAAAGGCGCGTTGTAGGTGACGGGCTTGCCCAGGGCCAGGTGCTGGATAGGCTCGCGCGATTCAGGGCGGTGGCCCACCTCATCCTTCAGCGGGAAGGGGTGGTAGCCGTTGTCGGTCAGCCAATCCACAGCCGTCAGGGCACGGTTGCGGAAGTCGGTGAAGTCCTTGCGGGCCGGGTCGCTCCAGCCCACTTCGGCCACGGCCAGCAGGCGCGGATACATCATGTATTCATAGTATTCGTCCGTGGGGATATATTCGGCCCACTGGTTGGCTTGCACGCCGTAGACCAAGGCTTCCTCTTCGGCCGTGAAGTCGGCTTTTACCGGGTCGTAAGAGTAGACTTTCTCCAGGGGCACATAGCCGCCGATGGCTTCCGGCTGGCTGATGGGAGCGTCCTGATAGTAGTCCAGGTAGAAGAATTCGGCAGGCGTCATTACGGCACGGTGTCCCGAGCGGACAGCTTTCAAGCCGCCTTCCTCGCCGCGCCAGGACATGACGGTGGCGTTGGGTGCCAGGCCGCCTTCCATGATTTCGTCCCAACCCAGCAGCTTGCGGCCGTGCTTGTTCAGGAAGACTTCCATGCGGTGGATGGCGTAGCTCTGCAGTTCGTCCACGTCCTTCAAGCCCTCGTCCTTCATGCGCTGCTGGCACTTGGGGCAAGCCTTCCACGGGTTCTTGTTGGCTTCGTCGCCGCCGATGTGGATGTACTCCGAGGGGAAGAGTTCCATGACCTCCGTCAGTACGTTCTCCAAGAACTCGAAAGTTTTTTCGTTGCCGATGCAGAACTCGGCGTTCTTATACGGTTCGCCCGAACAGGACATCTCCGGATAGGCGGCCAGTACTTCTTCGGAGTGGGCGGGCATCTCTATCTCCGGGATGATGGTGATGTGGCGTTCGGCAGCGTAGGCCAGCAACTCGCGGATATCGTCCTGCGTGTAGTAGCCGCCGTAGGCGCCGGGCGTACCTTCCTCGCAATACTTGCGTCCGTTCTCCTTGAACCACCAGTCTTTCCAGACGGCATCCGGACGCCAGGCGGCGAACTGCGTCAGGTGCGGATACTGCTTGATTTCGATGCGCCAGCCCGCACCGTCTGTCAGGTGCAAGTGCAGGCGGTTCAGCTTGAAGCGGGCCATGGCATCCATCTGCTTCTTGATAAATTCCTTCGTGCGGAAGTGGCGGGACACGTCCATCATGAAGCCGCGGTAGGCAAAGCGCGGCTCATCTGTGATGTGGCAGGCGGCCACTGTCCATGTGCCTTCACCGGCCGGCGTGGCCAGTTGCATCAAGGTCTGCAGTCCGTAGAACAGTCCGGCATCCGTGCAGGCGGTGATGTGGATTTGCTGCGGCGTCACGCGCAGTTCATAACTCTCCGGCGTGCGGGTGCCGGCGTTGTCCAGCTTTTGCAGGAAGATGCCGGCCTGCTTGGGGGCGGCATCGCCGTTGTTCAGGCAGGCTTGCAGGAGGGGTTGCTGCTTGAGATAAGCCAGCAGTTGCTCCCGTTCGCTGCCCTGTAGGTTGCAGCTCAGTTTGGTCTGGGCATTGAGGGTGAAGGAACCTTCCGTTTGCTCCGTTTCCAACGGGGCGGGGATGACGGTTTGCGCTTGCAACACGGGGCTGCCGACGCACAGGGTGGCGAGCAGGAACAGCCGCGCAAAGAATCTTGAATTTCTCATACAATGTGTTTTTGAGGGTTATTGGTTATTTGCTTACAAATGTAGGAAAAAACAGAGAGGTTGCCATCTGTTTTCCCGTATTTCTTAAATAGTCTTACCAATTTTGTTCTTTGGGGGGCATTTTCTTATTTTTGTTCTCATTTAGATAAGGAGAACTGCTTATGAGGATGCACTTGTGGGGGCGGATTTCACTCCGCCTGTTCTTTTTCCTGATGGGGATGACAAGTGGGCTTTGTGCCTTTGCCCAGCAGACGGACAGCCTGCGGATTCGGCGCGATAGCGTGCCGCTGGACAGAGCCGGACATTCACCGGTCTTGATGTCCGACAGCCTTTCGCTGGGCGAACGTGCCGACCTGCCTGCCGTCCGTTCGGTGCCCTTGCATCCGTCTTCTTCTAAGCGTGCGGACGCTTGGATGCTTGGGCCGATACCTCCTTATTATCTCAATCCCTCCCCGATGTTCAAGGGGGATTATTCCACATCGGGCGTGTTGGGCCGTGTCGGCGGAGGATACTTTTTCGGGGTCGGTTCGCAGACCAGTGTGCCGGGTATCGGTCGTTTCAATGCCGCCACCTTGGGATGGCAAAAACAATTGAATGACCGTCTCCAACTACAAATGATGGCAGATGCCGTGAAGATAAACACGGCCCATTTCACAGGACAATCCTTCGGCTTGTCCGGCCAAATGTTTTGGCAAGCCCAGGACCGGCTATACTTCCGCACCTTTGGGGGCGTGGGGTTCGGTGATTTCCTCGGGCGTCCGTCATACGGCTTTGGCGGTACGATGGGCTTTGATGTCACGGAGCGGTTTGGCATGGAGGTGGGTGCGCAGAGTTATTACAATTCCCTGACGGGTCGGTGGGAAGTCCTGCCTGTCGTGGCACCCTATTATAAGTTCGACAAGTTCAAATTGCAGATAGATTTCGGTCCCATCCTGTTCGAGATTATTCGCGGGGCGATACAAAAATCCCGTGGCGGAGGCCATAGGGAAGGACCGACGATTATGCCGGATGTGCCGGGGTTCAGACACTGAGGAGTGTGTAGAAACTGTTGTAGATAGGCGTAAGAAACTGCTTTTGCTCAAAATATGCTATTTATTGCTTCTCCAGTGATAGAAAATGTGGTGGCAATATTCTACTTTTGACAGCAAACACAAACTTCATGAACCTAAGTAAGTCATTAGAATTAATTTATACTAAGCCACATGAGCAAAGTTGATACAAAGTTCATCCCCAATGGTTGCCAACGCCCTGTTTGTAGCGTACATCAATGTATCATCGGATATGTAATCCGCTGGTCCGAGCCATT
>CASEYC010000143.1 GCA_949292025.1 uncultured Bacteroides sp. | reverse complement strand
AGACGGCGGTCTCCCTTTTTTATTTTGTATTGCCGGATGACCCGTTGCCAGGCTACCACCGCCTTCCTCCGCCCTTTCCGCTACGCTCCAAGGACGGAGGAAGGCGGTGGCGGAGTTGCACTTCTAACTTGACGGTAGCTCGCGGACTGCGGGAAAAACACAGCTTTAACCCGTGCAAACCACGCAATCCGCGACATAAAATGAAAAAAAGAATCTTATTTCAATGCAGCCAAGGCCTCCTTGATACGACGGATGGCCTCGACGATATTCTCGTCACTCGTGGCGTAACTCATGCGAATGCAATCGGGAGCACCGAAGGAAGTACCACCCACGCAAGCCACGTGACCCACTTCGAGCAAATACATAGCCAAGTCTTCAGCCGTGTTGATTTTGCGTCCGTCTGCCGACTTGCCGAAATAAGAGCTGCATTTTGGGAAGAGGTAAAACGCACCTTCGGGCACGTTGACTTCAAACCCGGGCACTTCCTTGGCTAAGCGGACAATGAGGTCGCGGCGGCGCTGGAAGGCCTGACGCATCTCCTCAACAGGTGCCTGCGTGCCGGTGTAGGCGGCTTCTGCGGCTTTTTGGGATACAGAGCAAGGGCCGGAAGTGTACTGCCCTTGCAACTTGTTTACAGCCTTCACAATCCAATCGGGACCGGCAATGAAGCCAATGCGCCAACCCGTCATAGCGTATGCTTTGGACACACCGTTAACGATGACCGTACGGTCTTTCATACCGGGCACAGAGGCAATACTGTGGTGTCGGCCGATATAGTTGATATGTTCATAGATCTCATCGGCTATGACAATGATATCCGGATGTTTCTGGAGTACTACAGCCAAGCCGGCCAATTCCTCGGCACTATAGACAGAACCGGTGGGATTAGAAGGCGAACAAAGAATCAAAGCCCTGGTCTTCGGTGTGATAGCTGTCTCCAATTGTTCGGGGGTTATCTTAAAGTTCTGTTCAATGCCCGCTGCCACAATGACAGGAACGCCTTCGGCCAGTTTAACCATTTCCGGATAGCTGACCCAATAGGGGGCGGGAACGATGACCTCGTCTCCCGGATTGACCAATACCAGAATGGTGTTGCAGACGGATTGCTTGGCACCGTTGGCACACGAAATCTGTGCAGCGGTATAATCCAAGCCGTTTTCATTCTTCAGCTTGGCCACGATGGCATTGCGCAAAGCCGGATAGCCGGCAACGGGCGAATAGCGGGAATAATTCTCGTCAATGGCCTTCTTGGCTGCTTCCTTGATATGGTCGGGGGTGTTGAAGTCTGGTTCTCCCACACTCAGGTTGATGACATCTATGCCTTGTGCCTTCAGTTCGGCACTTTTTTGAGACATAGCCAGCGTTGCCGAAGGCGACAAGCTGTTCAAACGGTCAGATAGTTGGTTCATGATGATTCTCCTTATTTAATTGATTCTGTATCCTTTTGTTAACCGAAAGATTATTTGTTGAAGTGCAACGTGTGTCCCATGCGCTCTTTCTTAGTACGCAGATAACGTTCGTTGTAGGGATTGGGCGTTGTTTCAATGGGAACATTCTCGGTGATCTCAAGTCCGTATGCTTCAAGACCTACACGCTTCACCGGATTGTTGGTCAGCAGACGCATTTTATGCACGCCCAGCTCGCGAAGGATTTGGGCACCCACGCCGTAATCCCGCTCATCGGCCAGATGTCCCAGGCAGATGTTGGCATCCACGGTATCCATGCCGTTCTCCTGTAGTTTATAGGCTTTCATCTTCTCCATCAGGCCGATGCCGCGCCCTTCTTGGTTCAGGTAGACCACCACGCCCTTGCCTGCTTCTTCTATCATTTGCATGGCTTTGTGCAACTGTTCGCCGCAATCGCATCGTTTGGAGGCAAAGATGTCTCCTGTGGCACATGACGAATGGACACGTACCAAGATGGGCTCGTCTGGCTCCCATACGCCTTTGAAGAGGGCAACATGTTCCAGCCCGCTGGATTTCTGGTAGAAAGGAATCAGGTGGAAATCGCCATAGGCAGTAGGCATGTTGACTTCCACTCCTTTTTCAACCATGGATTCCTGTTTCAGGCGATAGGCTATCAGGTCATTGATGGAGATCAGTTTCAGGCCATATTCATCGGCAAACTTGCGCAATTCGGGCAAACGGGCCATCGTGCCGTCGTCGTTCATGATTTCCATCAAGGCACCTGCGGGATAAAGTCCGGCAAGACGGGCCAGGTCAATCGTGGCCTCGGTATGGCCTGCACGGCGCAACACGCCTTTTTCCTGTGCATATAGGGGATTGATATGCCCTGGACGTCCGAAAGTACCCGGAGTGGAGGCGGGATCTGCCAGCGCACGGATGGTAGCGGCACGGTCGGCGGCTGACACCCCCGTGGTGCATCCCTCCAGTTTGTCGATGGTCACGGTAAAAGGCGTGCCCAATACCGACGTGTTGTCCATCACCTGATGAGGCAAATCCAACTCTTTGCACCGGGAAATCGTAATGGGGGCACACAATACCCCTCGCGCATGCTTCAGCATGAAGTTCACCTTTTCGGGAGTTATCAACTCGGCGGCAATGATGAGGTCGCCTTCATTCTCGCGGTCTTCGTCATCGACCACAATGACGAAGTTGCCGGCTTTGAAGTCTTCTACGGCTTCTTCTATCGTATTCAACTTAATCGGTTCCATATCTTTCTATAATAATCAAACTAATACATAAACATGTCCTTACACCTCGCCATTTGCCCGCATTTGGTTGATTACGTAAATGACGTCATCATTGGTCCTCACAATGCGCTCCATGTCCTTGGCCAGACGGAGGCGGAAAGCCCAGATACGGAAAAAGAAGAACAAGCCCACTGGCAGGCAGATGCCACACGCCGCATTCAGCCAATATTGACGGAAAGGGCGTACATGGGCCCGGACAGGTATAATAGGATAATTGTTCAACACGCCAATCAGGCGGGCTGATTTTGTGTTGGACATCTCTTCTACCAAATCTTCCAGGCGGATGTTTATGTCTTCCATTTCCTGGTCTTCCCCGGTATCCGTCCACAGCTTGTAATAGTTGGGCATTTGTTTCAACTTGTGGCGGTCGGCATATATGCGGCAATCGGTCGAAAGCGTTTGCAGTTCTGCCGGTAGACGGGTGTAATCGGGGTCGTGGATGATGACCTCCTTGCGGTAGATGTGGCGCACACTCCGGATGCCCAATACTTTCTTTATCCAATTGACGTAAGCATCGGCATTGAGCACGACAGAGTCTTTGTTGGCCTTGTAGGTGAGCCAGGCACCCAAGGGGGCAAGCACTGCCGTACTGGTCCACATGCCCATCCAGACAATCCACTTGCCGTCGCGGGCCATCTTGAAGCCTGTATTATTAATAATGTAGTAGACGATGAAGATGACCACGGACACCACAACGGGCATGCCCAGGCCACCTTTCCGGATGATGCCTCCCAAGGGCGCACCGATGAAAAAGAAGATGAGGCAGGAGAGTGACAGCGTCAGCTTCTCATGCCAGGCCGCTTTGTGGCGGCGCAGGCTTTTGTCGGTCTGCTGGATGTTGAAAGCCTTGAAATTCCAGTCGCTGGCCGCGCTGCTGGCCCGGCTGACGGCAGTGGTGAGGACTTTCTCCTTCTCCGACAAAGTGGCTACTTCGAACAGGCTGTCCGCATCATAACTTTCCGGAACGGCTTCGGCCAGTTTAACTGTATCTTGGCGGGTTAGTTTGGCTGCAGTGTTGTAGGTGCTCGTCATGGCTTCATCGTAGTAGATGCGGCCTAAGCTGTCGTTCTTGAACGTCATTGAGTCCACGTCTGCCTGGATGGTCCACATGTCCTTGCTCTTCTCGGAATTGCTCATGATGCCTTCATCGGCCATGTTGAAGTTGGAATCAAATTCGATGATGGCATGTTTCTCCCGGAAAGTCTCGCGCCGGTAGGGCACATTCTTGCGGCTGACGCTCTGGTCTTTCAGGTTCTCGAACTGCTCCCCGCTATACAGGTGCAGGTACAGGTGTTGCTTGTCGGCAGTCATCTCCAGACGACCGGAATCGGCCTTGATGATTTGGGCGTTCTCAAAGCCTTTCTCGAAGTTATAGATAAGGACGTCATACAGCATACCCGTTTCGCGGTCCTTGTGTTTGACGTACAGGTTGTAGCCGTCTATCTCATCGTAGAAGACGCCTTCGGGAATGTCCACTTCGGGCGACGTCTGCTTCATGGAGAAAAGCAAGGTCCAGAGCTTGGATTGCGCCCGCGGGCCAATGACGTTCTGGAAATAAAAGGACACGCAAGACACCAGCGCAATGAAAACGATGAGCGGCCGCATGATTTTCAGCAGTGAAATGCCCGCCGCCTTCATGGCCAGCAACTCGAAGCGTTCGCCGAAGTTGCCGAACGTGATAAGCGCCGCCAGCAACACGGCCAGCGGCAACGACAGGGGCACCAACGTCAAGGCCGAATAGAAAAAGAATTGAGCCAAGACAGTCATTTCAAGCCCCTTGCCCACCAACTCGTCCACATACTTCCAGAGGAACTGCATCATGAAGATGAACAGGCAGATAAAAAACGTGCCGGCGAAGAGCAGGCAGAAGCTCTTCAGGATGAATATATCTAACTTTTTTATATGCAACATAGCCGCGTCATTCCATTGAAAGCGCAAAAGTAGTATAAAATCGGCACTCCACGGCAGATTGAGGCTTAAAAAAGATTAGAGAGCCGTTTTATCGGAAGAATGCGAAGCGTCAGAACCCGCATGTGCGCCGCAAAGTCTCCACCTCGGACTCCCACAATTCACAGGTGTCGTCCACTTCGTCTTCGGCTGCAAAGTCGGTGATTTCGAGCACGAAGTCGTTGGTCAGCTCATTGTTCGTCATTTTCAGTTCGAAGTATTCGCGCTCTTTTTCCGAGTCCAGCCAATGGAAGCGGATGAACGAATAGGTCCGCATGGCCACGATCATGGCTTCGCGGCGTTCGGTCTTCCCCCAGCAGAAGGTGACGTGGCGGTCGTCGGACAGCACCTTGTCCGCAAACCAGCCTTCCAGGCCCGTGGGGGTGCTGATGGCTTCCCAAAGAATGTTTCTTGATGTTGCGTTTAACAGGTATTCCAAGTGTATTTTCTTACGTCCCATATACAGTGCTCCGTGTTTTTTCTGTTCGTGCCGCCAAGTTATATGTTTTTTTCTACATACGCGGCATAATTCATCTCTTTTAAGGATTAGTCATTGTTTTTTACATTCGTCCGTTTGCCGCCATATCATATATAGTAAGGTGTATGACGGACGGGCATTGTCCGGCAAGCGGCCTTGACGGCGCGGAGGGGGGTCTGGCTGACGGCTGCTTATCGCGCTGTGTTTTAACTGGTTAGGATACCTGGCTTATTCCTGCGGATAAAAAAGTCAAAAAAAGATGGCCAATATATTTGGCAATTCAAATAAATGCCTTACCTTTGCACCCGCAATCGAGAAACGACGGCGGGATAGCTCAGCTGGTTAGAGCGCATGATTCATAATCATGAGGTCCCCGGTTCAATCCCGGGTCCCGCTACTTGAACGCGAAAGTTTGAACTAAAAGTAGAGTGAAGCCTCTTGGCAGCAATGCCAAGGGGCTTTTTTCATGTCCCCTGCCCGACCCGGAGGTTGCCACTCCCTGCGGGAAAGTCTGCCACTCTCTGAGAGAAAGTTTGCCGTTCCTTGAAAGAAAGTTTGCCAGTGTCCGGAGAAAGTTGTATCTTTACGCTGGATTTGCAGGATTTCAGGTTGGATTTGCAAGAATCAAGGCTGAATTCCTGCAAATCGAGGTTGAATTTTGACTTTGCTTCCTGCTGTGGCGGGTTTTCTCTCAGGGAATGGCAAACTTTCTTTCAGGGGGTGGCAGACTTTCCCGCAGGGGGTGGCGGGTCTTTTTGGTATGACTTAACCGGATAGGAGACACGGACATGGCATTGTATGAAATGCAGGAATCGAACCTGCCTGCCCAGGACGGCGGGCGGACGTTGTTTCCCCGCTTGCAGCTGCGGGGACAGATGGACTTGGAGGAGGCCGCGCAGGAGGTGCGCCAGTCCAGCACCTTCACTGTGGGCGAGGTGCTGGGCGTGGTGCGGGCGCTGGCCGAGGTGATGGCCCGGGCGATGGCCGAGGGGCGTTCGGTGAAGATTGACGGCATAGGCACCTTCACGCCGGGGCTGGGGTTGCGCGAGGGCGCGGAGCGGGAGACGGGCCTGGCGGGCGACCCGAGGCGCAATGCGGCGAGCCTCTGCGTGGACCGCATCCGCTTCCGGGCGGACAAGGAGCTGGTGAAGGAGACTGACCGGCGGTGCACGCTGGAGCGGGCGGGGCGGAAGTTCCGCAAGTCGTCGGCGCGCTACACGCCCGAGGAGCGGCTGAGGCTGGCGCAGGAGTACCTGGAGTCGCACCCGTACCTGACGGTGCTGGAGTATGCCTCGCTGACGGGCCTGCTGCGTGGTGCGGCCGCCCGCGAGCTGAGGCGGTGGCGCGAGGACGCGTCGTCGGGCATCGTGTCGTCGGGCTACGGGTCGCACAAGGTGTACGTCAGGCGGAGGTGAGGCGCGCCGTGCCCGCGCGCCCGGCGGCTCAGAAGCGTCGCGGCCCTCTGCCGGGTCCGCGGCGGGGGCCCATCATGCCCGGGGGCATGTCCTCGCGTTTCACCTTCTTGCCGCCGAAGATGTTGAGGCGGTAGATGAAGCGCAGCATGCAGTAGCTGTTGATGCCGTTGTACTCGTAGACGGAGCGTCCGCTTGAGCTGAGCGAGCGGGTGATGTTGCTCTGCTGGCGCAGGATGTCGTAGAACTCGAGGCTGAGCGTGGCGTCGCCCTTGAGGAAGGTCTGCGAGAGCTGGGCGTTCCATATCAGCTCGTTGCGGTTCATGCTGGCGTCGCGGTAGCCGCGCCGGCTCCGGTTGGAGAGGTTGGTGGAGAGGGACATGTTCCAGGGCGCGGTGATGTTGGTGAATCCGCCGTAGGAGAAGGTGTATGGCTTCTGGTTGTTGGCGGGGGTCAGGCGGTCGCGCTCCACGGTGTAGCCGATGGTGCCGTTCAGGCCCACC
The DNA here is from genome assembly GCA_949292025.1 of uncultured Bacteroides sp. Lineage (GTDB taxonomy): Bacteria > Bacteroidota > Bacteroidia > Bacteroidales > Bacteroidaceae > Bacteroides. The sequence goes on along the minus strand of CASEYC010000143.1, from coordinate 19,982 downwards.
TCCAGCCAGTCGTTCCGGTAGGTGAAGCGCAGCTGCTCGTTCAGGTTGAGGTTGGTGGTGGTGTTCTTGCGCTCCTGCCGTGTCTGGTTGTCGGTCAGGTAGCCCACGTTGTTCTGGTACATCAAGTTGGTGAAGGTGCTGATGTTGAACTTCTTGTCCTTCAGCGCGGTGTTGAAGCCGAGCATGCCGAAGAGGTTCCAGTTGCCGTTGATGTTCTTCGGCGTGGTGGTCCATCCGCCGGTGGCCTCGTTGTAGACGCGGCTGTTGCTGATGCTGTTCTGCGTGGCCTGGAAGCTGGCGTGGCTGAAGATGCCGCGCTGGCGTTCGGCGTCGTAGGTGTTGTAGAAGAGGCGCAGGTTGTGGCTGAATGAGGGTTTCAGGCCGGGGTTGCCCACGCGGATGTTCTGCGGGTTGGAGTTGTCGGTGATGGGCAGCAGGTTCTCCATGGAGGGCTGGCCGCTGCGTCCGCGGTAGAAGAATCGCAGCTGGCTGACCTTGGAGAAGCGGTAGCGGAAGTCGATGTTGGGCGCGAAGTTGAAGACGTTGCGCGTGGTGTCCACCATGTAGTCGCCCCGCTTGTAGGACAGCACGGTGTGTTGCGGCTGGAAGGACATGCCTGCGCTGAGCTGCCACTTCTTCCGGACGAAGCGCAGGGCCAGGGAGGCGTCGTGGTTGTAGTAGCGGTATTCGGCGTAGCGCCCCAGGCTGTCCACCTCGCCGTCGCGGTAGTCCCCGGGCAGCGGGTCGCCGATGCCCCAGTCATAGTGTCCGCCCGCCGGGTTGTTGTAGAGGTCGTAGGTGCGCTTGTCGCTTTCGCTGTACATGTATTGGAATTGGTAGCTGAATTGCAGGAAGGTGGCCTTGGCGATGGGTTCGCTGTAGGTCAGCTGGGCGCGGTAGTTGAAGTCCTTCGTGGGCGTATGGATGAACTGGTTGCGGATGAGGGTGGAGTCGCCCGTCTGCATGTAGTTCATCAGTTGGAAGTAGCGGGTCTCCGATTCGGTGTATTGCTTGTTCACGTTGTCCCCGTAGCTGAACCGCCCGCGGAAGGTGAGGTTTCGTCCGTGCGGGTTGAGCTTGCGGTTCACTTGCAGCGTGCCGTTCACGCTGAGGTCCTTGCCGTCGGCCAGGGTTCCGCTGTTGATGGCGTTGACGCGGATGTCCTCCAAGGGGTCGTCCATCAGGAGCTTTCCCAGGTCAAGGTAGTTGTTGGGGTCGTCCACCAAGGCGTAGGGGTCGCTGTCGAAGGTGCCGGACTCGGAGTTGGACAGGTTGTCCGTCTTGCTGTACGAGATGTTGGGCCGGAAGATGATGTTGGTCAGCGTGTCGGGCGTCCACTCCATGCGGAAGTCGGCGTGGAAGTTCTTGCTGCGGTTCCATGCCTGCGAGTTGGAGTTGGAGAAGGAGTTGCCGCTGGTCAGGAAGTCTTCGGTCGACCCGATGCTGGTGACGTCGTTGCCCGTATAGTTGTAGCGTGCGCTGCCGCCCAATTCAATCTTGCTGCTCTTGGTGAAGAAGTTGAAGCCTACCCATTTCTTGTCCGTCAGGCCATTGTTGCTTCTCCATCGCGGGCCTCCTCCGCCGCCGGAGAAGCCTTGGTCGTTGACGTTGTTCAGCGAGCCGATGAGCGATATCTGCGTTGGTCCGCGGAAATAGTTCACCATGCCTCGCACGGCGTAGCGGTCTTTCGTGCCGATGGCTGCGTCTGCATTGCCAAACCATCCGGCGTTCATCTCTTTCTTCACGGTCAGGTCCAGCACGGTCTCTTCCTCGCCGTCGTCTATGCCGGTGATGCGGGCCAGGTCCGACTTCTTGTCATACGTCTTCAGCTTGTCAATCATCTCCACAGGAAGGTTTTTCAGGGCGGTGGACACATCGCCGCCAAAGAATTCCTGTCCATTCACCATCACTTTCGAGATGTCCTTGCCGTTAATCTTCACATTGCCGCTCTCGTCCACTTCGGCGCCGGGCAGCTTTTCCACCAGATCCTCCAGCACGGCTCCTTGCGGGGTGCGGTAGGCCGACGAGTTGAACTGGATGGTATCTTCCACGACCTGCACCTGCGGGGCTTCGGCCACCACGACGGCTTCGGCCAGCAGGATGGCATCTGGCTGGAGCACAATGTCGCCCATCCGTTTAGGCGCCGAAACAAGTTGCACGGGGGTATATGAGGGCTGGTAGCCTATATAAGTCACTTTGAGGACATATTTGCCGGGCTTGGCTTGCAGGCGGAAAAGGCCTTGTGTATTGCTGGCCATGCCGGTGACTTGGTTGCTGTCCGGGAGATTGAGTAGTTGCACGCTGGCGGCGATGGCGGGTTGTTGGGTGTCTCCTTCTACTATGCGTCCCGACACATCTACCGTTTGGGCTTGTGAGAATGCGGACAATGCCATCAGGCAGAAGAATATTGTCCACGTAACGAATCGTTTCATCTGTTTATGCTTTGTACCTTAAAAAATGAATCACTAATGCCCCTTTGACCTGGGACGGTCTCAAAGGTTTAACAAGCAAAGTGATAAAATGTCTTATTAATCGGTTATTTCTTTTAAAACACGGACTGTTTCTTTCAGGAGAAGCTCTATCTTTGCGGCAATAATAGCAAAAAAACAAGTAGAATAGGAAAATGAACACGCAAGAAGTCATCCTCTGCGAGGGACTGGGAAACAGCCTGGCACATGCCCTCGCCCAATGCCCGCACGACAAGGTCTTCGTCCTGACCGATGAGCACACCCATCGCCTTTGCCTCCCGTTGCTGGAAGGGGTGGATGCCTTGGAGAATGCCGTGGAGATAGTTATCGGTCCCGAAGATGTGCATAAGAATCTGGAAACCTTGGCTTCCGTCTGGCTGGAGCTGAGCAACAAGGGGGCCACCCGCCGTTCGCTGATGGTCAACCTGGGCGGCGGCATGGTGACCGACTTGGGAGGATTTGCTGCCTCCACCTTCAAGCGGGGCATACCCTATATCAATATCCCCACCACCTTGCTGGCCATGGTCGATGCAGCCGTTGGCGGAAAGACGGGCATCAATTTCAATGGGTTGAAGAATGAGGTGGGCGTGTTTTCGCCTGCTGTCAGTGTGCTCATCGAGACTGAATTCCTGCGCACGCTGGACGACCGCAACTTCTTCTCCGGTTATGCCGAGATGCTGAAGCACGGGCTGATCAGCACGCCTGGGCACTGGGCTGAACTGCTTTCCTTTGACAGGGGCTCCATTGACTACGCGCAGCTGAAGGCGATGGTGGGCCGTTCGGTGCAAGTCAAGGAAAACATCGTGCATGAAGACCCCTTGGAGCGGGGCATCCGCAAGGCGCTGAACCTGGGGCATACCGTAGGCCATGCCTTTGAGAGCCTGGCTTTGGCCGAGAACCGTCCGGTGTTGCACGGATATGCCGTGGCATGGGGCTTGGTGTGCGAGCTTTATTTGTCATGCCTGAAGACCGGTTTCCCCCAAGACAAAATGAGGCAGACCATCGCTTTCATCAAAGAGAATTATGGCGTCTTCACCTACGATTGCAAGGCGTATGAACACCTATACGCCCTGATGCAGCATGACAAGAAGAACACGGAGGGCGTCATCAACTTCACTTTGCTGAGGGACATCGGCGAGATTGCCATCAATCAGACTGCCGACAAGAAGACCATCTTCGAGGCTTTGGATTTCTACCGGGAGACGATGGGCGTATAAGTTAGGAAAGTTTAACACGGGTTCACGCAGCATTTGCCACATTCAGGCATTTCTCCCTACGAGAAGCGAATGAATGTATAATCTAAACACGTGAATTAACAATGAAACAATTGAAGATTAAAAGTAAGAAATGGTTTGTGGTATTGGCGGCCGCGATGGCTTCGCTGGGTTTCCAGTCTTGCCTGGATGACGACAATGACGATTATGCCTTGCTGTATCCCAACGCGCTGGTGACGGTGAAGAATGCCTCGGACAACTCATGCTACCTGCAACTGGACGAGCGCACCACGCTGCTGCCTGTCAACATGAAGACTTCGCCCTTCGGCGGGAAGGAAGTGCGGGCCTTGGTCAATTATTCGGATGTGGACCAACCCAGCGGCATATATAGCCAGGCTGTCCATGTCAATTGGATAGACAGCCTGCTGACCAAGCCGATGGCTCCGAACCTGGGCGAGGCGCAGAACGATGAGGTCTATGGCGACGACCCGGTGGAGATGGTGGCAGACTGGGTGACGATAGCCGAAGACGGTTATCTGACCCTCCGTTTCCGCACGGTATGGAACAATCCCGCCAAAAAACATTTTGTCAACCTGATTTCGACCCAGAACCCTGATGACCCCTATGAAGTGGAGTTCCGCCACAATGCTTATGGCGACACCTATGGCCAGGCAGGCGATGGCTTGGTGGCGTTCAGCCTGGCTTCCTTGCCCGACACGCAGGGAAAGACTGTGAAGCTGACGTTGAAATGGCATTCCTTTACCGGCGACAAGTCCGTACAGTTTGACTATTGCACCCGTCAGGCGTCCTTGCCTGAACAACCGGAAATGACTGCCGTGCGGAACAGCCTGAACCTGAAGTAGGCTCTTTGCGTGCCACCCCCTTCTAATAAACTTAAGTCAGCCGCCCATCCCCGGGCGGCTGACTTATTACAAGCCGAACGAGAACTTGTCAATGCTGTCATATACCACGCTGGCGATGCTCAATTAATTGTCTTCATAATTTCACATTTTAGTCCACTGCAAAAGTAGTGTTTAATGCGGTCAAGTCCAACGATTGCTTAGAGATAGTTTGCCAATTACCTATAGGTAGTTGCCCGATTACCTATAAGTAGTTGCTTGATTACCTATAGGTAGTTGGAGAGCCCTCCCCGATAGCCTCCTGTGTATGCTTATGCCTGTTTCGACAAGACTTCGTACAGGGCAAATAGTTTTGTCATGATTTCTTCTTCGGCAAGGTCGGTGCGAGTTGTTGTAGACAAGGTCTTTAGTTTGCCCTGTGGGCGTGCAGGTTCTCAGGAAGTCCCGGATAAAAAAAGTGCCGAAACGCTCACGCGCTCCGACACCCGACAATAAAAGTTTAAGTATCTAAACGTCTTTCGACTCTTTATAAACCGAACGAGAACTTGTCAATGCTGTCATATACCACGCTGGCGATGCTCAGCACAATGATGCCGGCAGTGCACAGCAGGAGGCTGACACGCGTATAGTTATCGCTCTGAAAGGCAACGATGGGCTCGTCGCTCTTGTTGATGTACATGGACTTCACCACGCGCAGGTAGTAGTACAGGGACAATACCGTGTTGACCAAGGCGATGAACACCAGCAGGTGGAAGCCGCTTTCAAAGGCTGCCGCGAAGATGAAGAACTTCGAGAAGAAGCCTGCGAAGGGCGGGATGCCTGCCAAGGAAAACAGGGCCAGCGTCATCAGGAAGGCCAGGCGCGGGTTGGTGGTGTAGAGGCCATTATAGTCTGTCAGCGTCACCTTGCCTGTGCGCTGGATGATGATGTTGATGACCGTGAAGACGCCCAAGTTGGCGAAGAGGTAAATCAACACGTAGTAAATCAGCGAGGTCATACCCATCGACGTGCCGGCAATGACACCCAGCATGATGTAGCCTGCCTGCGAGATGCTGGAGAAAGCCATCAGTCGCATCAGGTTCTGCTGGCGCAGGGCGAAGAGGTTGGCCAAAGTGATGGAGAGGATGATAATCCAGTAGAGGATGGTCTGCCATTCCGTCACCATCGGGGCGAACACCTTGATGAGGACCAGCATCAGCACGAAGGCCGCAGAGCCTTTGGAGATGACGCTCAGGTAGGCCGTCACCGTGCTGGGCGAACCCTCGTAGACGTCGGCCGTCCACAGGTGGAAGGGCACCAAGGAAATCTTGAAGCCCATGCCGGAAAAGAAGAACACCAGCGCCATGATTTGCAGGGCACTGCCGTCCAGGGCGGCGGGGATGTCCTCGAAGTAGAGCGAACCCGTCGTGCCGTATATCAGCGACAGGCCGAACAACAGCAGGGCGCTGGAGAACATGGCCGTCAGGATATACTTGGCACCAGCCTCGGCGGACTGGAAGCGGAACTTGTCAAAGGCAATCAGGGCCACCATCGGGATGCTGGCCGTCTCAAGTCCGATGAAGAACATCAGGAAGTGTCCGGCCGAAATCATGAAGTACATGCCCAGCAGGGTGGAGAGCGTCAGGACGTAGAACTCGCCCTGCTTGATGTGGTTCTCCTCGCGGCGCATCCATTCGTGTGCCATCAGGAACACGATGAGCGTGCCTATGCTCAGGATGGACTTCACGATGCTTTGGGCGGGCGTAGTAATATACATGCCGCCGAAAGCGGAAGCCTCAGCACCGGGCACCAACGTGATGACGGTGTGTATCAGGAGCAGCGCAACCGGCAGGAGCGTGTTCAGCACAGGCTTCCCGTCGCGCTTGTGATTGTCAGGACTCATGAAGAGGTCTGCGATGAAAAGAATGACGATGACGGCAATCAGCGACAGCTCTTCTTTCATCAGTAGGAATTGACTGTAATCCATTTCCATATCTAATTATTGTTTACAGGTTATTGATTATTGAACTACTGCCAGGTGATTAATTATCGGCAATACGCTGTCGCCAATCATGTTGCTGATCCACCACGGTGCCAGACCGAGGGCGGCCACGCAGGCGATGAGGACAATGACAGCCGTTCGCTCGTCCCAAGTGGCGTCCGTCAGTTCCAGGTGGTGCTTGTTGGTGCAGGTGCCATACAGGATCTTGCCCACCAGACGCAGGATGTAGACCGCCGTGATGACGATGGAAGCCGTGGCGATGATGGTCCATGTGCGGTGGAAGGTGTCATCCAGCTGGAAAGCACCGGTGAAGATGGTCATTTCAGCCACAAAACCGCTCAAACCCGGCAGACCCAGGTTGGCCAGACCGGCAATCACGTAGCAGACGGAGAGGAAAGGCATGATTTTCATCAGGCCGTTCAGCTCGCGGATGTCACGGGTGTGGGTGCGCCCGTAAATCATACCGATGAGGGCGAAGAACAAGGCCGTCATCAAGCCGTGGGACAACATCTGAAGCACGGCACCCGTGCTGGCAGCCTGGTTCATCATCAGGATGGCGAAGAGCACCAAGCCGCAGTGCGACACGGAAGAGTAGGCGTTGATGTACTTCAGGTCGGTCTGCACGCAAGCCGAGAAGGCACCATAGACAACGGAGATACCCGTCAGGATGATAAAAATCCAAGAGAGCTCGTTGGCAGCTTCAGGCATCAGGTACATGGCGATGCGGAAGCAACCATAACCTCCCAGTTTCATCAGCACGCCGGCGTGCAGCATGGACACTGCCGTGGGGGCCGAAGCATGACCGTCGGGGCTCCATGTGTGGAACGGGAACAGGGCACCCAGTACGCCGAAGCCGATAAAGGTCAGCGGGAACCAAATGCGTTGTTGCTCAATGGGGATGTTGTGCAGGTCGGCAATCTCCAGCAGGTTCATGGTCGTGGCGCCCGAACCGAAGTAGATGCCCAAGATGCCAATCAGCAGGAAGGCAGAGCCACCCATCAGCATCAGCGTCAACTTCATGGCCGAGTATTCCTTGTGACCGGAACCCCACACGCCAATCAGCAGGTACATCGGAATCAGGGCCACCTCGTAGAACATGAACATCGTGAACAAGTCGATGGAGATGAAGAAACCGAACACACCCAGTGACAGGAACGTGAACCAAAGGAAATATTCTTTCGTGAGCGGTTGCAGACGCCAGGAAGCGAATGTACCCGTGAACACGATGATGGACGAAAGCAGCAGCATCACTACCGATATGCCGTCAACGCCTACCGAATAGTGTATGTTGAGAGCCGGATACCAGGCAACGTCGGCGCAAAACAACATCTCGTCCGTCGCGCCACCCTGGCGGGCTTGGAGGTACATCACGGTCAGCGCGAGGGAGAGCACCAGCAAGGCCGAAGCACCCGTCACCATCACCGTGCGTATCTGTGAGATGTTGCGGCTCAGCCAAAGGCCCAGCAACATCAGCAGGGGAATGAGAACAAATAATGATAAGAAGTTCATCTTATTGGGTATTTAATAATTATATTTCTATGTTTATTAGTCACTCGCACATCAGTTACAGCAACAGAATCAGTATCAGTGCCAGCACGCCCAGCAAGAATACCAGCGCATACTGCTGTACGCGGCCGCTCTGCAAGGTGCGGATGGAATCGCTGCCTGCGTTCGAACCCCATGCCAGGAAGTTGAAGAAACCGTCCACCACGTGGCGGTCCCACCAAGCGATGGGAGTGGAAACGCAGCGGAAGATAATCCGGTGCGTGATGAACTGATAAATCTCGTCAATGTAGAAGCGATGATAAGCAGCCGTCCACAAGCCACGGAAGCGGCGGGCCAATGCGTCGGCCACGGGCTGCTTCTCCTTGGCGTAGATGAAGGTGGCCAGTGCAATGGCAACCACGGCAACCACGATGCTCGTGGCGGCTACGCTCCAATCCAAGTGGATTTCGTAGGCATGGCCGTTGGAGGAAACAAATTCACCAAAGGGGATGAATCCGCCCACAACAGTTACCAAAGCCAGGAACAACAGCGGGAATGTCATTGACAAGGGGCTTTCGTGCGGCGTGTGGTGTGCGTGCAGTTCTTTGTTCTCTGTTCCCCAGAAGATACCGAAATACAGACGGAACATATAGAAGGCAGTCATGCCGGCAATGACGGTCATGATCCAACCCATGGCGGGGCTGAACTGGAAGCAAGCCGTCAGGATCTCGTCCTTCGAGAAGAAACCGGAGAACGGAGGAATACCGGCGATGGCCAGGCAGGCAATCAGGAACGTGATGTGCGTGATGGGCATATACTTGCGCAGGCCTCCCATGGCTGACATCTCATTGCTGTGTACGGCATGGATGATGCTGCCGGCACCCAGGAAGAGCAGAGCCTTGAACATGGCGTGTGTGAACAAGTGGAACATACCTGCCATATAACCCAAACCGCCCTCGTGCGGGTCTGCGGCGAAGCAAACACCCAAGGCAACCATCATGAAGCCAATCTGGGAGATGGTGGAGAAGGCGAGCACACGTTTGATATCCGTCTGCACACAGGCGATGCTGGCTGCGAAGAATGCCGTGAAGGCACCTACGTAGGCCACGATGTGCAATGTGGAAGGAGCATACTCAATGAACAGCGGGAACATGCGGGCCACCAGATAAACACCGGCAACCACCATCGTAGCGGCATGAATCAAGGCGCTGACAGGCGTCGGGCCTTCCATGGCGTCCGGCAACCAGATGTGCAACGGGAACATGGCACTCTTGCCGGCACCACCAATGAACATCAGGCCCAGTGCCAGCGGAATCATGGCGGCACCGCCCTTGGCCAGCATCATCGTGTCAGGCTCGAAGGTGTAAGTTCCGGCGAAGTAGCCGTAAATCAGGATACCGATGAGGAAGCCCAAGTCGGCAAAGCGCGTCACAATGAATGCTTTCTTGGAAGCGGCGATGGCCGAAGGCTTCGTGTAGTAGAATCCAATCAACAGGTAAGAGGAGACACCCACCAACTCCCAGAACAGGTACATCTGGAAGATGTTGGTAGCCACCACCAGTCCCAGCATGGACATGGTGAACAGCGACAGGAAAGCGTAGTAGCGTTGGAAGCCCACTTCGCCTTTCATGTAGCCGAACGAATAGATATGTACCATGAACGACACCGTGCTGATGACAATCAACATCATCACGGAAATCGGGTCGAGCAAGATGCCCATGTCAATGCTCAGTCTGTCCGTGAAGGGCAGCCAAGTGAAGTTGTAAGGCATCAACGTCTCAAACGTACCGTCCGCCAGACGGGGGCTGCTGAAGTACATAGCAGCCGTCGTGTAGGAAAGCACCGTCACCGCACCCAGCACCACCGTGCCGATCATGCCGGCCGTACGGTGCGACATCCATTTGCCTCCCAGACCGAGGGTCAGGAACGAGAGGAACGGAAGCAGCAGGATAAGAATTGTATATTCCATATTAATGTTTCAGTTATTAGTTTTTCACTTCAATTGATATTACCACTTCAACTCCTCCAAGCGGTTCACCTGGATGCTGCGGATGTTACGGTAGATGTTAATCATGATGGCAATCGCTATGGCCGTCTCTGCTGCCGCGATGGCAATGGCAAAGAGGGCGAAGAAATGGCCTTCCAGCATGCCGGGGAACAGAAATCGGTTGAACACTGCGAAGTTGATGTCTGTGGCATTCAGGACCAACTCAATCGAAATAAGCATGTGCAACGTGTTGCGCCGGGTGAAGAACCCGTAAACGCCTGCAAAAAGCATGATAGTCGAGACTATCAGATAGTATTCCAAATGTACCATAGCTGTGATTATCTTTTACGTGCGATTAACAATCCGCCGATGATGCACGCCAGCAACAGGATGCTGACAGCCTCGAACGGCAACAAATATCCGTATTTCTCGCTGCTCAGCATCAGGGAACCGATTTCCTTGAATCCGGTCTCGGCGTACTCAACATCCACCGGTGCCAGGAATTTGTGCTTCAGCAATACGAACAATACAATGATGCCTCCTGCAAGCGTGGTGCCCAAGGCTGCCCAGAAGCGGCTTTTCTTCAGCTTCTGGAACTTGGCGCCTTCACCGCTGGTCAGGAAGATGGAGAATACGTAGAGCACGACGACGCCTCCGGCATAGACCATGATTTGTACGGAACCGAGGAACGTGTATCCCAGCAGGAAATAGAATCCTGCCGTGCCGAACAATACGAACAGCAAGTAAGTGGCCGCGCGCACAATGCGGTTGGTGGTCACCGTCAGGATGGAAAACACGGCGATGAAAGCCGCGAGGAAGTAGAAAACTACTGTTTCGAGAGTTATTTCCATGTCTATAAGTGCTTATTGCTTATTAGTAATTTCTTTTTTCTTCTCTTCAACGTGGCTGCCCGGGTGGTTCAGCGTCAAGATCAGCTTGGAGCGGTCGTAAACGGCGTGCTCGAAGTTCTGGTCGAACGTGATGGCATTGTGCGGGCAGGCGTTGACGCACAGCTGGCAGAAGATGCACGAGCCGAGGTTGTACTCATACTTGGCCAGTATTTTCTTCTTCTTGCCGTCTTCGGTCGTGATGGTTTCGCTGGTCACCTTGATGGTGCCGTTGGGGCAAGCCATCTGGCACAGGCCGCAGGCAATGCAGTGGTGTTCGTTGTTCTCGTTGTGGGGCATGGTCAATGTCCCGCGGAAACGGTCGAACATCTTCAGCTCCTTCCGGTTCTCGGGATATTGTTCCGTCACCTTTTTCGTGAAGAATTCACGCATGGTCGTCTTCAGGCCGATGCACAGGCTGCGCACCCCCTTCACCAAACCATTAAAATAAGTATCTTTTTCTTCCATAATAGTCACAAACTTTGGGGGTTAAAAGTGCAATCCGAGGGTGGCTACCAATGCCATGAGCAGCAGGTTGACCATCGAAATAGGTACTAAGTATTTCCATTCCAGCTTCAGGATCTGGTCGATTCGCAGGCGGGGGAACGTCCAGCGCATCCACATCATCAGGAACACTACGAAGAAAGCCTTCGCGAAGAACCAGATGACACCGGGGATGTAGTCCATCACCATGTTGAAGCCGTCCAGGCCGGGGATGTGCAACGGCATCCAGCCACCCAGGAACACGGTGGCGGCGATGGCCGACACGATGAACAGGTTCAGATACTCGGCCAGGTAGAAGAAGCCGAAGTGCATACCGCTATACTCAGTGTGATAACCGGCGGTCAGCTCACTTTCTGCCTCGGGCAAGTCGAACGGGCCACGGTTACATTCCGCATTGCTGGCAATCAGATAGATGATGAAAGCGATGATGGCGGGGATGTGTCCCTTGAAGATGAGCCATCCGTCTGCTTGTCCGTTCACAATGCCGGAAATCTGCATCGTGCCGGTCAGGACAACCATCGTCAGGATGCTCAGACCCGCGGAAAGTTCGTAACTGATGATCTGGGCGCCGCTACGCATGGCTCCGATGAGGGAGTACTTGCTGTTCGAGCTCCAACCCGCCAGCAGGATACCTACCACGCCGATGCTGGAAGCGGCCATCACGAAGAATATGCCGACGTTGAAGTCCAGCACCTCCATGCCCTTGTTCATGGGCAGGCAGGCAAAGGTCAGGAAGGAAGCCAGCAGCACCATGTAGGGTGCCAGGTTATACAGGAATTTGTCTACGGTCTTCGGCGTGAAGATTTCCTTGGTCAGCATCTTCAGCACGTCGCAGATGACTTGGATGGTTCCGTAGGGGCCCACACGCATCGGGCCCAGGCGGCACTGGAAGAAACCGCATATCTTGCGCTCCATGTAAATCAACAGGATGGCAAGGATGGCATACATCAGCACGATGCATACTCCTACTACTACACACTCGATGAAGATGGCCAAGCCCTCGGGCATGACGGATGTCAGCATCTGGTGTATCCAGCTTGATACAATACTAAAATCGAACATCTTTTAACGTATTAATATGATTAAAGTGCTAATGTATTCATTATCTGTCTATGTCGGGGATGATGTAGTCCAACGTGCCGCTGATGGCTATCAGGTCGGCAATCTTGGCGCCTCGGCAAAGCGTGTCCAAAGTGCCTACGAGGGGCAGGCCCGTCGAACGATAGTGCAGGCGGTAAGGGGTCTTGTCGCCTTTGCTTTCCAGGTACACGCCAAACTCTCCACGGCTGCCTTCCACGGCTGCGTAGTACGAACCTTCCGGCACGCGGATGATGGGCTTCATCTTCTCCTGATAAGGACCTTCGGGAATGTTGTCTATCAGCTGCTCGATGATGTGGAGGCTTTCCACGATTTCATCCATACGGACCATGAGGCGGGCGAAGCAGTCGCCTTCCGTGTAGACGATTTCCTTGAAGTCCACTTTGTCATACACACCGTAGGGGATGCGCTTGCGCACGTCGCAAGCCCAACCTGCCGCACGTCCCGTACCGCCGGTGGCGCCAAAGGCAATGGCGTCCTCGCGGCTTAGCACGCCTACGCCTTTCAGACGCTGCTGCACGATGACATTGTTGATGAACACGTCGAAGTATTCCTGGAGATTGTGCCGCATGTAGGGGATGAACTCCTTCACGCGGTGTACGAAGTTCGGATGGATGTCGGCTTGCACGCCGCCAATGGTGTTGTAGTTCAGGATGAGGCGGCCGCCACAAGTCTCTTCGAAGATGTCGAGGATTTTTTCGCGGTCGCGGAAGCCATAGAGGAAGGCGGTCGTGGCGCCCATGTCCTGGCAGAGGCAGGCGAAGTAAAGGATGTGCGAATCGATACGCTGAAGCTCGTCCATGATGGTGCGGATGGTCTTCACGCGGTCGCTCACTTCCACGCCCATGGCCTGCTCGATGCACATGCACAACGCATGGCGGCTCTGCATGGCGCCCAAGTAGTCCAGACGGTCGGTCAAGGCCAATGTCTGCGGGTAGGTGAGGCTTTCGTTCATCTTCTCAATGCCGCGGTGGATATATCCGCAGTTCGGGTCCACCTTCTTGATGATTTCGCCGTCCAGCGATACGCGGAGGCGCAAAACGCCGTGCGTGGAGGGGTGCTGGGGACCGATGTTCACCACATATTCCTCGTTGGTGAAGATTTCATTCTTCTTTTCTTTAGATTCGCCGTTGGCCGTCACGTCCACTTCGCTGGTCACGTCGATGGTCTCTTCGTTGTCCATGCGCAGGGGATTGTCCTTGGCGGGGTCATTGTCCTTGCGGAAGGGATAGCCCACCCAGTCGTTGCGCAGGAACAGGCGGCGCATGTCGGGATGTCCGGTGAACACGATGCCGAAGAAGTCGTATGCTTCGCGTTCAGGCAGGTCGGCGCCTTTCCAGATGTCATACACGGAGGGCAGTTCAGGATGCTCACGGTCCAGGGTGGATGTCTTCACCACCATTCTCTCGCCGGTTGCGGTCGCTTCCAAGTGGTAAACCACTCCCAGGCCGCGCAGGGTACCTTCCGCATCTTTCTCATCGGGGATTCCCCAGTCCATACCGGTCAGGCTTCTGAGGAAATCCATTTTCTTCTCCTTGCGCAGGCGCGACATGGTGGCGTGAAGCTCTTCCGGCTTTACATATATTGTATTTTCCATATCTTATTCTTCTGTTTCCTTTTCTTTTCTGTTAACTCCTCCGAAAAACTTCTCAATCTTGACCTTGCGTTGCAGTTGCATCATGCCATACAGAAAAGCTTCGGGACGTGGCGGGCAACCGGGTACATAAACGTCTACCGGGAGAATCTGGTCTACGCCCTGCACGACGTGGTAGGATTTCCGGAAAGGACCGCCGCTCACGGCGCATCCGCCCACGGCCACCACATACTTCGGGTCGGCCATTTGGTCGTACAGACGTTTCAACACGGGGGCCATCTTGTAGGTGATGGTGCCGTTTACCAGGATGACATCGGCCTGGCGGGGACTGTTACGCGTCACCTCGAAGCCAAAACGTGCCATGTCATAGCGGGCAGAGGCTACAGCCATGAACTCGATGCCGCAACAGCTGGTGGCGAAGGTCAACGGCCACAGTGAATTACTACGTCCCCAGTCAATAAGATCGTCCAAGGCGCCTACCATGACATTGGCGCCCCCGGCGTTAAGCTCTTGAATCAGTTTCTCTAAGGTTTCGTTGTCTTGAAACTCTTCGTAGGGGATGGACTTGATTTTGGGTCTTTTAGTTATTTCCATTCCAATGCTCCTTTCTTCCAGGCGTATGCAAGACCCAGAACTAAGATAAACAAGAAAAACAATACACTACACAATCCGGCAACGCCCAGCTCGGCGGTGACGACCGCCCACGGGAAGAGGAATACGGTCTCGACCTCGAACATCAGGAACAGGATGGCAAACAGGTAGTAACCTACGTGGAACTGCATCCACGTCTTACCTCGTGTGGGGATACCACACTCGTAAGGCTCCATCTTTTGCGGATTGTAAGAGCGTGGCGCAATGGCATTTGCTATCACGACCACGAGCCCTACAAAGATGAGGGCCGTCAGCACGACGGTGACTAAAAAAATGAAGTTCATAAATCTATAAGATTTTATTCATATATATAATGTGTAATACTTGCTTGTTTTTCATTCCCTATCAGTCTGCAAAGATACAAACATCTATCTGTCCGTTTGCTATCTCCAAATGACAAAAACGGGAGATTTTACATATTTTTATTTCAATTAAAAAACTTTTCTATCTTCTTTATCATCATGCTCAGGCAGAATACCACCACATGGTCGCCCGGTTGGATAAGGGTATCGCCCATCACCACGATACCTTCCCCGTTACGTATCAAGCCACCGATGGTCATGCCCTTGGGCAGGCCAAGGTCTTTCACTGGATGTTTCGTTATCAGCGAGCCGGCTTTCACGGTAAACTCCGCCACGTCGGCGTTGGCGAAGGTCAGGCATTTCACGTTGCTGACGTCGGCATCCAGCATCATCTGGTAGATGTGGCTGGCCGTTATCATCTTCTTGTTGATGACCGAGCCGATGTCCA
Source organism: uncultured Bacteroides sp. (assembly GCA_949292025.1). Taxonomy (GTDB): domain Bacteria; phylum Bacteroidota; class Bacteroidia; order Bacteroidales; family Bacteroidaceae; genus Bacteroides. Next base: position 4,503 of record CASEYC010000143.1, on the reverse strand, counting down.
AGCTTTCCGCCATGCCGATGTAGTCTATGTTCTCTACCTCGGCCACCGTCTTGCTGACACCCATGCGCTTGGCGGCCAAGCAGGCCAGGATGTTGGTTTCTGAGTTGCCCGTCAGAGCCACAAACGCATCGGTGTTCTTCAACCCCTCCTCCACCAGCAAATCCATGTCGCGTCCATCCCCGTTGATAATCATGGTTTTGTCATCCAGCAACTCGGTCAGACGGTTGCAACGGTTCAGGTCATTGTCCACAATCTTCACCTGCATATAGTCAGGCACATATTGGGCAGTGCGGACGGCTATGCGGCTGCCTCCCATAATCATGACGTTGCGCACATCCACATAGTCTTCCTTGCCGGTCACCTTGCGGACGTAGGGCAGGTATTTGCGGGTGGTAGTGAAGTATACAATGTCGTTCATGCGGATAGCATCGTCGCCTCGCGGAATCAGCGTTTCGTTGCCGCGCTTGATGGCCACGATGTGGTAGGGCAGAGTCGGACCACCCAGCTTGTAGAGGGGCACGTCCAGGATTTCGGCCTTTTCGCGCATCTTGGTGCCTATCAGGATGAGGGCACCGCCATAGAACTCCCACCACTGGCGCACCCAGCTCATGCGGATGGAGGACACAATCTCCTTGGCGGCCAGCATCTCAGGATATATCAACGAATCCACCCCCAACTTGTGAAAGAAGTCTTTGTTGCGGGGCAGGAGATATTCGTAGTTGTCGATGCGGGCCACGGTCTTCTTGGCTCCAAGATTGCTGGCCAGCATACAGGCCGTCATGTTCCGGCTCTCGTCTGGCGTGACGGCGATGAAAAGGTCAGCATCGCGCGTGCCCACATCCTCCAGCCCCTTGATGGAGGTGGGCGAGGCGACTACCGTCATCAAGTCGAAGTTCGAGCTGAGCGTGCTGAGCCGTTCTTCGTCATCATCCATCAGGGTGATGTTCTGCCTCTCGCGCGAGAGCAACTTGGCCAAGTGGGTGCCTACTGCGCCGGCACCTGCAATGATGATTTTCACGTTTCCTTATTCTAATTGTTTCACAATCTCGTCTTCGTCTATCTGGCAGAGTCTGTAAAGCTCCTGCACTTTCCCATGCTCCACGAACCTGTCCGGTACGCCGATGCGCTTCACACAAGGCGTGTATCCGTGGTCGGCCATGAACTCCAACACAGCGGTACCCATGCCCCCGATGCGCACGCCGTCTTCCACCGTAACAACGCGCGTGAAGCGTTGCCCTACTTCGTGCAACAAATCCTCGTCCAGCGGCTTGAGGAAGCGCAAGTCATAGTGGGCGATGGAGAGTCCCTTCTCCTTCTCCGCCCGCCTGATAGCACGTGCCGCCGTGTTGCCGATTGGGCCAATGGTGATGACCGCCAGGTCTTTGCCGTCCTTCAGCTGACGACCCTTCCCCACCTCGATTTCTTCCAAGGGACACCGCCAGTCCGTCAGCACACCCCGTCCTCGCGGATAGCGGATGACAAAGGGGCCTTTGTCCGGCAGTTGGGCGGTGTACATCAAGCGACGCAATTCGTGCTCGTCCATCGGCGAGGCGATGGTCAGGTTGGGAATGGGACGGAAATAAGCCAGGTCGAACACGCCGTGATGCGTGGGGCCGTCTTCGCCGACCAAGCCCGCGCGGTCCAAGCAGAGTACCACAGGTAGGCGCAAAATGGCGATATCGTGGATGACATTGTCGTAGGCGCGCTGCATGAAGGTGGAGTAGATGTTGCAGAACGGTTGCAACCCTTCCTTGGCCATTCCACCCGAGAAAGTGACCGCATGCCCCTCGGCAATGCCCACGTCGAAGGTACGGTCGGGCATGGCATCCATCAGCTTGTTCATCGAACAGCCCATCAGCATGGCGGGGGTGACGCCCACGATGCGGGGATTCCGGCGCGCCAGTTCCACCAAGGTCTCGCCAAAAACATCTTGGTAGAGCGGCGGCAGGTCCGTGTCGTCCACGAAGTACCGCTCTCCCGTCTCCGGGTTGAAGCGTCCGGGAGCGTGCCACGTACCGGGGTCTTTCTCCGCAGGAGCGAAACCTTTTCCCTTCACGGTGTGGAGGTGCAGGATTTTGGGTCCTTTCAGGTCCTTGATATCCCGCAATACGCGCGCCAGGTTCTTCACGTTATGCCCGTCTATGGGCCCAAAGTAGCGGATGTTCATCCCCTCGAAAATGTTCTGCTGCCGGGCGGCGATGGACTTCAGGCTGTTGGCGAAGCGGATGAGCGCCTTGCGCCGTTCCTCGTTAAGGATGCCCATCCGGAACAACAAGCGTGAAGCCTTGAAGCGCAATTGGTTATAGCGATTGCTCGTAGTCAGGTTGAAGAGGTACTGCTTCATCCCGCCCACACTCCGGTCAATAGCCATGTCGTTGTCATTGAGGATGATGAGCAGATCGTTCGGCGTGGACGACGCATTGTTCAGCCCTTCGAAAGCCAAGCCGCCACTCATGCTGCCGTCGCCAATCACAGCCACGATGTGACGATCCTTCTCCCCCTTACGGGCAGCGGCCACGGCCATACCCAAAGCAGCGGAGATGGAGTTGGACGCATGACCGCAGACGAAAGTGTCATACTCGCTTTCCTCGGGCGAGGGGAACGGGCGGATGCCGCCCAAACGGCGGTTGGTGCGGAACGTGTCGCGCCGTCCCGTCAGAATCTTGTGTCCGTAGGCTTGATGGCCCACATCCCAGACGATGCGGTCGTAGGGCGTGTTGAACACGTAGTGCAAGGCGACGGTCAGCTCCACCGTGCCCATGTTGGCAGCGAAGTGTCCAGGGTTGCACGACACCTCTCGTATGATGTTCTCCCGCAACTCACAGCACACCTCCGGTAGCTGGTCCACAGGCAGGCGGCGCAGATCGGCTGGAGAGTTTATAGCATTCAGCAAATGATATGTAGTAGGTTCTGTTCCCATTTGTCAGTCCTTAATAGAGCGCAAAAATAGCAAAAAGAAATCGAATGCATCCCTCTTCCGCCGAAAAATTATCCCTTCTGCCACGGCTCTTTCATTTAAGCAAACATGGAAGTTTCAAGAATGCTGTTATTTTATAGCGGTTACGAGCATGGTTAGCATGGTGTTCGTTTCTTCGTTTTCAACTATGTCTGTTGAAATTTACGGCTGATGTAAATGTGCCGTATGCTATATCCATAGTCTCTGAAATTCAGCAAAATACATATATAAAAATTTGGTCAAGTGATGTATTTTCCGTAACTTTATAGTTAACAATCAAATAGTTATGAAAAAAACAAAGCCACTTGACCAAGACATTCTGATTGGCACTGAAGCGCACAATCACACCACAAAAGTACACAATAAATTAGAGCCACAAGGCAGCATCATGGAAAAACTGATGGATTTTGCTTCGTCGGTCCCCGATTTCCGCCGACTATGCAAAGGCAATATCCGACACAAGCTCAAAGACGCCATCATTCTGATGATGCTCGCCCGCGCCTCAAAGTGTGTCGAGAGGGGCGAGATAATCGAATTCGGCAGGTGCCACCTCAATAAGTTCCGCAAATTAGGCATGTTGAAGAACGGTGTGCCGTCAGAGGCGCCCCTCTGCCGCATGGAACAAGGCATGGACGATACGGCGCTTGCCGACAGGGTGCAGGAGTTCACGGAAGCATTCCACGGAAAACTGTCCAAGGCAGGCAAAGAGATAATCTGCGTGAACGGCAAGTCCGAGCGCGATACCGTTCTGGAGAACGGGCGCAATCCTGATATCGTGTCTGCGTGTTCATACAATACCGGCATCACACTGGCAACCGAGGCATGCCGGGAGAAAAGCAATGAGATCAAAGCCATACCGAGGCTTATCGGCAAAACCGACAAATCAGGAAAGATAGTCACAGCCGATGCCATGTCCATGCAAAAGGACATCATAGACACAATCAGAAAGAACGGGGGTGATTTCCTCATAGAACTGAAGGCGAACCAGCCATCCCTGCGTTACGGCGTGGAAGACAGGCTCAAAGGGCATGCGCCTGTGTATTCCTACACGGAGAGACCGGAACTCGGGCATGTCAGAATCGAAACCCGGACCTACCGCGTCTTTGACGGCCTTGACATCATAGCCGACAAGGAAAAATGGGGAGGCAACATGACGGTTATAGAATATGAATCCGAGACGGTTAGGAAGTCATCCGGCGCACGAACCTCTGAAAAACGGTTGTATGTGAGCAGCCTGCCGACAAGCACTCCGGAGTTGGGTTCGTTAGTGCGCAATCACTGGGCGATAGAAAGCATGCACTGGACACTGGATTTCAATCTGTTGCAAGACAAGATTAAACGCAAGTCGGCAAGAGCCGCCCGCAATCTTGACACCATACAAAGAATTGTCCACTCGGTGTTCTCAATAACGTGAGTTCGATATAAAGATTAAAATTATCAGTTTGAAAATTAGGAACATAGCGATAAAAGCATTAAATTTATAGTGTCTAAGTATAACATTTAAGCAATTACCACTATGTTCTCAGAGGCTAAAGTTACGGAGATTT
>CASEYC010000142.1 GCA_949292025.1 uncultured Bacteroides sp. | reverse complement strand
GTAGTTGATTCCAACAGGTATAGCTCTTGATATACTTGTCGCCTTCATATTTACGGACGAGATAATTGAAATGGTTGCGATTCATAAATTGGACTAATTGGGAGAAAACGAACTGATCTTTATGCATAACGGTCTGATTGTTACCGCAAAAGTAAATTCAAATCCGTTGACTCCAAAATCGCTTATAACAAATTGAATTTCAACAATTTCAAAGAACTCCTATGATTTTTTAGTGGACACTAATGTCCGGATGTATCTCTCGCAGATAGTCATCACCTTCTTCTTCGGCCTCTGCATCGACCTCTGCATGTCCATCATCCAGGACCTGAATCCGGTGGCTTATGTCAGCAAGATAGTCAACCTGCTGACAGGCTGCATCATCCTGGCCGTGGGCATCGCGCTGGAGGTGAAAGCCGACGTGGCCATGATGGCGGGCGAATATTTCGTGCGGGTGCTGGTGAAGAAGTTCCACAAGGACTTCGGCTACCTCAAGCTGGCCTTCGACTGGTCGCTGGTGGCGTTGGCCGTCATCCTCTCGCTGTGCTTCATGGACGGAGTGTACGGCGTGCGCGAGGGCACGGTGATAGCCGCCCTGCTGGTGGGCTCCATCGTGCACTTCGTCACGCCTTACTACCGTTTCATCAATGATTGGATAACGGACAAGCAGGCAACATCCGCCCAATCGGCCGTTCCTGCCCAAGAGATGACGCACACGGTCATCACCATCGCCCGCGAGTTTGGCAGCGGCGGACACCTGTTGGGCGAAATGCTGGCCAAGGAGCTGGGCATCAAGCTCTACGACAAACAGTTCATCCACCTGGCGGCAGAGAAGAGCGGCATCGACGAAGCCTATATCCGCCGCAACGAGCAATCCATCCCCTCCTACTGGCTAAAGTGCATTCTGACGGACGGCAACGAGTCCTCACGCCAGCAAAGCCTCTCACCGGACGACGTGCTGTTCGTGGCAGAAAGCAACATCATCCGCGAACTGGCCGCCAAGGAACCGTGCATCATCGTGGGACGTTGCGCGGATTATGTCCTGCAGGATTTCCCCAGCCTCGTCAAGGTATTCTGCTACACCGACCGTGAAAGCGCTTGCCAACGCTGCACCACGGAGTACGGCGTACCAGCCGACAAGGCCCGCACGGAGATAGCCCGCGTGAACCGCAACCGCGTGGCCCATTATGAATACTATACCGACGAGAAGTGGGGCGACCCGCACCGCTACGACCTGATGCTGAACACAGGCAGCATCGGGCTGGAGACGGCGTGCCAGTTGGTGGCGGGACTGTACCGCAAGACAAAGTCCGCGAGGTAATGATTTTCCACGGAGTAAGAACAAAGTAAAGAAATTATTCCTACCTTTGCGCTATCTAATCCCTTAACCCATAAAATTATGAATGCAACCGTATCATTGGAAGGCATCCTGCAAATGTTGCAGCCTCTAAGCGCAGACAACAAGCGTTGGCTGAGTGAAAAGCTGATGGAAGAAGCCAAAGCAAAAACTCATGCCCCGTGCCAATATACCGTAGAAGAAATGGAAAGCCGTATTGCCCAAGCTGAGAAAAGAGCCCAATACGGCGACTGGGGATTGAGCGATGAAGAAGCAGACAAAGAATTGCTGGAGGCACTGCCATGGCTACAGTAAAATGGGATGCACACGCCCGGCAGAGTCGCAAAGAAATATTGGAATATGGCGAAGCCACATGGGGAAAACACACAGCCCAACGTATGTATCGCCGCATAAAAGAAAGCACAGCCCTTCTTGCTGCTTCACCATACTTGGGTCCTAAAGAACCGCTTCTGCAAAAGCACTTTCCCGCTTACCGGAGCCTCGTCATCCACGAGCACTACAAACTGATTTACAGATATGTAGAAGAGAAGGAGATAGTATGGATTGTTGATGTATGGGACACTCGCCGCGAACCCCGTTCCCTTGCTGATTCCTTGAAATAATATGCTACATCCCTTCCATACAGACATCAGCAGCATCCCCTTGCCCGCGCAGTTCACCTACCCCTTCTGCTACACGCCACATCCCCTGTGCATCCGTGCGGCGGAAGAGGTGCAACAACATCTGTCGCAACACCCTGAATGGAGCGAGGGAAAGATGTTCGGCGTGCTCATGGTGCAGACCGCCGAAGGAGAGGTGGGATACCTGGCCGCCTTCTCCGGCATACTGGCGGGACAGAACCAACTGCCGTTCTTCGTGCCCCCGGTATATGACCTCCTGCAACCCGACGGGTTCTTCAAGCAGGAAGAGGCGGGAATCTCCGCCCTCAATGCCCGCATCGCGCAGATGGAACAAGACCCGGAATATCTGCAACAGAAAGCATCCCTCCGTCAAGCCGAAGCCGAAGCGGAATTAGCCCTGGACGCCGCCCGCCAAGCCCTGAAAGCAGCCAAGGCACAGCGCGAGAAGCAACGCCGCACCTCCCTCCTCACCCCGGAAGAAGCCGGCGCCCTCGTCCGCGAGAGCCAGTTCCAAAAAGCGGAATACAAACGCCTGGAGCGACGTTGGAAAGAACAAGTTGACGCACTCCGCCTGCCTGTGGAGGCACACGCATCCCGCCTGCAAGCCTTGAAGCACGAGCGCAAGACACGCTCGGCAGACCTGCAACTACGCCTCTTCCGGCAATTCCGCATGCTGAATTACCGAGGCGAAGTGAAAGACTTGTGCGAATTGTTTGCCGACACCGTGCAACGCATTCCACCCGCCGGTGCGGGCGAATGTGCCGCTCCCAAGCTGCTGCAATATGCCTACCTGCACGGCTGGAAGCCCTTGGCGATGGCCGAGTTCTGGTGGGGCGCCCCCTCGCAGACCGAAGTGCGGCGACAAGGCTGCTACTACCCGTCGTGCACGGGCAAGTGCGGCCCCATCCTGCGCCACATGTTGCAAGGCTTGGACGTGGAACCCAACCCATTGGCCCAAAGGAATGAAAAGGAAGAAGAACTGGAAATCATCTACGAGGACGAAGCCCTGCTGGTAGTGAACAAGCCCCCCGGCCTGCTCTCCGTGCCCGGCAAGGAAGCTGCCGCCTCCGTGATGGCCCTGATGCAGGCCCGTTATCCGCAGGCACTCCAGGTACATAGGCTGGACATGGACACCTCCGGATTATTGCTCATCGCGAAGAATAAAGAAGCGCACCAATGCCTGCAAAGGGAGTTCGAGCAACGGCTTGTCCGCAAGCGGTACATCGCCCTGCTGGAGGGCTTGGTGCCGGACGACCGCGGGCGCATCAGCCTCCCCCTGCGCCCCGACCCGCACGACCGTCCCCGGCAGGTGGTGGACCCGGTACACGGCAAGACGGCCATTACCGACTATGAAGTCCTGGAGCGAAAGGACGGGCGCACCCGCATCGCCTTCTATCCACAGACGGGACGCACCCACCAACTCCGCGTGCACGCCGCCCATCCGTTGGGCCTGCACTGCCCCATCGTGGGCGATGCCCTTTATGGCACCCCTTCCGAAAGGCTCTGCCTGCACGCGGAGAGGCTGGAGTTCACGCATCCGGTGACGGGAGAGCGGATGACGTTTCAGGCAAAAACAGGGTTTTAGCGTTCAATACTTCGCCTTGATGGCCGGCAACGCCTTCTGTATGTCCTTGATGCGCTGCGCGTCGCTGGGGTGCGTGCTCAGCAAGGCAGGGACGGAGCCGGTGGTACCCGCGGACATCTTCTGCCAGAAGGTCACGGCCACATCGGGATTGTAGCCTGCCATCTTCATCAGGATAAGGCCCATGTAGTCTGCCTCGGATTCGTGCTTGCGCGAGAAAGGCAGCATCACGCCCACCTGCGCCCCAATGCCGTAGACCGTGCTTGCCAAGGCCTGCACGGCAGTGCTCTTCTCCGAAAGGGAACGGTTGAGTATCTGCGCGCCATACTGGGCCAAGACCTGCTGGCTCATGCGCTCGTTGCTGTGCTTGGCCACGGCGTGCGCCACCTCATGGCCCAGGACCACGGCCAGCTCGTCGTCCGAAGAAACGAGGTTCATCAATCCCTCGTACACCACAATCTTTCCGCCGGGCATACAGAAAGCATTCACCTGGTTGTCCTTCACGAGGTTGAACTCCCATGAGAAATTCTTCACCTCGCTGGCCAGCCCGTTCTCGCGCAAGTAGCGTTCGGTGGCAGCGGCAATGTTCTTCCCCACCCGCGTCACCATGGCCGCCCACTTGGAGGACGAGGACTTGGGTGCCGTCTGCATGTATTCCTTGTACTGCGTCAGACTGGAGGAAAGCACTTCCTGGTCGGACACCAACAATATCTGCTTCCGTCCGGTCAAGGGGACGGTACCACACCCCGAAAGAACGATTATCGAGGCCAAAAAGAATAGTAACTTCTTCATATCTGCAAGTATTTTAGCGTTCACGAAGCAAAGGTAAGCAAAAAAACTACTGGTTAGTTAGGCTGAAGTTGAGAATTGGCTTATCTTTACCGCCTAAATCTTCAAAATTTGTACTTATGTCCCGCATCGCCCAAGAGAAACGCATCGTCGAACAAATGATTCGCCTCTATTGCCGCCGCAAGGAGGGGAACCAAGACTTGTGCCCGGAGTGCCGGGAATTGCTGGCATACGCCCACGCCCGCCTGGACCGCTGCCCTTTCGGCGAGGAGAAGAAGACGTGCCGCCTCTGCCCCGTGCACTGCTATAAACGCGACATGCGGGAACGGATGCGCCAAGTGATGCGCTATGCCGGTCCCCGCATGATAGGAGTACACCCCGTGGCGGCCCTGCGCCACTTGTGGAGGGAGTTACGCTCCCGATAATCAGTTATTGAAGTAATAGAGGAAGACGGCCACGCCCTCAAGCGCCTTCTTCCGTTCGCCCTCGATGTCGATGGAGAACTTGATTTCGGCCTTGGCCACGCCACGCAAGTTGGCCAGCGACTGCATCGAGGCGTTCAGGCGGATGCGCTGCCCGGAGAGGACGGCTTGTCCGAAACGCATCTTCTCCATGCCGTAGTTGATCATCATCTTCAGGTTGTTCACCTCAATGATCTGGTTCCACAGGTAGGGCAGCATGGAGAGCGTCAGATAGCCGTGCACGATGGTGCTCTTGAAAGGGCTTTCCGCCTTGGCACGCTCCACGTCCACATGAATCCATTGGTGGTCCGAGGTGGCATCGGCAAAGAGGTTGATGCGGTCCTGCGTGATTTCCACATAGTCGGAAACGCCGATTTGCTGGCCCACCAGCTTCTCAAAATCTTCGTACGAATTGACAATTTTCTTTTCCATTCTTCTCTATCGGTTTTAGTTGTTAAGATTGCATAGGGAACATGTCTCCGCGCAAAAGCGGAAAACGGAAACAAATATAGGCCATATTCCGACAAAATGCAAAAAATACGCGGCTTTTTATTGGGAAATGATGTACCTTTGCCCCGCAATGATACCAAACGGACTACAAAATCGGAAGAATATGAAACGAGCCGTCATCATCGGAGCCACTTCGGGCATCGGGCGCGAGGTGGCACGCCTCCTCACAGGCCGGGGCTGGCTGGTGGGTGTGGCAGGCCGGAGGGAGGATTTGTTAAGGCAAATCCAAGCCGAAGCACCCGACCGGACAAAGTTCCGCCAAATGGACGTCACGTCCAAGGATTGCCCCCGCCAAATCCTCGACTTGGTGGATGACCTGGGAGGCATGGACCTCTTCCTGCTCTGCGCGGGCATCGGAAGGCAGAACCCCGACCTGGCGCCGGACATCGAGCTACGCACGGCAGAGACCAACGTCACAGGCTTTATCCGCGCAACGAATACGGCCTACGACTGGTTCCGCTCGCACGGAGGCGGGCACATCGCCGCCATCAGCTCCATAGCAGGTACCAAGGGACTGGGCGCGGCACCGGCCTACTCCGCCACCAAACGCTTCCAGAACACCTACCTCGACGCCTTGGCACAACTGGCGCGGATGCAACACCTGCCCATCCGCTTCACGGACATCCGTCCGGGATTCGTGGACACCGACTTGCTCCGGAGCGACAAGCACTACCCCATGCTGATGCGCCCCGACCGGGTGGCCGCCCGCATCGTCCGCGCCCTGGAGCGCAAGGAGCGGGTCTGCGTCATCGACTGGAGATATAAAATATTGGTATTTTTCTGGCGACTCATCCCGCGATATGTATGGGAGAGGTTGCCGATACAGAACTGAATGAATATGAACAAATCCCAACTCAAGTACACCGCCCTTACCGCCGTCCTCGCCCTCTGCGCGGGCACGGCCATTCCTTTCCTGGTCAGCAACGACGAGTTCCGCCCCGAACGGGATTCCGTCCGGTCAGAAACCTTGTCCTACACCGTGCCCCTGCAAGTGCCGGAGCAGGTGCGCTTTGCCGACGAGGTCATACCCTTGGACCGCTACGACCTGCGCGAACGCATGGACCGCGAACTGATGGCCTTCACCTACATGCACTCCTCGACGATGCTGATTATCAAACGCGCCAACCGCTACTTCCCCGTCATCGAACCTATACTGAAGAAGAACGGCCTGCCGGACGACCTGAAGTACCTGGCCGTCATCGAGAGCAGCCTCAACCCCTTGGCACGCTCGCGCGCCGGAGCCGCCGGGATGTGGCAGTTCATGAAAGGCACGGGGCGCGACTTCGGCCTGGAGGTGAACGCCAACATTGATGAACGCTACCACATCGAGAAGAGCACCGAAGCCGCCTGCGACTACCTGAAGCAAGCCTACGCCAAGTATGGCAGTTGGCTCTGCGTGGCCGCTTCCTACAACGCCGGGCAGGCCCGCATCACCACACAACTCTCCAAACAGGGAGTGGACCGCGCCGTGGACCTCTGGCTCGTGGAGGAGACCACCCGCTACATGTTCCGCCTCCTGGCCGCGAAAAGTGTGCTCGGCAATCCCCAGCAATACGGCTTCATCCTGAAACGCCGGGACCTCTACCCGCCCATCCCCTGCACCACGGACACCGTCACCACGGGCATCGCCGACCTGGCCGCCTACGCCAAGGAGAAGGGCATCACTTACGCCCAGCTGAAGGATGCCAATCCCTGGCTGCGCGACGACTTCCTGCAGAACAAGAGCGGGCGCACGTATGTGCTGAAGATTCCCACCCGGGCGGGCATGTACTATGACCCCAAGAAGACCCGGGCGCATAACAAGGCGTGGATAGTAGACTGATAGCAGCAGAATTATCCCCGTTGGGGTATATTTACCTCAACAGACATATATTTTATACCCCAAAAGGTGTAAAACAATAATAAATGTGTATATTTGCACCCAAAAGGGTATAAACGTATGAATACAACCCCATTATCTACATTTGTAAAGAGGATGCGCAAGCAGTACAACCTGACGCAAATCGACCTCTCCGAGAAATCGGGGGTGGGTCTCCGCTTTGTACGCGAGTTGGAGCAAGGCAAGCAAACCCTCCGATTGGACAAAGTGAACCAAGTGTTGAGCCTGTTCGATTACGAAGCAGGCGCAGTCCCCATGGCCAAAAACGATGAGGGATTTGCTATACCTAAATAGCAAATCCCCCACAACCACTATATAGTCAGATTTAATATTTTAATTTATCCATAAGCTTTTCAACCACCTCTGCATCTACATTATTTTGCAGATTACGCGCTCCCTCTAACTTTGGCATTCCGATCCTTAAACTTTTTGAACTTATATTAGAGTTTATATCGAATAATTGATTAATGCGTTCTTTGACTTATCTTTGTGACCTAAAAAGTTCAATTGATGTATTACGACAAGATTCGCCACCGCCAAAGTCAAGTGCTTGCTGCGACAGGATTAACTCCTGTTGAGT
>CASEYC010000141.1 GCA_949292025.1 uncultured Bacteroides sp. | reverse complement strand
GAAAGCCATCCTCTAATTGCAGACGGGATTCGTCTGTCAATGATATGGTTTTGATCTTTGCCATAATAGTACAACTCTATAATAATGGGCAAAGGTACAAACTCATAATGATATAAACTAATTTTCAACATCTACTTATTTACTTTGACCTGTATTAATCCTTTCTCCGAACTCATCCAGATATTTCCCTCTGTATCTTCCACCATCGCTGCAATATTATATTTGGATAGTTCGGGAATAGTCATAAGTGAGTCCCTTTCACAATCCAGTATATGCACAGATTCTACCCCACAATTACACAATACCCACACTAATTTTCGCCTGTCACATATAACTGATTTCAATACGATACGTGAGAACCGTTGTGTACCTACACTGTTGCCTATGCGCAAGTCTGCCTGTAAAGTCATAGGATTCACTACCAACAAACCGCCTGTAGTGGCTGCATACAATAAGCCGTTTGATCCATATTCAATATCCATAATGTATCCTCCAGCTGAAGGAATGGATATTTTTATGACCTCATCCGTATCCGGATTTATTTGGAAAAGGCCTTCGCCCAATGTGCCTGCATAAATTCTTCCACGGCTATCCGAGGTCAAAGAATAGCAAGATATTTGGTCCAGATAATGCTTCACTGTCCCTTGCACATGACAATATACCCCTTTTTGAAAGGTTCCTGCCCAAAGCCGACTTTTTGAATCTATAAGCATGGTCACGACAGACATGCCGTCATTCAATACCTCTCCCTTTTCTTTGCCCGTAGCATCCAAACAATATATGCCATAGCCATCTGTCCCGACAAACAACGTTCCATCCGGATTCACCACAATGCTATTTATATCATCAGGAATCCAACTTGATTTCAAAGAAGGCAAATGGCGTACATTTTCGTTTTCATAATCTAGTTGGCAGATGGATAAACCTTGTTTGTTGTAGGATACATATAAATTCTCCGAGTTGTCTTTATATATGCCTAATATATGATTATTCTGTAGACTTCCTGTTTCCCAAGGATCATACTTGTAGATATCCTTGTATGCCCCATCTGTGTTAAAGATATATATACCGGAAGAAAGTGTCGTTATACAAATGGTTTGCTCATTTAGCTGCATTATTTCTTTTATGTATGAGGCTGTTTCATAGGGACAACTCCAATCATTAGTGCGAGCATTACGATAATATAATTTGTTTCCCAACGCAATCCAAACATTTTTCTGATTATCCACCCAAATTAAAGGAGATGTTGCAAAAGCGTCCACAGGGAAAGGTTCTTTCGCTATCATTTGTAAAGAATCCGTATCCAGCTGGTATATATAACCTGCCACAAACAGATATACTCGATTATCCCGAATGTACCAATCATAAGTTCCTTGTTCAAGGGGAATTTCTAAAAATGTATCCAAGGTAAGTTGCTTTAATTCTTGAGTCAACGGATGGTAACAATAGATACTATTGTCTTTCCAAGCCCAGATGCGTCCATCATCATCTATGAGCATTTCAAAATTGTACCATACAACCATCCCCCATGATTGGAGCAAATCAATAGCTTCTTCTACTATTTCATCCGTATGAGGGTCATAAACTTGTAACCCTTTTTGGTCAGTCCATATCCAAAGTCTGCCTGCAGCATCGCATTGTACTTGCTGTATGGGAATTCCTAACTTCTGTCGTATGGGGTGAGTGGCAAATACATCATCATCCAAATCAGCAAAGCTTCTCAGTCCTGCTGATGTTCCTAACCAAATCATTCCCGTGGAGTCCTGACAAAAAGAACGCACATCATAACCGGGAGTATCTAAATGTTGAAAAGAAAATTGCGGCTGTGCCCGGAGAAGTGGAGCCACAACCGATAGAATGATGGTACAAGTCAGGGTATAAATTGCATTCATAGGATATGATGATTTGTGCACTGCAATATTACGAAAAACTTTTGATTCCTTTAAGCGGATAATCAGCAAAAGAATAAGGCAGAGATGCTGCTTTTGTTGTAAAGACAGGTATGTTTTGTCGAAAGGCCGGTTTATCCTCAAAATAAAGCCGAAGAATCCCGTCATCTATCAAGCGGAATGCTTCGGCTTTGTTTGGTTTCTCTTATGGCAGAGAGAACATCATGCCCCGTGCTTCATCACCTCATTAGAGGCCTCAGACGGCAAATCCTTGCCCACCTCTTGGTCGAAGGCGATTTTAAAGGAATAGGCGTAATCACAAGGCTTCTGCGAGGGGAAATATATCTGCAGGCCTGCGGCAGTCTTCTCCCAACGGATTTTCTCCGTGGAGCCCAACATCATGATATTCTTGATTTGCGCATCGCCGATGACTTCCGGCGTCAGCGACTTCACCAAAATATGATCGACACCCCAATTGAGGGCAATGACATAGAAATCGTTGCCTTTAGTGGTGAAACGCAAATCGCGGGAAGTATAAGGAGTGGCCTCGTTGTCCGAGAAGGAGCCTTTGGATACGACGGCATCCCCCTCGCCGAATTTCTTCCAGGAACGAGTGCCATAGATGGCCTCACCATTCACCTTCAACCACTGGCCGATGGAGAGGAGCACCTGCTTCTGTTCGTCGGTAATGGTACCGTCAGCCTTGGGGCCGATGTTGAGCAACAAGTTGCCGTTCTTGCTGACAATGTCCACCAAGTCCTGCACGATCTGGCTGGCCGTCTTGTTCTGCTCGCCTTCCACGTAACTCCAAGAATGCTTGCCTACCGAGGTATCCGTCTGCCAAGGGAATATCATCATCTTGTCCGACTTGCCACGCTCCATGTCCCACACCTGTATGTTGGTGGGATAGCCCTGCTTGGTGCACGCCGTCACCTCCTTGCCCCAATCCAAGGCATTGTTATAGTAATAGGCCAGGAACTTGTTGAAGTAAGGCATCAGGATGGGATGATTGACCGTCCAATCGAAATAAACCATACTGGGCTGATACTTCTGCACCAGCTCGTAGGTATGCTCCAGCCATTCGCGGGCCACATCGTCGTTATAGTTCACATATCCCGGCAGGCGACGGCCATAAAGAGTGATGGTGCTGTCCTGCACATCTGAGGGAAATTCCATGCCACCATTGAAGAACCAGGCATTCTCGGCACGGTGGGTGGAGACACCGAATACCATTCCTTGTTTCTCAACGGCCGCCTTCAGCAAGCCAATGATGTCCTTGTGTGGGCCCATCTTCACGGCATTCCATTCATTCAGGTCGCTATCATACATGGCAAAGCCATCGTGGTGCTCCGCCACGGGGATAACATAGCGGGCTCCCGCCTCCTTGAAAAGTTGCGCCCACTCATCGGCATTGAATTTCTCTGCCTTGAACATGGGAATGAAATCCTTATAACCGAACTCCGTATGCGGTCCATAGGTCTCAATATGATGCTTGTATTCCCGAGAATCCTTGATGTACATGTGACGCGAATACCATTCGCTCCCAAACGCCGGGACGGAATACACACCCCAATGGATGAAAATGCCGAACTTGCCGTCGCGGAACCATTCGGGGAAGTGGTAGTGGGCAGCGATGCTGTCCCAGTTGGGTTGGAAGACTTCTGTCCCCTTCGCCGAAGCCACGGAATTGATATCATACTTGGGCTTCTGAGGCGCAGAGCTACAGGCTGCCAACGCAAGGGCAGCCATAGCGAGCGTGAAAAGATTTTTGTTTCTCATCGTTTTCAATTAAGTATTGAAGTTATTTTAAAATATGCTTTAGTGCAATTCCACCAACTCCGGCTCATGGGGAGGCAGCACCATCTGGTGTTCATAGGTGTCGCCGGACAAAATACCTTTGCCCTTGCCTTGCAAGGAGATGGTTTGCGGAGTGGAAGTAAGATTAAGATAAAGGGTATGTGTCTCGTCAATATCACGGGCCATGACCCCGCGGGGAACTTCAGGTCCCTTCGGAATAGACAACTCCTCCAGCAACTCGTCCAATATGGGCGACAGGCATCCGCCCCGTGCCGGAATGCCCACATAGATAGCCTTGCCCTTGCCATACTGATGGCTTGTCACCACAGGATAAGACTGATGCAAACTTTCGATGCTTCCCAATTGTTGGGCACCCTTCAGCTCAATGACATCGAAACGGGGCGATTCCAAGTCGATGTCACATCCCCGATAGGAAATACCCAACCTCTGGCCCGTATATCCACGGGGTGAAATTTCGTTCAAGTTTCCCGGTTCCTCGAAACTGGCCACACGGATGCCGAAGACATCGCTCAATCGCCCCGGCAAGGTGGTAGAAAAAACTTTCCCCGTCTCGTCAACCATGGCCGAATAGGAGGTCATCACCACCGTTCCCCCGTCGCGGACATAGGTGCGGACTTTATCAGCAGTTTCCTCGTCCATGACGGTCAGACCGGGTATGATCAGCAATTTATACGGAAGCTCACTCCTATGAATATCCAACATCTTCACGTCCATATTGCGGTCAAAGAAGAGGTTGAAACAGGTCTGCACCTGGCTGTCATGCGATTCGGGAAAAGAGGCACTGGCCATCTGGCTATCAAAGGAATAGGCAATGCCAACCTCCGCCTTCGGGCGATAAGGAAGATAAGGGGAAAGTTTATTGAACTCCGAGGCTATCTGTTTGTATTCATCATACTTGCGGTTGGGCACACCATCCCAATCCAACATACCTTCCAAATATTGCTCTTCCCCGCCGTGCATACTCTGCCACGTCCATCCGCACACCAATTGATTGCCATACATCAGGGTGGCATAAGCAGATTGACGGATAGAATTGGGTACCGCCGTTACCGTGGTGAACTCTGAGCACCAGAAAGGATTGTCGCTCTCGAACTGTATCCGGAACATTCCAAACAAGGCGTTCATGATTCCCCAAGGCGTCGTCAAGGAAGGGCCGGGATAGAACCCGCATCCCTGCCGGGTCAGTTGACCGGAATAAGCGATGGGAGCATAGTCAAAGTATTTCAAAGGACTATAATACCATGCATTGGTATTAAGCAGGACATCGGGCGCATTCTCATTGACCAAATCCATCATTTTCTTATAGAAGCCGTTCAATTCATCGGATACGAAACGCCTGAAATCCAACACCCGTTCAGGGGCACCTTTTGTTTGTCCTGACATGGGCAGACCCACCTCGTCGAACCGGTTCATCCATCGCGACCAACGTTGCGAAGCCCACGCCTTGTTCAAAGCATCCACAGTACCATATTTCTGCTCCAGCCATTTCACGAAACGCTGCCGCACCGTCTCGGAATACGAGATAGGCCCGTCGCCCGGTTCATTGTCAATGCCGAAGGCCAGCAACGCCGGATGGTGGGCATAACGTTTTGTCACAGCATCTACAAAGCGCAGGGCGTATTTCTGAAACATCGGGTCGCCCACATCATCCATATAGCGGTGGTTGGGATAAAGACGATTACCAGAAGCATCCGTCACGTCGATGGAAGGATAGAGTTGGTGCAACCATATAGGTGCCGGACGTACGGCAAGGTCCAATATGACCTTGATGCCTGCCTCAGCCATGCCATCCATGACCTTGTCGAACCATTCAAAGTCAAACACGCCGTCCGATGGCTCAAAACTGTCCCAAGCCAGGTGTCCCAGGCGAGTAACCGTAAAGCCTGCTTCTTTCATCAGCCGGATATCCCGGGCTATCTTTTCCGGGTTCTTGTCATCGTGCGGATGATAATTGGCACCCACATACAATTGTTGTGCCGAAAGCGACATGCTACCCAAAGCGAGGAGCATCGCAAAAAGGAATTGTTGTAACTTCTTCATATTTTTCGTGTTTAAACTAAGTTAGAATATATCAAGTTCTGCCATGCCGACGGATGACTGGTTTCCGGCAATATCGGTGATGGTGATTCTGACGTAGCGGCCTTCCACTGGTTGGGCAAAATCATGGAAACGCCGCGTGGGATCGTTGACCAGATTGCCGAATTGGAAGCGGCCTGCGGATTGCCATTCCCGGCCATCCATACTGACTTCCACCAAGCCTCCAGCCATCATGCCATGTGCGTTGTCCGCCTGCGGCATATAGGCAAAACCGGAAAGGACCTTCTTCTCTCCTAAGTCCACGGAGAACACGGGAGAAGCCGAACGGGCCTCCACCATCCAATAGGTATCGGCTTGTTCGTCAAAGGCGGCAGAGGCAGCATGCCCTTCCTCAGCCGGGGTGTCGCCCGCTCTCCAATCCTTCTTGATAAAGCCGAAACGCTCCCGACAAACAGGTCCCCGCTCTTCAGCCGAAAAAGCGGCTGCCCGCAACTCTCCACCTGTCCAAAGGATAGGAGCATCATAACGGGGAGACGAAGCATCCGGATCGCTTCCATCAGTCGTATAACGAACCACAAACTTGCCACCCGTTGCCGCATCCAAGCTTTCCATGCCCGGATGTTGGCGGACACCCGACTGATTCCAATTGCTCCAACTGAAATCATCCACCTTCAAACCAATAGCGACTTGCCCGTCAAGACTACGTTGCATCTGCAACTGCGGAGGCCGTTGACGGTAATAGTGAGCCGAAACCTCGCAAAGGGCGGGGAAAAGTCTCGCGGAAAGGATGCGAACGCGGAACTTTGACGCCGTCACCTCCCCGAAGCGCAAAATGCGTTTCCGCCCGATGTTGGTGCTACGGGCAATCTCCTGCCACTCACCGTCTTTCCAAATGTCCAAAGCATGTTGCTCCACGCGCTCGCCATGGGTGGGGACGGCTTCGCGCAAAGCAAAACGGTTAAGGGTAATGGGGCGCGGAGTGGTCAGGATGATTTCCTTCTGCCCTTTGTCTAATAAAACATAGGTATCAAGGTTGTTGTCCAAAACTTCCCGTGGTCCTTCTGCACCTTCCAGCAGGTCAGTACCATACGTATCCCGGATGCGCTTCCCCGTTTCCTGCAGGGTTTCCACATCCGCATCCGAAAAACGCCCTTCGCGATTGGGGGGAATATTGAGCAAGAGGATGGAATTTCCTCCCGCTGCACGCTCATAAAGGTCGAACACATCGTCGGCAGTACGGACACGTTGGTTCACGTCATCCCTATAAAACCAGCCTTCACGGATGGAAGTATTGGTTTCGGCAGGCTGGAAGTGCAAATAATACGGCTTCTCGCGCGACACCAAGACTTCGCGCGTGCCCAAGTCGCCATAAAGGTCGCGAAACTCCACCATCGTGGCGGGATCTTCCTCGTAGGCGCCAATGACATTCCATTCGCTCTCGCGCGTATGGCCCGCCTCGTTGCCACACCAACGGACGTCCTCCCGCCCAAAGATGGTGGCCTCGGGAGCCAGCGTGCGGATGAGCTTCCGCCAAGCGGTATAGTTATAGGTCTGCCCGCCTTTACGCTTGGGATGCGCCCCGTCGAACCACACCTCGTGGACAGGACCATATTCTGTCAGCAACTCGAAAAGCTGGTTGAGGAAGTACTCATTGTAATCGTCCACTTCGAATTGGAAACGGGTCTTGTTCTCGAAGGGACGCCCCGGTACCTCGCGGGGAATGGTACGCAGGGAGGGACGGCTTCCGTTACCATACAACCCGTCGGGACTTTCTATCTGAAACAAATCTGCCGGAGAAAGGTAGATGCCCAACTTCAAACCATACTTCCGGCAAGAATCGGACAGCTCGCGCAAGATGTCGCCCTGTCCATCCTTATAACCCGTGGACATGATGCCATGGCGCGTATAACGACTCTGCCACAACACGAAGCCATCGTGGTGCTTCACGGTGAGTATCACCATCTTCATGCCCGCCGCCTTCATGGCTTGGCACCACTGGTCGGTGTCCAACTGCTTCAAATCGAATATCTGGGGAGATTCCTTGCCCGTCCCCCACTCCATGCGGGTGAATGTATTGGGGCCAAAATGCACGAAAGCGATAAACTCATTTTCCTGCGCCGCCCATTGACGCGGTGTAGGGACGATATGTGCCGCCTTGACGATGATATCCTCCGGCGTGTCCGTCACCTCAACCTTCAACGTGTTTCGGAAAGGCAACAAGTCACTCTGCTGAGCTTGCAACAACATTGAGCCGGACAATGCCAATAAACCTAAAACTACTTTCTTCTTCATAACTTTCTTTATTTCAAATTTTGTGTTCGATAATACCTTCTTCTCCCTGCCAATTCCTCACTTTTACGGCCTGTTCATCAATATCACCCCTCCATTCGGCTGAATGACAACGGACTGCACGCCTGATTTCTTCACCATCACTTCGGAAAATACGGGCTCTCCCTGCTTCCCGTCGGTGTATGTCCACAAGGACTGGCCTTCGCGAAACATGGGCAACTTAACGTCGAGCTTTAACGGCTCCTTTTGCGCATTAATGCCAACGATATACCATTGAAAACCATGCCGACGGGCCAACACCACATACTTGCCGGGATAACCGTCTATAAAAACCGTCTCGTCCCACGTGGTAGGAACCTGCCTCATAAAGTCAAGAGCTACCTGCGGAGCATCCGTCAGGTTGTTGGGTGTCAAGGCGAAATTCTGGATGGGATTTTGGAACAGGATGGCCGTGGCAAGCTGAAAAACATCTGTCGTGCGGCGGATTTGTCCGCCATCGTTCGTACGGTTGTATCGCTTGTTCAGGAAGCTGCCTCCAAACTCCATGCACCCCACCGTGTTGCGGATGAACGGATGCAAGCAGGCATTGAAGGCTTCCATATCATCATAATGCTGATCGAACACCAGGTTTTCGGAAGCCAGCACGGCTTCACTCCCCACATAGTTGGGATACATCCGCTCCCAGCCACGAGGTAAAGTGCAACCATGGAAAATAACCATCAGGCCGTGATCGTCTGCATCGCTCAAAATGGATTCATACAAACGCTTGATGCGGTCTTGTGTATAAGTACGGTCAATCCGCCTCGTTTCCTGTTTGGCGAGGGTCATTTCCCGACTGAAGTCGCCCATATCGGCTACAAAACCCAGCGGCGAATCTTCCAGCATCTGCCTGCCGTCATAAGTCACTGCATATACAGGAATGCCGTCTTTCAAGGTAAAATCCACTTTCAACGCTTCATCAGGGCTGCAAATCTGGATGGTTTGTCCCCATCCCGCAAGACTGGCCAAAACCAGGAAAAAAGATAAGATTGTTTTTTTCATCGGTAATCTGTTTGAATGAGTTTATGACACAGAAGTCTCCTTTCAGGAATTGGATGCAAAATTAAATAAATAGTATGAAAAGAATGCGGCTCAAATGAATACAAGATACGACACGAATGTTGAAAGATACGATTCAAAAGGCAGCTACCGTCAAGTTAGAAGTGCAACTCCGCCACCGCCTTCCTCCGTCCTTGGAGCGTAGCGGAAAGGGCGGAGGAAGGCGGTGGTAGCCTGGCAACGGGTCATCCGGCAATACAAAATAAAAAAGGGAGACCGCCGTCT
>CASEYC010000140.1 GCA_949292025.1 uncultured Bacteroides sp. | reverse complement strand
CCTTAGAGTCAGTTGTCTTCATACGAAAAAGCGGTCAAACTTTTCTTTAAAGATACTGATCCTTAAGGACTTTTTCAAATATAAGTATTTAATTATTAGGTGCTTAATAACATAATTTATATTTTGTCATCTACTAAGATCCCGGATAATTCCTTTAGCCGAAGCTGCCGTCATCGCCGCTGGCGGGGCCGTCGTTGTCGTCCGTGCCGTCGTCCTCGGCGGCGGCCTGGCCGTCGTACTTCAGCCACTCGATGCCGGTGGGCACGAGGGCGCGGGTGGCGGTGCCGCCCTTGGTGACGGCTCCCTCACGCTGGGGGATGAAGGAGACGCGCACGGCCTTCACCTGCTTCTGGAAGTCGAAGTCGGCCTTGTCCGCCACGCCTTCGGTCTCCAGCGTGAGGCGGAAGGTGCCCAGCCCGTCCAGGCGGACGCTCTTGCCCTGCGACATAAAGTCCGCCAGCACGCCGGGCATCTCGGCCAGCACGGCCAGCACGTCGGCCAGCGAGACGGTACTGATTTTGGCCAGCCGTTTGGCCACTTCCTTGGTGTCGATGGGCTTGCCCACCACGACGGCTTGCGGGTAATAGACACCGAATTTTTCACTGTACTGTTCTTTGTAGAAAGCCATAATGAAAGGTTTTAAGCTGCCTTTGTCAAGTTGAGGACTTGGTCGTGCCAAGTTGAGGACTTGAGCGTGTCAAGTTGAGAACTTGGCAAAGGCAAGGTTCTACATACATTTGTCGTCCGCAAAGCTAACCCCGCGCCTTGCGGGGGAAAAGGACAGCGGTCATTTCCGCAGGAAGTAGATGCCCGCAGCCGCCGCCCCCGGCTCCTGGTAGAAGAAGTTCATCCCGAGCCAGAGGGTGTCGAAGGCGTCGGTGATGTGGGTCTTGTACTGGTCCGGCGCGTCGGGCGTGTCGGGGGTGCCTTCGGCGGACTTGTCCTTCTCGAAGCCGTTGCGTCCCTGGCGGACGCCGGTCTGCTCCATCGCTATCTTGAGGAATTCGTTCTGGCAGAGGTTGATGCGGACGGGCAGGAAATCGGGGTCGCCCTTGAGGGTGCGGTCGATGTTCAGGTGCTTCCAGTCGTGGCGCGGGGCCTGGCCGACGTAGACCATCGTGGGGTCGCAGCCGTTCTCCTCGAGGACGCGGCGGATGACGTCGGCGTAGCTCTCGCCGCTGGCGCCGGTCTCCCAGGTGAAGGTGTGGTCGTAGTAGACCACCACGTCGTGCCGCAGGCGGGGGCGGTAGTAGTCGGCAATCTGCTTCACGAGGTCCTGCAGCTTGCCGGGCGTCTTGACGTAGAACGACTTGAGGACGCGCATCTGCCCGTCCAGCCGTTGCGCCACGACGGCGGTGCTGATGGATGCGTTGCTGTCGAAGGCCAGGTGCAGCGGGGCCTCGAAGTCCAGGTCGCCGTCGCCCAGGCAGCCGCACGAGCTGAGCCGCTTCCAGTCCGCGCCCAGGGCTTCCAGGCGGCCGTTGTCGGCGGGGACGTAGAAGTGTACCCGCTCGTCCAGCGCGGAGTAGAAGCCGTTGGGCACGCGGAAGAGGCGTTCGTTGAGGAAGGCCGTGCGCCACACCAGCGGGGGCGAGTCGCGGTACATCTGCCAGATGAAGTCCTCGCCCAGGACCTCGAGGTTGTCGAAGACGTCGAACTCGCCGTAGAACACGGTGTACTCCCGCTCCTTGCCGGGGGCGGGGCGCACCGGGGGCTGGTAGCGGCGGGCGATGTCGAGGTCGCGCCGGAGCTCGCGCACCTGGCGCAGGTTCCACTCCGTCGGCTCCTTGCGCTTGGCCTCGATATACCTTGCGTAGAGGGTGCGCACGAGGTTGATGTGCCCGGGGTTCATCTCCTCCTGCTTGTCCAGTATCCAGCGGCCCAGGCCGGAGGTGGGCATGTCGGTGCTGTAGCAGACGCTGTGGTGGTGTGGGCAGTGCCCGAAGTACTGGCGGTTGCCCCGGTTGGCGGGGTTGACCTCGGTCTTGATCTTGTCGTACGAGAGGAATTTGGCCTCCGGGCCGATGACCCAGTCG
The DNA here is from genome assembly GCA_949292025.1 of uncultured Bacteroides sp. Taxonomy (GTDB): domain Bacteria; phylum Bacteroidota; class Bacteroidia; order Bacteroidales; family Bacteroidaceae; genus Bacteroides. The sequence goes on along the minus strand of CASEYC010000140.1, from coordinate 7,252 downwards.
AGGGACATCGAATTGGCGGACATCCCCTGGTTGAACGAGAGGACCACCATCACCGTGCCGTTCCAGAAGTGGAAGGCGTTGTTCCAGCCCTCGCGCATCAGGGGGCGGACGGGCTGGCGGAAGCCGAGGGCGGCGGGGGCGCGGTGGCCCACGACGTAGTGCACGCCCTCCAGGTAGCCCCATTCGGCCAGGGCCTTGCAGATGGCGGGCAGGGTGTTGCCCCAGGCCTTGGCGTAGGTTGGGCTGAGCAGGGCGCCAAGGCTGCCGGGCATCTCCCAGACGCATTGCAGGATGAACCTTGCGTCCACGCCCTCGCTCTTGCCGGTGCCTCGGGCGGCGATGACATACTCATCGTGCGCCGAGACGGCCATCAGCAGGCGTTGCATCCGGTTGAAGAACTTCTTCGGGGTGGTTTTCGGTGTTTCCATCATTGTCCATTGTCAATTGTCCATTGTCAATTATGGCCGCGTCCTCCGCCTCGCCCTTGAAGTACGAGCGCAGCTGGCGGCGTTTCTCCTCGAGGTTGTCCACAGGCTCCAGGCCGTCCAGCAGGGTGACGTCGTCCGTCGGCTCGAACGAGGGCGGCAGCATCTTCGAGTAGTCGAAGGTGTCGTCCTCCTTGTCGCAGCGGGTGTACTTGCCCAGCTTGTCGAGGGCAGCTGCTGCTCCTTTGGCGTCGTTGTTGGCGATGGCCACCTCGTAGGCTTTCTTCGCTCCTTCGACAATCATATAGCGGTACCACGACTTGGCGGCCAGCTGGATGTTGCCCACGAGGCGGCGTATCATCGCGAGGTCGCGGTAGGCCTGGCTCTTGCCGACGGGTTCGGCCTGCCCGGCGCAGCCGTGCAGCAGGAAGTTGACCAGTTCGGCGTCCTCCAGCATAGGGTTGTCCATCAGGCGGGAGACGCAGAGCATCATCCGCGTCTTGATCTCCAGTTCGCGGGGCGAGAGGGTGCGGGCGGCGTCGGCCTTGTCCTTGAACAGGCTTCGCTCGATGCGGGTGTAGGTGGTTTCGGGGTTCATTCGTTCATATATTAGGCGCGGATTTCGCGGAATAACGCGGATTTAATCAGCTTAATCCGTGAAATCCGCGTAATCCGCGCCTGAAAGAAACATTCAGAGGGTTTTGACATACCTCTCCGGTGTCATCCTGAAAAAACATATCAATCTTCTTACGCTTGCTGTTCCTTGGCAATCTCGGCTTCCAGTTCCTTCAGTTCGGCCTCGTAGCGTTCTATGCGCTTCAGGGCGTTCTCATAGATGGTCTGCCGTCCGTCGGCCTGGGCTTTCTCGGCGGCGTCGCGGCTGTTGGCGATGTTCTGCCGCAGGCGTTTCACCTGGCGGGCCATCTCGTAGCCGCGCACCAAGGCGTTGTCGCTGTACTCGGGGCGTTTCTCATCGAGACGGACGCCCTTTCCCTCGGCCCAGTCGTCTATCTGCTTCCAGAGGGAGCGGCGTTCATCGTCCAGGTCGCAGAGCTTGTCGGCCAGCTTCTTGCGCTCTTCGTCCGGCGTGGACTCGTTGGTGATGTCGGCGTGCAGCGAGGCGTAGAGCGGGGCAATCTCCTTGATGCGCTGGTAGGTCTTCTTCAGTTCCGGCGTCAGGCTCTCTTCGGTGACAATCTTCACGCCGGGCTGGCTGAGTTGGTCCACGTCCTTGCGCAGTTGCTGGATTTCGTCCAGGTTCTGCTCCATCTGGTCCTTCAGTTCGTCTATCTCGTCGGCGTGGGTGCCACTTTCGTCCTCCAGGTAGCCGATGCGGGTGGCGATGTCCTCGTTGTCGGCCTTCAGTTCCTCGATGCGCCGTTGACGCTCCTCGCGTTCCTTGGCCTGACTGTCGGCGGGCACGGTGACGGTGAGAAGTTCTTCCTCGGCGGCGGGGATGGTCTGCCCGGCGCGGATGGCCTGGGCTATCTTGCTCAGGCAGTTCACCAGTTGCGTGAACCGGGGGTCGAAGGGGTTCGACACGCCGTCAGCACTCTGCTCCAGATAAGCGGAGTAACGCTTGGCCATCGCGTCGGATGCCAAGGCACGGAACAGCCGGAGGCCATCGGCATAGGTGCGCCGACGGTCTCCGAGCCATTGTTGCAGTTGTTCCTTACGTTTCATGTCCTATATACCAATTATAAGATTAACCTCCTGCTCCGGCCGATGCCCATGTACCGTTTTTGACGGCTTCCACATCAAGAGGGGTTTCCAGGAAGATGGCGGAATAATTGCTGTCCGCCGTGATGATGAAGGTATGGCCACGGCGGTCGGCACGGGCCTGCCCGCCGGCAAAAGCCACCGAAGTAGAGGCAGGCATGCCTTTCTGCCCGATCATCATTTGCTGTCCGTCGGAATCCTCGAATATGTAGTAGCCCGGCGTATTCTTCACCAAGGCGGCGAAGGCATGGGCTTCTTTCATGTTTCCGGGAAAGAAGGCGGTCAGGGTCTGGCGGTAGGATATACCATCGGCTTCACCTTGGGCTTCGGCATTGTAACCGACGGTAGCATCGGTGCTGTACAGATACAAGGGAGATTTAATGGTGCCTTCTGCGGGAAAGGTGAAGGTTCCGGAAGCTGTCACCAGTTCTTCGTTGTCCGCAGCTTCATCCCATGCCGGGACTTCGGGCATGGCCGACGGTGCATCGGCAGGCACAAAGATAAGATAGCCTTTGAAACCGCCCATGTTATTACGCCCAACCGGCCATTTCAGCGCGGCAAAGGCCGGGCCGGTGGCCAGCAACAGCCCGTCAGGATGCGTACCGAATGTACTGCCAGCCAGTTCCGGCAGCAGACAAAACGCGGCTGCCAGGATGGCGGCGACTATACAGAAAAGAAATAGTTTTCGTTTCATAGTTCAGTTGTTTTTTTAGTTCTTCATTCTTAATACTTCATTACCCCGCAGGTGTGTAGGTGGCTTCCTTGGCGGTAATTTCACCGGCCTTCACATCGACTTCGGTCAGGTTAGAGGGTTTGGTCTTGCCGCTCACGTCGGAGAACTCGATGGTGTATTTGCCGGGTGTGAGGCCAATAATGTATTGACCGCTGCCACGCTGGGCTGCTTTGCCCTGCACGTTCCACTTGCCTTGGCCGTCATCGCCGGTGATGGTTACCTGCACACCGCCGGTCTTGCAATAATCTCCGGCCAGGTCGAGGGACTCGTTCTTCTGCTCGTTCGTGCAGAACACCTTCTCGTGCCAGTCGTTGATTCGGGTGTCGTAGCCGGACTGCAGCCAGAACTGCCATTCGTTGGGGTCTTCGTAAATATCGCGGATCTGGCAGAACCTTGTTGCTGCCTGGGTATTGAAGGCCAGGTCCATGTTCCCCTTTTTCTGGAGAATCAGGCGACTGCCACGGCCCAAGGCTTCGTGGGTGGCTACTTCCAGCGTGGGACAGAAGGCATCTTCACGAAGCAACTCGATCATGCGTTGCATCGAGGGGTATTCCTGCAGCTTGAGTTTGTTGCGCAAGGCAGCACGGGCGGCAATCAGCACGCTTTGAGCACACAACAGTTGGGGTATGCCGCTACGGCTGGAGCGCAGGTGAGTATTGGTATTGCCTATCCATTCAACCAGGTTCTCATAGGCGGAATAGTCGGTGTCGCTGGTAGGCGCCAAGAACTCGCCGCTGACGGCGAAGTTGCCGCGGGCGGTGTTGACATCGCCACAGGCAATCAGTAGGTCAGCCTTTGTGAAGAAACCGTCGAACGCGCCGGCCGGGGAGGTGGATTCTTCGTCCCGCTCGGCGTGGAACAACACATACACCACGTCCTCGATGTGGCTCTTTACCAAGGCGTGGGCCACACGGACTTCCAGCGGATGCCGCTTGGTGATGTTGCTCACCGGTTTGCCGCCCACGATGAGCAATTCATTGTCGGTGTAGACCTGGCTGTTTTCCTTGGTGATGCACACCACGTCCTTCGGTTCGATGGCCGAAGGCTCGAAGGCCAGCAGCTTGTCGAGGTTGGAGAAAGTCTTGCCAACCTTGTAGGACTGGGTGCCTCCGGCGTGGCGGCGTTCGTTGATGCGGACGTGCTTGCCTTGCAGGTCCATCACGTTCAGGCCCAGCACTGCGGCCACCTCTTGCAGCGTGGCGTAAGGCAGGGCACGCAGGGTCTTGTCGTAAATCGTCATCGCTTCATTGAGCTTCTTGACGTCTATCAGTTTGGGAGTTTCTGCCATAAGTTTGCGTTTTTAATTTTGCATTTTACATTAAATCAGTCCTTCCTCCTTCATCCGGGCAGTCAAGGCTTCATAGTCCTTGGGGTTCTTGTCGGCGAAGGCGGCCAGGTCTTCTTTAGTTTCCCCTTGCGGCTCAGTCTTCGGCGTCGGGCCGTGCTGCCCTTCAGCGGGTTGGTTCTTCAGGTTCTTCACCTGTTCGGTCAGCGTGCTGATTTCGCCGTCCTTGTTGGCGAGGTCGGCTTTCAGCGTGGTCACTTCGTCGTTCGCGGCCTGGAGTTGCTTGTCCGTTTCCGCCTTATCGGAGGCCAGGCGGGCATTCTCGGCCTGCAAACGCTCCATTTCGGCATTGAGCGATTCCAACTGCTCTTCTGTGAGCTGGGTCGCTTCGGCCTTGTCCTCCCCGATGCCAAGAAAGGCGAGGACGGTCTTCCATTTTGCGTTCAGGTTCATAGGTGTTGTGACTTTGTGGAGCAAGGGGACAGCCGCATTCTCCATTCCGATGGCCAGGCAGGCGGAAGTGTCGCGGTCATATAAGCGCACAGCGTTGGCGTTGGCGGGGATGTCCACAATGCTGGCTTCCATCAGTTCGCACTTCGTGACGGTCTCACGGGTCTGTCCGGGCACCAGGTGTTCCTTTTCGCCGGAAGTGGCCAGGATGCGGATGCTGATGCTGGCGGCATTGAACGTTCCGGCCTCGAACTTGGCGGCGATGGTCTGTGACAACTCATCCACCTTGTCGAACACGGGTTCAGCCGACAATACACCATCTTCCACCCGGATATCTTCCCAATGGCCGATGGCCTTGTAAGTGCCCCAATAGGGACTGCCCTCGTCGCGGAAGTGCATATACAGCAAAATCGGGTTCTTCGCGAAGGCGGAATAGTCGATGCCTTCAGTCAGGACCCGATAGCCGTATCGGTTCAGCGAGGAATCAGAAAGGATAATACGTTTGCTCATTGCACCAATTAATTACGGTGCAATGTTACGACAGTATGCCTGTTCGGCAAACGACACTATACCTTATATATTAATTGAGGATGCAGGCAGGTGGCTTCCAACTCCAAACGGTAACCGGCCAAATCGGTAGTCGTTTCCCCGGCCACCTCCTCAAACGTGCCGGTCAGAGGAAATTCCTTCGAGCCAAGGATGCGGGTGCGCATATTGGCATCGGTGTACTTCACCAGGCACCCATTCCGACAACAATCTTCGTAAAATGACATATTTTCACCTCGATAGACGCAATAAGGCAACACCGTACTGAATTGATGGGCGTATTGAGTGCCGGCCTCGCTCTTTTCGGGCGGAGCTCCAGCCGATGTCTGTTTTGTGCTTACTGTCAAGGTAGTCCAAGACTGGCCAGTCTTCAAGGTGATGCGGACTGCGCCATTGACGACACTGAATGTATTTATTGATGCCACCGGCACAACCTCGCACCGGATCAAACCTCCCATATTATTCATAACCTTCTATAATTCAATGATTTCACGTTTTTGTGTACTTTTTACCCCTCAGAAAGGACAAAATTGTACACTTGCTGTCTGAAATTTCCCCGCTGATTTAATCCTTTTTATCGTTTGTTCCGGGAATATTCACGAATCTTCTCCTTCTTGCGTACTTTTCCCCGCCAGCGGTAATAGTTCTTCAGGAAAGCATCTTCGGTCAAACTGTCGATGCCGTAACGGGTCATAAAGAGGTGGACGGCATCCTTGTATTCCATCCCGTCCACGTGCTTCTTTTGGTCGATGAAGTCGTGTGCCTCGGCCCACATCATCGTGTCTATCTTCCGGGCGAGGATGCGTTGGGACCGTTGCCCCAGGTAATTGTAGTATTCCGGCCTTTTCCCGATGCTCCGTTCCGGCAGGATGATTTCCAAGTTGCCTTCATCTTTTAGCTGGTTGACTGGCCGTTTCTCCAGCAGGTCAAAGATGAAGTGGTAGAGGTCCAGGCTGTCAGGAAAGCGAATGGCGTCATGGCTGAAGCCTCCATACTTCCCTTCGATATATTCGCGCAGATGTTCCGGCAGGTTGATTCGAGTTGTTACCATATTGCAAGTGTTTGATTTACTTGCAAATATAATCATTTATCAACAACCATGCAAGGGGATTGCAATGTTTTTCCATTCCTGTCACCCCCGGGACGCACGATTTGCACTAAAAAATCGTGCAATCGTTCGTCTGTACGTAGTGAATAACTTAACGTATTGATGCCCAAGTTGATAGCCACGCACGATTTGTGCACTATCCTTGCACAAAACTTTCAATTGTGCACAAAATCCATTTTGGGAGAGAAAAGTGCAAATCGTGCGTAATTTGTGCACAAATCGTGCAATTTTCGTGCGATGATATTCTATTGATTTTCAAAAGGTTGGTTTGTATATTCCGTACTTCTGCACTATTGCACGATTTTTATAGGTATTTTTTAGGTGGTTATTTTAAAAGAAGAAAAAGAAAGAATATTATATATCGCCACCTGGCTCTGCGACAAGCAGCACGATTGTCCAATTTGTTGATGTATGAGGTTTTGGGGAAAGGGGGAAAGGCGAAAACCGAAACCCGCCGATGGGCAAAAAAAAGTGCAAGCAGATAAGGATACCGCCGCCAGTGACGCTTCGCGCCACCGACGGCCAAATCACATCAAAGTAGATCTTCAGGAAAGAATGCTTGGCAAATGAATTCGTATTCGCGGGGCAGGGAGCGGACGCCAACGGCCACACAGATGCCTCGTGCAGCCATTTCATACAGCCGTTGGTTGGTCAGGCTGGCGCCACGGAAATTGTAGTTGGCGCAGAGCACGAAGTAGGCCGTGGCCAGGTCGATGCTGTGGAGGTCTGAAGCAATGATTTTCTGGGCATCGCTGGGCACCCGGGCGAAACCGAGGCGGACGGCCAGCTTGGCCAACATCCGCTCCCGCTCGGTATGATCCGGGGAAATTACCACGAAAATTTTACAGCTACCGTCAAGTTAGAAGTGCAACTCCGCCACCGCCTTCCTCCGTCCTTGGAGCGTAGCGGAAAGGGCGGAGGAAGGCGGTGGTAGCCTGGCAACGGGTCATCCGGCAATACAAAATAAAAAAGGGAGACCGCCGTCT
>CASEYC010000139.1 GCA_949292025.1 uncultured Bacteroides sp. | reverse complement strand
CCGTACTTCTCGCCGATGCCGCGCATGACGGTTACCAACTTCTCTATCTGAGGCAGCATCGGATTGTAGGTTTCTCCGCGCTGGCTGCCTGCCGGAAGCGGATGCTGCGTGTCGTATTTGCCGCTCAACGCTCCCTGCTCCAGTACCATGTATGCCCAAAAGTCGATGCCGTTCTCCTTGCAGTAGTCCAAGATGCCGGCTTTCTCCGACGAGCGGTAGAGCAGGCTGTAATGATTCTGCACGGCGGACACATGTACGCCTTTCGCCGAGAGGATTTCCTCCGCCCGCTTGATTTGCGCCAAGTTGTGGTTGGACACTCCTACACGGCGCACCTTGCCGCTCTTTACCAATGGAATGAGGTAAGGCGTCCAATGTTCCACGTCTGCCGGATTGTGAATCCAGTACATGTCGATATAGTCCGTGCCGAAACGCGAGAGGCTGCTTTCGCACATGGCTGCCACAGGGTCTGCCGCCGTCTCATCGGCTATCTGTGGGGTGAACTTCGTAGAGATAAGCACGTCCTCGCGTTTGCATCCTTTGGTAAATGATGACAGGATGCTTTCCGAATCACCCATGCCATAGACCACGGCGGAATCCCAAAGGTTCAGCCCGTTTTTCATTGCTTCCTCGAATACCGGGCGCAGTTCGTCCACGCCTACGTTGTTGCCAAACACTTGGTCGCCTCCGGCCATTCCTTTGCCCCACGACCATGTTCCCAATGCGATTGATGGTTGCTTTTTCATTTTCTGTTCTTATTTTGATTGTTACTATTATATTACTCTATAAAGTTGTTGATTCGGTTGTCGGGATTGAGCGGTGTCTGGTCAGTCAGTTCCAACGATTTGACCATGTGCAGCGTCCCTTGCTTGTATTTCTGGAAATGCGCGGAAGCGATGTGCTTGTCGTAAGCCTCACGGCTCGCGTATGTTTCAAGGATGGTTATTTGGCAGGGATTCTCCTTTTCGCCGATGGCATACATGGTCAGCACGCCCGGTTCGGTACGCAGGGAGATTTCGCCCACCTCGGTCACATATCTTATATATCCATCGAGGTACTGCGGATAGACCTCGATTTTCGACAGGCGCACGATGCCGTCGGTAGCCATCTCTTCCTTGGCGCACATGCCCGGCTGCGTGGACTGATGCGTTTCCTTTCCTGTTCCGCCGCACGACAGCAACCCGAACAAAAGCAATGCGGCTAATAAATTCCGTGTCATATTCATTGTCTTTCAAATCTTACGTTTACACTCTCCGTTCCTTGCAACAGGTTGATGCCGTCGCCGTCGATATGCCCGATTTTAATGAGCTAACTGCTCTCCGACCAGTCTCGGCAGAAGATGGCGACATTGCCCCACGGCTCGTAAATAGTGATGTCCCCGGCTATGGGCGCACAACCACGTGGTGTATCGTTAAGGCTGAGTGCCGGGTCGGGATAGAATATCTTTTCCGTGCCGTTGTTGTAGTCCTCCAATGTAACCTCCAACGGCAGACGGGAAAGGAAGTCGCGGGCTGCGCCGTTGTCTTCCATCGTAGCGGTAATGGTCTGTCCGCCCACAATGATATTGATGTTTAAGGAGGTGGCATCGGGCGCATCCGGTTCTTCCCGGTTTGCGCCAAGGCTTTCCAGCCATTGCGGGATGCGTGTAGCCATATTGCCCAGCGTACTTGATGTGAGCAACAAGGATTCTTCAAACACAGCATCGGGGACAAGCGTTGCCGCATCCCTCTCAGAAGTGCCTATGCCACTGCTTCCGCTGCTGGCAAAAAGGGCGATACGTTTTCCTGCCAACAAATCGGCGTGATTGTGCAGGAAAGCCTGCATCGGGGTGGCAATATGGCTGTACCAGATGGGATAGCCGATGAACACGATGTCATACTCATCGAAACTTTCTACGGAAGTGGTGATAGCAGGATAGTTGCCTTGTTCGATAGCATCCAGTTCCGCTTGTGCGCGGTCGAGCATCGCGTTGTAGTCATCCTCGTAAGGCGTTTCCGGCTCTACCACTAT
>CASEYC010000138.1 GCA_949292025.1 uncultured Bacteroides sp. | reverse complement strand
TCCAAGACCAGCAGCACGTCCTTTTCCTGCCCCTCTGCGGGCGGGGTCATTCTGTTTTCGCTCATAAATCATTGAAATTAAACGGTTGCGGGAATAGTCCCGTCCAAAGGTAGCGACTAAATATGCTATATTTTGACGGGCAGCAAGGGGTGTCCGGCTTTGTCTTGTGGTGGGGCGATTTGTCCGGGTGAAGAAAGACTGCAACCAACGATTGCAACATTAGAAGCAGGAATAAAAAAAGAGAGCGAAGTTAATCACTCTCTTTAGATGAGCCATTTGTGAGCCATTTAATATTGCGATAGCAACTTATAATCAGTTGTTTATGATAAACTGTATTATACTTGTGATACGTTAGTGAGCCATTTGGGGACATAATAAGTTCCTTTGCCCACTTTTCCCTGCATTTCCAGCCAGCCATTCATCTGTTGGAGTATGCGGGATGCTGTCGGTTTGCTTACTCCTAAAATATGCTGTACGTCCGAGTTTGTAACACGCCCGTTCTTGCTGGCATATTCAATGACAGGTATATACCTTTCATCCACACGTTGCGCCAATAACTGTGAACGCACGTCCGTATAATAGGTAATCATCAGCCCGCTTATCATTTCCAGTTTGGGCGGCAGCAACCTGTATGCGCTGACCGCTTCCAAAATGCGCTTGTAACCACGTCCCCAGCTTTCAATGTCCCCGCTTCTGAAAAAGGCGTTGGCGATTATCGGGTTATAGGGTGCAGACGGATGGCTTTCAAACAGCCTGTCGGTAGTCCAGTCCTCCGGCAACTGCCCGGAGTTCCAGAAAGTGATATGGTCGGGGAACACGCTGATTTGAATGGGCACACCGCTGGCGTAATCCTTGTGTGCGATGGCGTTCATCAGTGATTCCCTGACGGCTTCGACCGGGAACTGCGGCGTTTCCCGCCGGGAAATGCCCTCGTATGAAATCCGGTAGATTAGATATTTGGTCTTTATCAAGTCCATAGCCTTGTCCACCTGTTCCATCAAAGCACCGTGAATCTCGTCCTGAAATTCCAGATTGCCTTTATTGTCCCGGAAAAAGCCTATCTTGATATATGCGCCGAACACATATCTTTCGGGGTCGGGATGGAACAACAGCACGGCGGCACGGTTCAAATGCCCGGCATCGTCAATCAGGCGCAAGTCCTGCAACAGATGCCCGGTTGTGTCGTTCAACACCCCTTCGTCCACACGTCCGCTTCTTGCCGCTTCCTTACGGAAACGGTTCAGCGCATTTTCTGACAAGTCCTCCGCTTTGGCTCGTTCTATGGGGAACTCGTCCCAATGCCTGCCTGTTTTCTGCATGATGAAACGGTTCAAAGCAGCACCTTTCAATTCCTGCTTCGTGCTGCCGCTGCGGTAATGGTACTGACCTTTGTAGTTGATAGGGTTTGAATAGGGCGGCACGTCAATCTCAATGTATTGCAGCCCGTTTTCTTCCAGCAGGTTCACATCGACCATGATGCCCAGCACATCACGTACCTTGTTCGGTATGTCCTCCAGCAGCTTCTTGGCATCGGCAACGCCGACCACCTTGCCGTTGTCATCCGTGCCGATATATATCTTGCCGCCTGCGGCATTGGCGAAACCGCATATCCATTTCAGGTATTCGTCCCGCCAGCTTTCTTTCCATTCAAT
>CASEYC010000137.1 GCA_949292025.1 uncultured Bacteroides sp. | reverse complement strand
GGTAAATTGCGTACCTTTGCTCACGGGTTAAATGCTTATACATAATTGACAATACAAAAGTAGTTAATCCTTGGGAGACGGCGGTCTCCCTTTTTTATTTTGTATTGCCGGATGACCCGTTGCCAGGCTACCACCGCCTTCTTCAGATGCAGGGAACGCATAAATCAAAGAAATCTTCAACATATCGCTGCTTGAAGATACCGAACTTTTCTTTTGCAATTGATGAAAAAAGAAGGTGCATCGCTCATTACGACACACCTTCTTTTCTTTTTATAGCAGGTTGCGAACAAGGTTGAGTTGGATGGAGAGGAGGGACATGCACATCGGCTCGCATAGTACATCGGCATTACTCGGAGAGGACTATCTTCAGCAGACGCGCACTATATCCCTCGACGGAGACTTCCGTGGTACGGTAGGGGACAAAGCCGAGGATGAACGGCTCGTCCGTCAGCAAGTCCGTGGCGCGACACTGCTCCATCGGCGGTATTTGCAGGCACTCGAAGGCGTGGTCGGGGACGTTGACGGCGATGTCCACCCGCTGGGGATCGAAGTTGACGACGCCCAACAGAACCTCATTGCCCCACTTGCGGAGGAAGACGTATTGGCGGTGCTCGTTGAAGCGCCAGCCGCCCCGATTGGCATACATAAGGTCGAAGAAGCTGCCACGGCGGATGGACGACTCCGTGTTACACAGCGTCAGTATGCGTCGATAAAGGGCTTGGAGACGCTTCTCGTCGTCCGTCATCATGCGTCCGTCGAACTTGCCTCCATTGCGCCAACGTCGCACGGTGTCGACGCTCCAGTAGTCGAAGATGGTCGTCCTGCCATCCTGTCCGCTATAGCCTTCGGCGTCCATGCCACGCTCGCCAAGCTCCTGTCCGAAGTAGATCATCACGGGATTCGTACCCATGCATGCACTGACAACGAAGGCGGGGATGGCCTTCCACGGATTGCCGGACGCGAAGTAATCTGACGCGACACGTTGTTCGTCGTGGTTCTCGAGGAAGTTCAGCATGTGCTCCTTGATGCCGTCCAGCTCCTGCCAACGGTTGGTGATGGCCGTCGCCGACTCCCGGCAGCAGACGATGGCGCGGAGCGTGTCATACAGCCCCACCTTGTCGTACAAGTAGTCGAAATGGCCCCGGCGAATGTAGTCGCGATAAAGCCAGGGATTGTAGACCTCGGCGATGAAGAGGATGCCGGGGTAGCGGGACTTGACCTTGGGGACTGCCCACTCCCAGAACTCGACAGGTACCATCTCCGCCATGTCGCAGCGGAACCCATCGATGCCCTTGGATGCCCAGAAGAGGAGGATGTCCAGCATCTTCTCCCACGTGTCGGGCACGGGGACGAAGTGGCACGTGTGTCCGCCAAGGTAGTCGACGCCGTAGTTCAGCTTGACCGTCTCGAACCAGTCATTGACGCCCGGACAGGCGTCGAACCGGTCGTTGCCCGTAGCCTTGGCGGGATACTCCCGATAGGGCTCCGGCGCCCCGGACAGCATGTCAAACTGCCCGCGAAGGGGCGTGTCCGGGATGTAGTAGAAGTTGTTCATCGGGTCGAACGCACGGTCCTTCCGGTCGAACTCGCCCAGCGAAGCCACGTGTGACGGGCAGGAGTCCGAGGCATACTCGCGCGCCACATGGTTGGGCACGAAGTCGATGATGACGCCCAGGCCGTTGCGGTGGGTGCGGTTGACAAGGTTCTCGAACTCGCGCACCCTTCCCGGTATGTCCTTGGCAAGGTCGGGGTCGATGTCGTAGTAGTCCTTTATGGCATAGGGCGAGCCTGCCTTGCCCTTGACGACGGCGGGATGGTCTGGCCGGATGTTATAGCGTCGGTAATCGGACTGCGTGGCGTGCTCGATGACACCGGTGAACCACACGTGCGTGGCTCCCAACTGGCGTATCTCGCCCAAAGCCTTGGACGTGAAGTCTGCCAGCTTGCCACACCCATTGGTACGGATGTCGCCGCCGGGCTGGCAACGGTTGTTCGCATTGCCGAAGAGGCGGGGAAGTACTTGGTAGATGACGATTTTCTGGTCTTTTTCCATGATTCTGTGTTGGTTTTCGTTAGACTTTGTTTAGTATCCTCAGCGCATAGTAACCGCCTGCCCACTGCAGAAGCAGGCCGGGAAGGCCCGTGCGAAAGTCCTGCACCGCCAGGGACAGGCTGCCGCAGAGGGCCCATTCGCACAGCGTCCCCACTGCCTGGTAAGCCAGTATGGCCACCAGAAGGGCACCGGACGACACGCGCCCGACCCGCCGAGCCAGCCACGCCGATACGGCAGCCAGCAGACAGGACTTCACGAGGATGGCGGGCAGGACGGCCGCCGCGGGCATCGCGAACAGCAGGTGGTTGAGCACGGGGGAGAGCACCGCCGTCATCAGTCCCACACGCAGGCCGAACTTGTAGGCGCCCACCAGCGTGAAGAAGTAGATGGGCAGCCACGTGGGCCCGCCGTTGGGCATGAGGTGGCACAACTGGGGCAGGGCGATGTTGCCACACACGAAGAGTGCGGCCAGGAGATACGCCTTCACATCGCGGAAAGGCACGGAGTAGAGTCTGGATTGCGTAGTCATTGTCTTCCAAGGTTGATGGTTTATGCCTGCAAAGATAAGGGTTTCTCCGAAATTAGGACATACTTTCACCGGAAAAAGTGCCACAGGGGACCGTTGCCATGGCCGAACGCCAAGTTGCGCCCGGCCAGTATCGATCGGGTGACGTAATCCTTGGCGTGGGCGACGGCGTCGTACACCGTCTCCCCCCGGGCCAGTCCGGTGGCGATGGCGGAGGAGAGCGTGCATCCCGTCCCGTGAAGGTTGTGGGTGGCGATGCGGGGGGCGTAGAAGCGGTACAGCTCCCCTTCGTGGCAGAGGACGTCGATCATCGTGTCTCCCCGCAGGTGTCCGCCTTTGAGGAGGATGGACGTGCCGTACTCATTGGCAAGGTCAAGGGCGGCCTTATCCATCTCGTCAGGCGTACGTGCGCGGTGGCCCAGGCGTGCGGCCTCGTCGAGGTTGGGCGTCACGAGCGCACAGCCCGGGAACAGACGGCTGGACACTTCGTCCATCAACGCATCCGGCATCAGCCGCCGTCGGCTGGTGGATAGCATGACGGGGTCGCACACGATGGGCACCGAGGGATGGATGAACGAACCGCGGATGATGGCGTCGAGGACGTCGCTGTTCGGGATCATCCCTATCTTGATGGCACCCACGTCGAGGTCTTTCATCACCGCCTTGAATTGCTGGACGATGGCCTCGCCGTCGCACGGGTACACCGCCTTCACCCCACGGGTGTTCTGCACGGTGATGGCTGTCGGCACCGCCGCCGCATAGCCTCCGAGGGCGGATATGGCTTTGATGTCCGCCTGGATGCCCGCGCCTCCGGAGCAGTCGGACCCGGCGACGGCGAGCACGACGGGCGGGTCGAACGATTCGCGCAGCAGGTCCACCAGGTGGTAGGCGAACGCCTGTCCCTCATGGCTCCACACGTCGCCGAGGAGGGCGGCGCCCCCGAAGCCCAGGTCGCGCACGGTGCGGATGCGGTCCAGACAGACGCCTCCCAGGGCCACGACCTTACTGTCGATGATGCCACTGATGGCGGCATCGCGCAGCGTGTCCGGGCTGAAAGCCGAGCGGTAACCGGCTTTGGAGATGCTGTCGAAGATGGGGCTCAGGAACACGTAGGTACAACTGTCCTTATAGCGCTTGACCTCCTCCAGCGTGTGGCACGAGCGGCTAACGCGGATGAAGTCTAACGTAGGGGGTATGAGGCTATGGCTGTTCAGGTGGATGCCCCAGACACCGAGGTCTGCGGTCAGGTCAAAGTGGTCATGCAGGGTCAGCCGCCCGCGATAGAAGTCGGGTATGGCTTTGATCAGGTTGGCTACTTGCGCGCGAGTGGCGCCGGGTTTGCGCACGTGGACGTAGCGGATGCCCGCGTCCAGCAACATGGTTATGGCTTTGGCTTCTCCTTCGAAGAAGTCCGGCCGGGTGATGACAATCAGGTCCATCATGGGTTCAAAAGTTTAAGAGGTTAGTTTGCATTGTACGTAAGTCTATGGTCCACAGGCGGCCCGTCAGCGGCTGGCCGAAGCGCAGGAGGACCTTCAGGGCCTCGCTGGCCTGCACGCCGCCGACCACTGCCGTCACTGGGCCCACTACACGAAGGTCGGCGGGGACGTCCGCCCAACCCTCTTCTGGGGGATACAGTTCGCGGTAGGCTCGGGGCCTGTCGCCGACATGGAAGACGGACACTTGGCCCTCGAAACCCCGCACGGCGCCATATATGAAAGGAACGCGCGCGCGCGCACACGTACCATCTATTATATAGCGGCTGTGGACGTTGTCCGTCCCGTCGAGCACCAGGTCGCATCCCTCCACCAGCCGGTCGGCATTGGCGGCGGTCAGGCGTTCCTGGCACGCCTCCACGTTCAGGTCCGCGCGGAGGTCACGCAGGCGGCGGGCGGCGCAGAGCGTCTTTGGCGCGCCCACTTCGGCCTCGGCGTAGAGCACCTGCCGTTGCAGGTTGGCGGTGGAGACGGTGTCGTCGTCCACCAGCCTCAGGCTCCCGATGCCCGCCGCTGCGAGGTATGTCGCCACGGGGCATCCCAGCCCGCCCAGGCCGACGATGAGCGCACGCGACTGCGCCAGCCGGGCTTGGCCCCCGGTGCCGATTTCCGCGAGGGCCGTCTGTCGTTCGTATCTGTTGTCAATAGGTTTCATCTGATGTCTTTGTTTGTAACGATAGTTGATAATCGCGCAGGAGAGGCGTACGTCCCCGCCGCAAACGGCCGTACAGGCATCTGTAGGCCATTATAAGGGGTGCGATGAGGATGTACGTATCTCTGCGATGAGGTTTGCCGTATCTCTTCACTCACGACATACGTATGTGTCGATGCAAGAGATACGTATGTCCTTGCCGCACACATACGTATATCCCCACCGGGGACTTACGGGAGTCGGCGATGGGGATGTACGTGTCAAGATGATTGACTATGCCGTATGCGTGGCATGCGGACGGTCGAAGGCGGCGTCCCAGTCCTTCCACACCGGCTCGCGCCCCATACGGCGCAGGGCGGCGTCCACTTCCCGCGCCGTGCGCTCGTCACTGACGTGGAACTGCTCCAGCGCCTGTGGGTAAGTGTGGTAGCCTCCGGGTTCGGTCTTGCTCTCGGCGCTCATCGTCGTGACGCCCAACAGTGCCATGTGGTCGCGCAGGTCGGCGGGCTCGCGCGTGGAGTAGGATATATCGACGTCGTGGTCGAAGATGCGCATCGCAAACGTCGCCTGTGCCAGTTGGCGGTCGGTTATGACTACGTTGGGCTGGAAGCCTCCGTTCTCCGACGGTCGCATTCGTGGGAAGTTGACGCTGTACTTCGTGCGCCAGTACGTCTTCTGCAAGTACCTGAGGTGACGGGCCATCATGGTGATGTCCGTTCGCCACTCCCGCTCCAGGCCGATGAGGACGCCCATCCCGATGCTGTGCACCCCGGCCTGTCCCATGCGGTCGAAGCCGTTCAGCCGCCACTCGAAGTCCGCCTTCATGCCGCGGGGATGGTAGTCGTTGTAGTGGGCGCGGTTGTACGTCTCTTGGAAGCAGATTACGCCGTTGAGTCCGTGGCGGGTCAACTCTTCGTACTCCTCCGTCTTTAACGGCATGACCTCTATCTTCAAGTTGGAGAAGTAGGGTTTGGCCAGATCCAGCGCGCGGGCGATGTAGGGGACGCCCGCCTTCGCCGGGTTCTCGCCGGTGACGAGCAGCAGGTTCTCGAACGGCGCCAGCCGCTTGATGGCCTTGTATTCGTCCACGATCTCCGCTTCGGTCAGTATCGTTCGCTTCATCGGATTGCTTGCGTGGAAGCCGCAGTAGACGCACGAGTTGGTGCAGGAGTTCGTAAGGTACAGGGGTACGAACATGGACACTGTGCGGCCGAATCGTTCCTCGGTGTATCGCTTGCTCAGCCTCGCCATCTGCTCCAGTCGGTGCTCGGCGGCGGGCGAGATGAGGGCCATGAAGTCCTCGATGTCACAATGTTCCTTGCTCAGGGCTCGGCAGACGTCGGCATCTGTCTTGGAGAGTATGCGCTCCGTCGTGTCGTCCCAGCTGATTTGGTTCAATAGTTCGCTAAACATGGTCTTGGTGTTTACAGGTTGTTACGTTTGATGTCTCTGCTCAGTCGCATCGCACAGAAGTTGGGGCCGCACATCGTGCAATATTCCCCGTCCAGATGCTTGCCAGCGTGGAAGTATTGCATGGCTCTCTCCGAGTCCAACGACAAGTCAAACTGGTCCTTCCAGCGGAACTCGTAGCGTGCCTTGGACAGGGCGTTGTCCCTCACTTGTGCGCCCGGATGCCCCTTGGCCAGGTCGGCGGCGTGGGCGGCTATCTTGTACGTGACGACGCCCGTGCGCACGTCTTCCTTGTCCGGCAAGGCCAGGTGCTCCTTGGGGGTGACGTAGCACAACATGGCCGTGCCCAGCCAGCCTATCTGCGCGGCTCCTATGGCCGAGGTGATGTGGTCGTAGCCGGGGGCGATGTCGGTGACGATGGGGCCGAGGGTGTAGAACGGGGCTTCGTGGCACTTCAGGATCTGCCGCTCCATGTTCTCGCGTATCTTGTGCATCGGCACGTGTCCCGGCCCCTCGATGAAGGCCTGGACGTCGTGCTCCCAGGCGCGTGTCACCAGCTCGCCCATGGTGTCGAGTTCCGCGAATTGGGCCTCGTCGTTGGCGTCTTGGATGCATCCGGGTCGCAGGCCGTCGCCGAGGGAGATGGCCGTGTCATAGTGCGACAGCAGGTCGCAGATGTCGTCGAAGTGTTCGTAGAGGAAGGACTCGCGGTCGTGTATCAAGCACCACTTGCTCATTATGCTGCCGCCACGGCTGACGATGCCGCACAGGCGCCGGTCCGCCAAGTGAACGTTGTGCCGACGGATACCGGCGTGGATGGTGAAGTAGTCCACTCCCTGCTCGCATTGTTCTATCAGCGTGTCGCGGTACAGTTCCCAGGAGAGGTCCTCGACCTTCCCACCGACCTTCTCCAGGGCCTGGTATATCGGCACTGTGCCCACCGGTACGGGACAGTTGCGGATGATCCACTCGCGGGTCTCATGAATGTTGTCGCCGGTGGAGAGGTCCATGAGCGTGTCGCCTCCCCACTTACAGCTCCACAGGGCCTTCTCGACCTCTTCCTCGATGCCCGACGTCGTAGCGGAGTTGCCGATGTTGGTGTTTATCTTCACCAGGAAGTTACGGCCGATGATCATCGGTTCGGCCTCCGGGTGGTTGATGTTCGCAGGCAGGAGCGCGCGTCCGGCGGCGAGCTCCTGGCGCACGAACTCCGGCGTGATGTGGGTGTCGATGCCCAACTCCCGGCAGTTCATGTTCTCGCGTATGGCCACGTACTCCATCTCGGGGGTGATGATGCCCTTCTTCGCATAATGCATCTGGGTGCAGCGGCGTCCGTCCACCGCGCGGAGTGGGAGGGCGATGTGCTCGAACCGCAGGTGGTCCAGCGAGGGATCGTCGCGGCGCATGCGCCCGTATTCCGAGGAAACCTGCGGCAGTCGTACCACGTCGCCGCGTCCCAGTATCCACGGTTCGCGCAGGCGGGGCAGCCCCTTCTTGAGGTCGATGTGCGCCTCGGGGTCGCTGTATGGGCCGCTGGTGTCGTAGACGTAGACCGGGGGATTGGGGGTGATATGCTTGTTGCCGTCGGCGTCGATGGTGGTCGTGGGCACTTGCTCCACACGCCTCATGGCCACGCGGAGGTCCGGATGTATCTGCCCCGGCAGGTAGACCTTCTCGGAGCGGGAGTATCTGATGTTCGGATTCATGATGTCAGTATGTTACGGGGGTTAATCGTTGAGGAAAGCTGTCAGGGGGGAGCTGGCTTCGGCGGTCATGCCTTCCGCCTGTATGCCCAGGCCCGCCTCGTAGGCACGGCGTCCGGCTGTCACGGCGTCCTTGAAGGCGATGGCCATCTGCACCGGGTCGCCGGCCACGGCAATGGCCGTGTTCACCAGGCAGGCGTCGGCGCCCATCTCCATCGCCTCTGCGGCGTGGCTGGGTGCGCCAATCCCCGCGTCCACCACCACGGGCACCGTGGCCTGCTCGATGATGATGCGCAGGAAGTCCCGTGTCTGTAGTCCCTTGTTCGTCCCTATGGGCGCGCCCAGGGGCATTACGGTGGCGGCGCCGGCCTCTTCGAGGTGTTTGCACAGCGTCGGGTCGGCCTGGCAATAGGGGAGGACGACGAAGCCCAGCTTGACCAGCCGCTCCGTGGCCTTCAGAGTCTCGACGGAGTCGGGCAGGAGATACCGCGGGTCGGGGTGGATTTCCAGCTTCAGCCAGTTGGTCCCGAAGGCTTCCCGTGCCATCTGTGCCGCGAAGACGGCCTCCTCGGCGTCGCGCACCCCGCTCGTGTTGGGCAGGAGTTGGATGTGGGGATGGGCGATGTGTCGCAGCATGTCGTCCTCTTTGTCTTCCAGTTCGATACGTTTCATGGCTACGGTCACCATCTGAGTGCCCGATGCCAGCAAGGCTTGCTCCATCACTTCGTTGGAGCTGAACTTCCCGGTTCCCAGGAACAGGCGAGAGTCGAACTCTCGCCCGGCAATGATAAGTTTGTTCATACTATTGTTTTTTGTTATGAGGTTAGAATGTGGTTTCCAGTATCTGACGCATCTCCCCGGCGGGGTCTTGCGCGCGCAGCACGGTGCCGGACAGGGCAATCCCCTGCACGCCCGTCCGCATCAGGCCGGGGATGTCCGCCTTCGTGATGCCCCCGATGGCTACGACGGGCATGTCGACTCCGGCCTCCTTCATCTGCTGGAGGATGCGTGCATACCCCTCCAGTCCGAGCACCGGGCTGAGGTTCTTCTTGGTCTCTGTGAAGCGGAAAGGTCCGCATCCGATGTAGTCCGCCCCGCCTCTCCAGTGGAGCAGGATGTCCTCGAAGGTGTTGGCCGTCCCGCCGATGAGGAACTCCTCGCCGAGCACCTTCCGCGCCTCATGGACGGGCATATCCTTCAGCCCCAGGTGTACGCCGTCAGCATGGAGTTTCTGGGCAAGCTCCACGTGATCGTCGATGACGAAGATGGCGTCGTGCGCCTTGCAGAGCGCCTGCACTTGGCGTCCGGTCTCTTCCACCTCGTCCAGGGGATGATCCTTCATGCGCAGTTGAATCCAGCGGCATCCGCCCTCCAGGGCCATGCGTGCACTGTCCAGGTAGGTGTACTTGTCCGTGCAGTGCGTGATGAATTGTACGGGTATCATAGGGCGTCATCCTCCGCAAGCTGCTTTGATTATGACTACGGATGCGCCCTCTTCCAGGGGCGTCCCCGCCCAGTCGGCACGGGGGACCATGCGGTTATTGACGGCCATGGCCACGCCTCTCCCGGGCAGGGCCAACTCTTGGGAAAGCTGCAGGAGTGTGGCGGACGTAGTCTCCACCTCCTTGTTGTTTACGGTAATCTTCATTTTCGTTTGTAGATAGTATATATATAATAAGGTGTGGAAGGCAAGGGGGATGCCCCGGTCGGGACAAACAGGGAGAAGGGCAACTGTCCAATTCCTACGGCAGCATTACCTGCATCAGGTTCGAGGGTATGATCTCAGCCCGGCGTGGGGCACCCCTTTGACTTTACCGACGCAAAGGTAATACAAAAAACGGAATATTGAGCATTATGTCAGTGAGAATGTGTATCTTTGCATCACGAAAATAGGATAACGAGGAGATATACACTAATAATATAAGAGCATGGAACAACTGAAACACGAATGCGGCGTGGCCATGATACGCCTGCTGAAGCCCTTGGAGTACTACGAACAGAAGTACGGCACCTGGATGTATGGCCTGAACAAGCTCTACCTCCTGATGGAGAAGCAGCACAACCGCGGACAGGAAGGCGCGGGCCTGGCCTGCGTCAAGCTGGAGGCCAATCCCGGCGAGGAATACATGTTCCGCGAACGGGCCTTGGGCTCGGGAGCCATCACCGAGATATTCGACACCGTGCATACCCACTTCCGCGACCTGACGCCCGAGCAACTGCACGACGCGGAG
>CASEYC010000136.1 GCA_949292025.1 uncultured Bacteroides sp. | reverse complement strand
TAATAGTTGGGAAAGGGACGTATCAGTCGGTAGATTTTCTCCCTGACCACTCCGTCCCTCACGATGACGATGCCCACGCTGCACACACTGCTCCGCTCGCCGTTGGCCGTCTCGAAATCGATGGCTGCAAAGTCCTTCATCCGCATTTCCTCCTCTTGTTTCTGGCAAAAATAGTGAAAGGCGAGAGGAGAACAAAATATTGAAACTTGTTTCAGTTATTTTTTCTCCCGAGCCGTATCCTATTTTATCAAAAAATAGTGAAAGGTGAGTGCTGAGGCAAATGAAAACGCAGTTTTTTGATTTTGACTATGCCGAGCCGCATCCTATTTTATCTAAAAATAGTGAAAGGCGAGAGGAGAACAAAATTTCAATTTATTGTGATCCACACCCCTTCGCCCCGCTCCTTGGCCTCCACGATACGCCGCTTCAACAGGTTCACGTAGCGGGTGGAGTCCAGCACGTGGCCCTCCTTGCGGTTCTCGCCCGGGAGGATGCAGCCCGCCGTGTCGGCAGGTGTGTTGCCCGCATGGATGCGGATGCCCTCGAACAAAGGCACGTGCAGCAGCAGGGGCAGCCACCGACAGAACTTGGGGCTCCAGGTGATGACCACCGGATAGCGTCCTTCGGGGATGGCCGTGCGCCCCTTCACCTTGTGCTTCTTCTTCAGGTCGCGCCACGCAGGCTCCAGCGTGTCGCAAAAATAGGTTCCGTCTATGGCCAGGCAGCCTATGGTGTAGGTCTTACGCTTGGCGGTTCTTGTCAATGTCATTTCCATCTCTTCTGAATTTTAATTTTTGGTAATTGTCATTTGTAACAATTGTAACGTAACGTCTATATTTCCATTGGCGTAGCATATTAGAAGTGCCTTTGGCATCCAATCCTTCCCACTGGCGAACCCGTACGGCATCCTCAAAGGAAAATTCATCGGGCAGCAGCTCCAGCAGATTACGCCGTCCGGGCACCTGCCTGTCCCTTCCCATCCCCTGCCGGTTGGCCTCCTCGATGTCCGCCCCGAAGAACTCCATCTTGCAGGCCAGGTCGTACTGGAGCGACCAGCGGATGAAGTCCTCGAAGGTCTTGTCCCACTGGCAGCCGTTGGCCACGAAGAGCACGCACGCCTTCAACCAGGCGATGACGTTGGCGCGGAAGGAGAGGTTTTCGTACACGCGGCTTTGCGAGAGGCGGGCGAACTCGGCACATTCCTCCTTCAACGTCTTGGCCAGTTTATAGGCCTGCGGACAATCTATCAAGCCCTGCGCCTTGACGAGGTTT
Source organism: uncultured Bacteroides sp. (assembly GCA_949292025.1). Classification (GTDB taxonomy): domain Bacteria; phylum Bacteroidota; class Bacteroidia; order Bacteroidales; family Bacteroidaceae; genus Bacteroides. Next base: position 826 of record CASEYC010000136.1, on the reverse strand, counting down.
TCGATGTAGGGGCGAAGCTCCTCGTCGAAGGCGGCGTCGTAGGTGCCATAGACAGGCATGTCCGCGCCGATTTCGCGCTCGGGGATGGTGCAGAAGTTGATGCGCGAGATAGGCCCGTCTGTCAAAACTTTTGAGAAGTACCGCCGCCCCTTCTGGATGGTGGTCGAGGCATTCCAGTTGAAGCGGATGGTCACCTTCTCCGTGACGCTCTGCACGCCCACGCGCGTCTGTCCGTAGCGGTTGCCGGGGTCGAAGGCCAGGCACATAATTTGGAATTGCTGGCCGCCCCTCCCGCTTCCGCGCAAGGCGTCGAACTGGTCGATTTCGTTCAGCTTCGTGTAGAGGAAGTGCCCGTCGGCCTCGGCCATGCGCATCACGAAGGCGGGGTTGGTCATGTCGGCGTCAATCTCCTGAATGATCAAGCCTTCAGGGCGCTGGCGCTTGTCCTTGTTCGCCCCTTTCGAAGTGACTTCGTTTTTCCACTCCCGCTCACGTCGGAGGTTGTCCTCGTCGCGTCGGCGGATGTCGGCCATGATGCGGTTGATGGGCTCGGAGATGCAGTCCTTTCCTGCGCCTGTGCCTGCCATCAGCACGTTCATCAAGGTGGCTTCGTGCTCTACGTTGTCGATGTATTTAAACCTTACGCGATGCAGGTGCGCACCCAGCGCGGGAAAGACGGCATGTGCCACGGCTGCCTTGTAAACATCGGGCGTGCGGCTCACGTGATGCTTTATCAGGGCGGGAAGGCGCTTGGGTAATGAAGACTGAAGAATGTCGGCTTCGCCTCCGAATGAAGAATTTTCATCCTCCGCGGGCCATTCTCCAT
>CASEYC010000135.1 GCA_949292025.1 uncultured Bacteroides sp. | reverse complement strand
GTTGATAACCAAAGTGAAGAACAACATGAAGAACTCCCTGATGAGCGTGGCGGACAAAATCCTGCTGAGAAAACGCGCTTTGATTGAAACGGTCAATGACGAGTTAAAAAACATCGCCCAGATTGAACACTCCAGACACCGCTCCTTCAATAACTTCATTGCCAACTCGCTCTCTGCCATAGCTGCATACTGCTTCTTTGAAAAGAAGCCCGCCATTGACGTTTGTTTTGTCAAAGACGGACAACTCACGATGTTTTAATTTATATCGAACTCACGTTACATTAGTTTGCTACAGCATTTATGGACATTACGTTTTCCTACAAATGGCATTTTCCATATGTCTGTCGTTCTGTGTTACCCTTTGGGGCGATGCTAACTCTATGTTTATCGCAGATTGTAATCAAGATTCAAAGCCTATTCGCCCGTAATTGATTAAACACGCTGGGCTGGGGTATTCTTTTGTATTTGCCTGAAAAAAATCTCCACACCCCCAATGGTCGGTAGTATTTTTCCCGGAAAGTGCCGAGTGCAAGGTGCATCCTGCCAAACCTTGTAGTTTACATATCATCCATAGTGAACAATCTGCTCTCAATCTCATAATTGAACAAAACCTTCTTACGGAGAACTTCCACCTTTTGCGCAAACAATTCCGGCTTGAAGTTTTTGGCTTGCCGTTTTACTTCAGCCACCAGCGCACGCTTGTCTTCCGCATATAGCCCTATGATGTCAATCTCGTGTCGTTCTTTATTGTTTTTCCCCTGCCACCAAGAACCTATTTCGGCAAAATCTTTGCTCTCTGTTACTTCTATATTGTTTCTCATTTACCGCAGTAAAATTTACGGCGGTAAACTTTACCGTAGTTATAAAAGTAACAATTCAATTTGGATGACAGACTATAAGGGCATTAAAAATATGATTTTTCAGATATTTCAATTTTATGGTTATACCCGAAATTTAGACTTCTGCACAGGCAAGTAATCATTTTGGATTTTCAAGTATTTAATTATTAAACTCTTGAGCTTGAAGACCGGTTGCACTTGGCTGAAGGTTGATTTTCAGGGCTTCACCAATTTCCATCCGTCAGGAAATCGGCAATGTGCCGGTGTCTTACCCCTTCGATATTGTCCTGCCAGACATCATCCATACTCACAACATATTTGGGGTAATGGTCGCTGATGGCAAGCAAAGGGGCAAATTCGCGCTCAACCGTTGCGTCCGATTCCATCCGATAAGTTACTTGAACATAAATCTTTTCGTCCTTGCGGATACCCACGAAATCGACTTCACGACTGTCCTGCTTGCCGATGAACGTGTCATATCCGCGACGCTTCATCTCCCAATAGACAATGTTTTCCAATGCTCCTGAAATCATCCGGTCTTTATAACCCATCACGGCATAAACCAGCGACAAGTCGCTGACGAAATACTTCTCGTTGGTCTGCAACTGTTCTTTCCCCTTGATGTCATAACGGGGCACACGCTGAATGATGAATGCGCCCTGCAAGGCATCCAGATAATTATAAACGGTGTTGATGTCCACCCGCCGTTGCTGGCTCTTGAAGTAGTCGGCGATATTCTTTGCGTTAAGCCGGTTGCCGATATTATCGAACACGAAGCGTACTACCCGTTCCAGCAGTTCCACGTTGCGGATGCCATGCCGCTGTACTGTGTCGCGCAGGATGACGGAAGAATAGATGTCATACACCAGCTTATAAATGGATTCGAAGCTGTAATCACCCGTATGGACTGCCGGGAAACCACCCATGCGAAGGTATTTCTGAAACTCTTCCCTCAATGCTTCTTTGTTATCTGGATTTATACCATGAAACAAAAGATATTCATTGAAAGACAACGGCATGATATGGAAACTGACATACCTGCCTGCCAGATAGGTGGACAACTCGGAGGAAAGCAGCCGGGAGTTAGAGCCGGTTACATAAACATCCACATCCCAATCCACCATAAAAGAATTGACGGCCTTTTCCCAATCCTTCACCTCTTGTATTTCATCCAACAAGATATATACTTTCCCATCGGTCTTTTCCACTTTATCCTTGATATACAGGTACAAGGCTTTCGCATCGGCAATATCCATCCATTCAAAACTCTCAAAGTTCATATAGACAATACGCTCTTTGGCAACTTCCTGACGCTCCAATTCTTCTGCTATCAGTTGCAATACGACTGACTTTCCGCATCGGCGGATACCGGCTATCACCTTGACGAACGGACGGTTCATAAAGGACCGGATTTGTTTCATATATAGTTCTCTTTCTATCATGGTTATTCATATCTATGATTATACCTGCAAATATAGTACATTTATTTTTATTATTTATGGTTATAGCCATAAAAACTACAATTCTAATGCAACTTATATGGCATACAAAATGGGTATAGAGTTCTGACTAATGGCTGAAAACAAAAAAATGATGGTGTAGTATACGTATAGTATACCATGCATCCCTTTTTATTCCCATTCTTTTGCAGCAAACTAATTCAAAAAAGAGTTTGCAATGGAAGTAATCACAATGGAAAGCGATGCCTATAAGAGGCTCGTGAACAAAATCGAGCAGATAGCCGATTTTGTGGCGGAGGCAAAGCTGCCCTCCGAAGAAAAGAAAGAAGCATGGCTGGACAGCAACCAGCTTGCCGATGCGTTAGGCATCAGCACCCGGACGCTGCAACGGCTCAGGGACGACAATCTTATCAGCTACTCGATGCTTCGGGGACGGTGCATGTACAAGCTCTCGGAAGTGGAGCGTTGTCTGGAAGAACGGACTATCCGGTGCAAGCCGGGGAATCTGGAAGAATTTCGCAGGAACTACCTAAACAGGACGGGACATGATAAAAAAAGATAACATTCTGAGGGCAACCGACAAGGGGATTCATGTATTCCGCCATTATCTCGGCAAGGATTTCAAGGTGGGGAAGAATTTCCCGAACCCGTTCTACCGGGACACGAAAGCATCGTGCAATATCTATTACGACCGCAAGGCCGGGGTGTTCAAGATGAAGGATTTCGGCAACGAGGAATATTCGGGCGACTGCTTCGAGCTGGTGGGCAGGCTGAACGGACTGGACTGCCGCAATCCGAAAGGTTTCGTGGAAATTATGCGGATTATCGACCGGGACCCGTATCTGGGGCTGTCTAAGAATGATAACTTGGAGGAAAACCGTCCTATGGGAACCCATAGTGAGAATGACGCATCGGCTAATGTACCTGTGGAACGGCGCAAGCGTCCGTATGCCACCGTACAGAAGCCGTTTCCTGTACGGGGCGATATGGGGGAAAACTACTGTTTCGGGTTGGAACAGCTTCCGGCCAAAGGCGACCTGCTGTTTATTACCGGAGGGGAGAAGGATGTGATGAGCCTTGCCGCGCACGGGTTGAACGCCATCTGCTTCAATTCGGAAACAGCCATGATACCGCAAACGCTCATCCACCGGCTAAGTTTCCGTTTCAAACACATCGTATTGCTTTTCGATACGGACAAAACCGGGCTGGAAAGTTCTTTGAAACGGGAGGAAGAACTCAGGCAATATGGAGTTAAAAGGCTGGTATTGCCGCTCTCGGGCCAAAAAGAGGAAAAGGACATCAGCGACTATTTCGCATTGGGCAACAGCCGCGAGGATTTGATAAGGCTATTTCTGGAATATCTTGATACATTATATAACGAAGCTATGTCAGCACTAAAATCATGCGAGTTGGATTTCAACAACCCGCCACCTGTGGCACAAATGATAGTATCGGTGAACGGCGTGCCGCTCGGAACACAAGGGAACCTGCTCTGCATCACCGGTAAGGGAAAAGATGAAGTGCTCCATTTGCCCATTAGCAAAAGTATGTTTATGGCATATCCTTATCCTGTCTGACACAATATACTATATTGACCTCCTCTATATACTACTTTGAGACGCTCAATATAGTATATTGTCCCGGATGAGGTTTTGACAAGGCTAAAAAACTCTTGGATGTGCCGTCTGACACCCCAATGGCACTTCTATTTTTCCGTAAGTGCTTTCCGACTCCTCGGATAGCCCTAAAAAACTTCCGTAAGCATTATCCGAGGGTTGAACAAGGCTAAAAATTTTCTGCAAGTACCGTCAGAGTCCTCGGTCAATGCGTACAATTATTTTTTATTACAAAACAACTTGCTGAATAACAAATAAACGTAGTGGAGAAGCCGAAGGAGGAAAAGGACAGGCGCAAGGAAGAGGAACGGCTGTACGACAACCAGAAGGTGTGCCAACTGCTGCGCATCAGCAAGCGCACGCTCCAGCGATACCGGAACAACGGGGCATTGAAATTCCATTCGATATACCACAAGACCTATTACAAGGAATCAGACCTGCACGAGTTCATCCGCAACAACTTCGACGAGAACGAAATCAAGCGTCAGGCACGGAAGGACAAGCTGTCGGAAACCTATCCGATGCCCGAAGAAATGGATGAAAACGGCGGGGAGAAAGAAACAGAAGAAAAAGAACTCTCAGATGATTGTGGATAATGCATCTTGGATGTTCATCGTTCAGGGATATTGCCTACCGCTGTGAAGCAGGAAGTTCCCTTTGGGTTAAACAACCGGCTTCATCCTGTCGGGAGGACAGGGTGAAGCCATTCTTTTTGCAATCCGGGAAGGTGTTTTATTATTTTTATTCTCCAAAATTTGTAGATTTTGCTGTTATAATCTTCAAAATTTGTAAGGCAAGAACTGGTTAGGGTACTTTTGCACATCAAAATTTGTGTCCTCAGTGAATAAAATTCCAGTTTCGTGTCGCAAAAACTGGAATATTCTCCATTGGAGAAACTACCAAACATATTTCATTTCCAGTTTTGCCATTCAAAATATGCTATTATTTCGTTGCTATGGTAGAGAAAAAACAGTATCTTTGCAACAGGTAACATTCACATAAGTAATGAATATTAGGTATTTCCTATAAAAATATGATAGATACAATAACCATAAAGAATTTCAAGTCCATTACATCGGCCACTTTCTCAATTGGAAATGTCAATGTATTTATCGGAGCCAATGGTTCCGGCAAATCCAATATTTTGGAAGCTGTTGGGATGGTTGCCGCAGAGCGCTCTTGCCAAATAGAGGTCAATGCCATGATACAAAAAGGTATCCGTATTGCCAAACCGGATTTGATGTTCAGTTCTTTTTATGGGCAAGCGGCCAATAATACCATAAACGTGAATTTATCTGGTACGGAAGGAGAACGTATCCAATATGCAATAAATAATCCAACGCCAGAAGATATATATTCTACTTGGGTTGCTTCATGTTCAACCGGAGCAAACCGGGGGAATAAGGATGTCGTTACAAAGAAAATGGAAATATTGCGAGCATACATCGCTAAATACCTTATCTATTCATTATCCATCAATGCGCTTCGCGGATTGACTTCTGACAGTATGCAATATCCGTTGGGTGTGAACGGAGAAGGTCTTGATGTATTGCTGAACAACCTCCCCAAAGAGGAAATCATTCAAATCAAGGAATCTGCAAAAGAATACATATCATGGATTGAGGACATATTTTTCGATAGCGAAGAAAGATACAAGATGCAAGGATATAAGTTAGGGAGAAGCAAGTCCAATCTTTATTTCAGGGATAAATTCATGCAGAAAAAGAACAATTTGTTTTCTGCGGAAAATGCCAATGAAGGTGCTTTGGAAGTATTGTTTTACCTGACTTTGTTCATTAGCAAGAAGACACCGGATTTCTTTGCCATAGACAATATAGAGAATGGACTCAATCCTCGTTTGTGCAGGTTCTTGATGAAAAAGATTGGTGAATTGGCTCTGAAGAACGGCAAACAGGTATTGATTACCACCCATAATCCGGCTATTTTAGACGGGATGAACTTGAATGATGACAGCCAACGGTTGTATGTCGTAACCCGTAATGACGAAGGGAAAACGCAGGTCAAACGCATCCAGACCAAGGAACAGAGCGGAGAACATCGCATGATGCTGTCTGAAATGTGGATGAAAGGATTGATAGGTGGTGTTCCCTACAATTTCTGACAATATGAGATTAGGAATAATAGCCGAAGGAAAAGCTGATATTGCCGTGATAAAAGCCGTCTTGAAGGCGGCAAAAGGCATTGACGGTAGCGACATCGTACAATTACGCCCGAGCGAGCAGTTTGACGAAACGGATTTGAACGAATTGAACTTCAGCAATTGGAATCTGGTCTTGAAATCATGCGGAGATGAACATCTGCTGCAACCATTTTTCGATGGTTTAATGGGAGATGCCCTGCTGGTTGTCCAGATTGACACGGCAGAACGCGGAGAGGCAGGATATGACATTGCAGAACCTTTACGCACGAAGGAAACCGATTGGAAAGCATACAGCGAGCAACTTTATAGCAACGTAAAAAGCAAGATAACCGAAATCATTCCAGAAGCATACCGGGACAAAATTGCTTATGCAATAGCCATAGAAGAAACCGATGCCTGGCTGATACCTTTGTTTGATGCCTCTTGCAAGGAAACAGCCCAATATGCAAATCCTAAAGAACATCTACACTATTTGATTAACCGGATTGACCGTAAGAAAAGGAACAAGTATATAGATACTGATAAAAAGAATCTGGATTATAGCAATATATCCAAAGACATGAAGAAAGGGTTAAGGCTATGCAGACAAAAGAATAAAAGTCTGGATTTGTTCTGTTTGGACATTGAAAATAAAATAACGGAATAGGAAGTATTTATGGCTCGACTGATTAAAGAAACGCCGGTGGTTACCGGTAAGGACGCTAAACGCTTTGCAGAGAAGATGGCTCACTTGAAACCTGAAAGCAAGGAAGAAAGGGAGGCAGCAAAGAAAGTTTATGAGAAGTTCAAGGCTCAATATACATTTTGATGAAAAACATAGAAAGAATGCATTGGTGAGATTTGAAATAGAAAACTTGGCAACTACCATATATGTGTAAGGTGGTTACCGAGTTTTTCATTAAGTGTGCCCTGCTCACAGCTTCATCTTCCACTTCGGTTTTTCCTGCGGTTTCTCCGTGCCGTCCTCCGGCTGGGAGATGCCGCCGGTCATTCCCTTATCCTTACCCGCGCTCATGACTTCCTTGATGCTGATGGTCTTGGGCATGGCGGGCAGCACCGGTGGTTTCCGTTCCGCTGTGTGCACAATGCAGTCGGGCATACGGTGGATGTATGGCTCGGGCGATGCCGGGACGATAGGCTCGCCGGGCATAGAGGGGGCTGGTTGCGCCACCAATGGAGATGCCTGTGGCTCCGGCCGGATTTCGGTTATCCCTTCGGTGTTTGCCTCCTGCGCATCGACGGATTTCAAGGAGAGCAATATCCGGCGGTCGAGGGCGGCAAGCTCGGCCTTGAGCTGCTTCAGTTCGTCCTCCTTCTTCCATGTTTCGTCCACGACCTGCTTCAGGACGGGGATTTCCTTTTCGATGTCGGCATTGTCCCGCGTGTATTTCTCAATCAGGCGGGGGATGCTGTCGAAGGCGTTGATTAAGTTCCGGCAGGCGGTCTGAGGGTCGGCTGCCAAGCGTCCGTTGTTGTAGTTGTACAGGAGCTTGCCCGCGCCGCGCACGAAAAAGCGGTTCTCGCAGAAGTCCAATCCCTCCTTGACGGTGGTGTCGGTCTTGACCACGATTTCGAAGCCGTAGAGGGAGCCGATGGGAACCGGCTGGCCGGGCGTGCGCTCCTTGTCCTCTATCTCGTGCAGCCGGGCGGCAATGACTTTGGGGTCATTGCCCGTTATTCCGTCAATCTTCAACGGGTTGAGCTTCTTGCCCTCCTTGTCATACTGCACGCGGCTCTCGAAGTCCGCCTTGTCCTGCCGCGCCCTCGCGATGATGTCGCTGTTGGAGGCTTGGTTCGCCAACAGGGTTTCCACGCGGATGCGCCCCTCGTTCATCGCCTCAATCATCGCCTTGCGCTTCTTTTCGGTCTTGGCTTCCTGGATGAAGCGTATCTGGTCTTCGGGGATGCCGTGGTCTTCGACCAGTTTGCGCTTGATTTCGCTGTACGGGTTCCACTGGTCGGGCTTGTACGTGCCCAAGTCGCTGAACACGAACTGCGTGCCCTTATGCTCGGCGTATCGGTTGTAATACTGCGCAATCATGTCGGCGCAGTGGGTCGCCTTGTTGTCGCGGTCGTCGTCATATTTCAGCGGGTCGATGAGCCGCATGTCAAGCGACATCTTGCGGGCATAGTCGGTGGCGATGAGCATCTTGGCCTTTTCTTCCTTCTCGGTCAGCGGCGGACGGCCCAATACGGTGGCATTGCCGGTCTTGGCGAACTCCATGAGCTTGGCGATGAACTCCTGCTGGTCGGGCGTGGGCGCGATGTTGTGCAGTATCTCGTTCTTCTTCGGGCGGTCGATGCCGATGTACTCCATCGTGCGGAAGTCGGTAATCTCGGAATAGAACGAGGCGAGTTCGGGCACCTTGATGAAATAGCGGAAGCGTTCCTTCTGCACAATCTCGTTGGTCACGGAAAACTCATAGTCAATGGACTTGCGTGCGAACACCGCCGCCCATGCGTCGAAGGAGCGGATGCCCTGCCGCTCCAGTTCGTTGGGGCGCAGGTATTTGAACAGGAGGTACAGCTCGGTCAGTGAGTTGCTGATGGTCGTCCCCGACAGGAATGTGGCTCCCAAGTCCTTGCCGGTGCGCTGCTGGATGGTGCGGATGGCAAAGAGCATGTTGAGCGCACGCTGGCTGCCCTCCGAGTTGCCCAGCCCCGCCACACGGTCGTGGCGCGTGGTGAACATGAGGTTCTTAAAGCGGTGGC
>CASEYC010000134.1 GCA_949292025.1 uncultured Bacteroides sp. | reverse complement strand
TCGTCAGGCCAGATGTTTGCCGCCGGCTTCCTTCTGATTCCACTTCGCAATGGACACCCTTGCCCTTGGCTATACACTTCCCGCTATCGGGCGTGTTACGGACTTGCACCGATTAGAGAATGTTCGTGCTGGGCGAACTATTAAAAATCCCTGTAGCTTCGGCTATAGGGATTTTTATTTGGCTATGCAACAATGCCGGATGTGCCGACAGATTGTTCATCGTCACTTGGCATATTCTTCTTTGATAATACGCAACGCCTTGATAGCGGTAGGGAAGCCGATGTAGGGCAGGCACTGGATGACGGCGGCGGTCAATGTTTCTGGCGAATTGCCCGCGTTGATGTTGCCGTGGTAATGCGAATGAAGCTGGCTCTCGGCTTCCAAGGTGGTCAGTACGCAGTAGCCGAGCAACTCGCGTGTCTGCAAGTCAAGTGCGCCACGGCTGTATATCTCGCCGAAGAAATAGTCGGTCAGGAACTGTTCTACATTTTTGCCCATATCTCCGGGCATACCTGACATGACGGATGACACGCCGCCGGGATATTGCTTGTCCTGAATGGCTTTGCCCGTCTCGTGGCGTGTTTCCTCTGTCACCGTGCCTTGCTTTTCCAACGGCAGGCTGATACTCCGCTCCTTGAACACTTCGTTTACCGTGGCCACGGCGTTCAGCATCTTGGGGAAACCGATGAACGGAGCGGTGAGGTACATCACCTCGCGCAGTTCTTCGGGAGTAACACCCACATTGAGAGCTGCTCCGGCATGGGCTTTCAGTTGCGGCAGGGTCTGCATCGTGGCGAGGGTGATGCAGGTAATCATCTCACGCTGTTTCAGCGTCAGTTCGCCCGTCTGGAACACCTCTCCGAAGATGAACTTTTGGAGGATGTCCATCATTTCCAGGTCCGTGCCCTGCCCGGTAAGGGCTTCGCCGCCGAACAAGGTGCGGTAATTCTGCTTGCATACTTCGATTCTATCCATATTGTCTGTTGTTTGTGCCGTCGCGGACAGGCTTGCTGCCAGTGCGAGGGCGATTACACCTATAATCTTTTTCATATTCTCTGCTATTAAAGTCCTGTCATCTTCTCCTGGTCTTCGGGATAACGTCCGCCAACTATCTCAATGCTGTCCAAATGGCGGCGGATGTCCGCCAATTCTTCGGGCGTGAATTGTATGTCTGCACCGCCGATGTTTTCCTCGATACGTTCGATGCGTTTCGTGCCTGGAATGGGGACAATCCACGGTTTCTGTGCCAGCAGCCAGCCGAGGGCGATGCGGGCAGGAGTGGTCTCTTTCTTCTTGGCAAGCTCTTCCACATATTCCACCAATTCCATGTTGTGCTTCAGGTTCTCGCCTTGGAAGCGGGGGATGGCGGAGCGGAAATCGGTCTTGTCAAACTTCGTGTCTTCGTTGAAACGCCCGGTCAGCATCGCCTTGCCCAGCGGACTGAACGGTACGAAGCCGATGCCCAGTTCTTCCAATGTAGGCAATAATTCCGCTTCGGGTTTCCTGTACCACAAGGAGTATTCGCTCTGCACGGCAGTCAGCGGACATACGGCATGGGCACGGCGCACGGTGGAGGCGGCAGCTTCCGACAATCCCCAATGCAACACCTTGCCTTCCTTTATCAACTCGCCTACGGTCTCTGCTACTGTCTCGATAGGTACATTCGGATCAACTCTGTGTTGATAGTAAAGGTCGATATGGTCGGTACGCAGACGGCGCAATGAACCTTCCACCGCCTTGCGGATGGTTTCCGGACGGCTGGAGAGCGAGACGGGACGTGCCGATGTGGTCAAATCCGGCGTTTCTGAAAGGTCGTAACCGAACTTGGTGGCAATGACCACCTTGTCGCGCACAGGCTGCAACGCTTCACCTATCAAGTCCTCGTTTTGGCCGTAGCTGTACACTTCGGCGGTGTCGAAGAAAGTAACGCCCAAATCCACCGCCTTGCGTATTGTCTCTATCGCATCCTTTCGGTCGGGATACGGGGGATAGCTTTGCGTGAATCCCATGCAGCCCAAGCCGATGGCAGACGCTTCCAGTTTGTCTTTTCCTAAGAATCTTGTTCTCATTGTTGTTCCTCCTTTTTATTATATGTTTTACCGAAACTGGTGCATTTGCCGATGGTCTCGCCAGTGCGCAGATAGGTGTAGTTCGGCATTTCAAAGAGCACGGGTTTCAGCTTGTCATAGTCGGGCTTGTCCTTTTCGTTCAGGCAATCTTCGTCCACATAGGTGTTCATTATTTTGCAGATGAAATTGTCGAAAGTGTCCGTCTCGTAGTTGTCCACCACCTCGCACTCCATCACCAGCGGACTTTCGTCAATGACGGGCGTTCCGGCTTCGCCCCTGTGATAGACGAATACATCAGACTTGTCTGCCTTTGCTCCGCCCACGCAGCCTACATAGTCAGCTCGCACAAGCATCGCCTCGTTCACCATATTGACGGACACCTTGCCCGTCTGCTTTACTCCTTCGTTAGAGTAATGCTTCTTGAATAAGCTCAACATGATTTGGTCATGCCCGATGATGCCCACGTGGGCGACCAGCAG
>CASEYC010000133.1 GCA_949292025.1 uncultured Bacteroides sp. | reverse complement strand
GCAGGACAAATGCCGCAAGGAATACAGTGCGCTCAGCAAGCTGTTCACCGCAATGAAAGGCATCAGCATCGAGCGGTATTATCTTGCGCAGAAGATAGAGTTGGTGAAAGAGTTGCTTGTCTATGACGAACTGACCGTCAGTGAGATTGCGGACAAACTGCACTATTCGAGCGTAGCTTATCTAAGTATGCAGTTCAAATCACAAACAGGGATGTCTCCTACCCAATTCAAAACGATGAAAGAGCGCAAGCTGAAACCGCTTGACGAGATATAAATCGTATGCTTTTCCTCCCTCATCCCTCCGTTATCCCCTCGTTATCCCTCCGTTATCTCCCTTATTCCGCATAGGCGAAACGAGGGACTTGTATAATTTAACTAAATATGTTGAAGAAAAGGTTGGACGTTTGTGGAAAATTTTGTATATTTGCCTAAATCAAATCTGTATCTCTATGAGCAAATGTAATGTTTGGAACAACCAACTTTCCGGACGGGTGGGCGATTTGGTCTACTTCGTCCGTGGCGGGCAGCAGATTGTCCGCAGCGTCCCCGCTTCCATCAAGAATCCGCGGACGGACGCACAGATGTTGCAACGCATGAAGTGGGCCAACATCCTGGCCGTGTACCGGGCTTTGCAGCCCTGCCTGAAGGATTGTTTTGAGGCCAAGGTTGCCGGGCAGACCGACTACAACCGCTTCATGAGCATCAACCTGAACTCCTTGCCGGTCTATTTGGAAAAGAACGCGGCGCGCATGGGCGCGGCTGTGGTGGCGCCCTACGTGGTGTCGCAAGGTTCGTTGCCGGAAATCCTGGTCAGCGGGGAGAAGCCGGCCACGGACATCGCGCTGGGCACGTTGGTCATCGGCGAGGCTACCACCGTGGGCGAGTTTGCCCAAGCCGTGGTGCAGCACAACAGCGGTTTCTGCTACGGGGACTGCATCACGTTCCTGATGCTCCGCCAGCAGGAGGATAGCCAAGACGGGCATCCCTGCGTCACGCGCTCTTCCGCCCGTGTCTGCCTCGACCCGTATGATGATGCTCCGTTGCGTGGGCTTGCCCCTGCGGCGGGCTTCAGCACTGTGGACGGATTCCTGGGTGCGGACAGCGTGCTCGGCGGGGCGGGCGTGGCGTGGGTACACAGCCGCACGGTGAACGGCAGGACGCACGTCAGCTCGCAACGCCTCGTGGTGGAAAACGCCTTGCTGGGGGTGTATTCCGACCCCCGTATGCTGTCCGCTGCCAGCCGTTCATACGGCGGTTCGTCGCGGGCTTCAAGGACGGGCGTACCACGCTTCTGCGCGGGCCAGGGTCTCGGGAGTGCCGGTGTCGAACCAATGGGTGGCCCGGATGGGGCAGCCGGACACGTGTACGTGCGGGCAGACGTGCAGGTAGAAGTCGATGATGGAAAACGGGCGGCCTTGCCACAGCGGGTCGTCCATGAGGCGGAAGATGGAGGGCGCGAGCAGGTGGATGCCGGCGAAGGCAAGCTCCTGGTAAGTGCCTGTCAGTCCGGCGGGGCGGATCTCCCCGGTCTTCTTGTTCGTCCATCCGTGCAGGCGGAGGGAGTCGTCGAAGAGGAGGTAGCGCGAGGTCGGGCGTTGGCCCACGAGGAGGGTAGCCTCTGCCCCGCTGCTTCGGTGCGCGTCGATGAGGGCGCCGAGGTCGGCATCGGTCAGGATGTCGGCGTTGTGCACCAGGAAAGGCTCGTCTCCGTCCAGGAAGGGGCGGGCGTGGAGGATGCCCCCGCCGGTATCCAGCAGGAGGGCGCGTTCGTCGCTGATGTGGATGTTCACTCCGAAGTTCCCATTGGCTTGGAGGAAGTCGATGATTTGTTGCCCCAAGTGGTGGATGTTGATGACCATTTCGTCAAACCCGGCATCCTTCAGTTTCAGGAGGACCCGCTGGAGGAGGGGGACGCCGGCCACGGGCACCAAGGCTTTGGGCATACGGTCGGTGAGGGGGCGGAGGCGCGTGCCCATTCCTGCGGCAAATATCAAGGCTTTCATGATTCGGCTATATGTTTAGGTGGAAAAACTTGCCGGATGCCTCGCTCGCGGTGGCAGAGGTCTACCTCCACGCCGAAGACATCGTTGAGATGTTGGGCCAGGTGTTGGGCGGCATACACTGAGCGGTGCTGGCCCCCGGTGCAGCCGAAGGAGACGCAGAGGCTGGTGAATCCCCTCTTGAGGTACCGGCGCACGGAGGCATCCACCAAGGCATACACATGGTCGAGGAAGGCGAAGATTTCCCCGTCGTCCTCCAGGAAGCGGATGACCGGCTCGTCCAATCCCGTCAGAAGCTTGTAGGGCTCATACCGGCCGGGGTTATGGATGGCGCGGCAGTCGAAGACGAAGCCCCCGCCGTTGCCCGACGGGTCTTCGGGGATGCCTTTGGGGTAGGCGAAGCTCGTGACGCGCACCACCAGGTGGTCCGTCGGCGGAGTGGGGGAGAACCGCTCCAGCTCCGTCATCCGCCGGAGCAAGCCGGACAGGTAGGGATATTCCGCGTAGGGTTCTTGCAGGAGGTGCCGGAGGTTGGCCAAGGCGAAGGGCACGCTTTGGAGGAAATGAGGTTTCCGTTCGAAGTAACCCCGAAAGCCGTAGGTGCCCAACACTTGCAGCGTGCGGAAGAGGACGAAATGGCGCAAGCGGGCTTTGAAATCCGCTTCATCCACCGGGCGGAAGGCGCGGAGGGCGTCGATGTATTCGTGGACAAGTTCTTGGCGGAGGGTGTCGGGGAAGTTGGCTTTGGCCTGCCAAAGGAAGGAGGCCACGTCGTAGTAGACAGGCCCGCGCCGTCCGCCCTGGAAGTCAATGAACCAAGGCGCGTCCCCCCGGAGCATCACGTTGCGGCTTTGGAAGTCGCGGTACATGAAGGTGGGCGTGTCTTCTTCCAGCAGGACATCGGCCATGGCCTGGAAATCATCTTCCAGACGGTCTTCCTGAAAGTCGATGCCCGTGGCCTTCAGGAAACAATATTTGAAATAATTCAAGTCCCACAGCACGGAGCGGCGATTGAAGGCGGGTTGCGGATAGCATTGGCTGAAGTCCAGTCCTTCAGCGCCCTTGCATTGCAGGACGGGCAGCAGGCGGATGACCTGGCGGAGGAGTTGGCAAAGTTCTGCGGAAGCCCCGCCTTCGCGAGACTTTGTGCCCAGCTTGTCGAAGAGAAGCGTGTCGCCCAAGTCTTCCTGCAAATAATAGAGGAAGTCGTCGGAGTGCGCATACACCTGGGGCACGGGCAGACCCTGCTTGCGGAAGTGGTCGGCGAGGTAGATGAACGCGCGGTTCTCTTCGGCCGATTCGCCACGGACGCCTATCAGCGTGGGTTGCCCCGCGAGGCGGAAGTAACGCCGGTTGGAGCCGGAGGAGGGGAATGCCTCGATGCTTTCCGGTTCGTGGCCTATATATAATAGGTAGAGTTGGCGGAGGATGTCGGTTGGATTCATTGTCATTCAGTTGTTCATCAGATGCAGTTCATAGAGGCACGCCTGCACTTCGGCCAGGCTGCCCAGGTGCTTGCCCTGGTCGTCGGAGAGTTTGATGCACTCGCGCCATTCCTGGCTGTTGCTCATCTTGCAGCGGGTCAGCTTCATCACGATGTTCAGGGGCTTGTGTCCCGTGTCGTTGGTCAGGTTGGTGCCGATGCCGAAGGAGCAGCGGATGCGTCCGGCACAGTACTTCTGGATTTCGAGCGCCTTGTCGAAGTCCAGGGCATTGCTGAAGATGATGGTCTTGGTGGTGGGGTCGATGCCGAACTCCTGGTAGCGTTTGATGAGGAGGTCGGTGAAGTCGAACTCGTTGCCCGAGTCGCACCGCACGCCGTCGAACAGCTTCGCCTGCTTGCGGCTGAGGTTGCTGAGGAAGGCGTCCGTGGTGTAGGTGTCCGCCAGGGCGGTGCCCAAGTCTCCGTCGTAGACGTTCACCCAATTCTCCAAGGCCATGTAGTTGGCGTGCTTGTAGCCGAACTGCGCGCCGTGAAACATGAACCATTCGTGCGGGTGGGTGCCCATCGGCTTGACGTCATATTTCATGGCGAAGTGGCAGTTGGAGGTGCCCGTGCAGTAGCGGGCGTGCTCCTTCAGGAATCCGTTGACCTTGTCCTGCACCTCAAAGGAGAAGCGTCGGCGCGTGCCGAACTCGGAGAAGAAGAGGCGGTTGGCATTGGACAGCTCCACTTTCTTCTCCAGCCGCCGGACGACCAGGTCGGGGTCGGCCACGCGCCCCAGCGATTCATTGAGGATTTCGGACACGATGGCCAGCAAGGGCACTTCGTAGAGGGTGGCCTTGTAGAGGTAGTCCGTCACCTCGATGTGCAGGTGGTGCTCCTTGTCCAGGCGGATGTCCACCCGCTCGGGGTGGAAGCGGAAGGAGGAGAGCCACTCCCAGTAGACGCGGGGGAGGAAGCGGCAATGGGCGGTCATGTACTCCAGCTCTTCCGGCGTGAGGGCCACTTGCGCGAGGTGGCCGATGGAGGCTTTCAGTTGCTCCAGGAAGTCATCCGTGTAGACGGTGTCGTCGCGGTCGGTGAAGCTGAACGTGCCCTTCGCATACGGAAACAGCTTGATGTAGGCATACGAAGTGGTGAACTTGTAGAGGTCTGTATCCAGGATGGAATGAATCATGTTTTTGTATGTTTTTTAATGGTGCTTTGAAATCGGCTATAAAGGTAGTGAATTTTTTGTTTTCCCGCTCATTTTCTTGTTAAAGGCTTGCTTTTTCTATTAAACCGTGTTTATTGGAGAAATTTTTTCGGGAAATTCTTTGTTGGAATGGGATATTCCCGTATCTTTGCAGTGTGTGTTTTTCATAGTATTAGATTTAAGGTTAACAAAGGGGAATGGCTGTCTGTGATAGATGGCCATTTTCTATATCTGGACGGTTCCCCTTGCATTTCCCCTCATCTTCTTAAAAAAATCAGGCCGGGCGGTATAACCTGTGCCTATAAACCGTACCTTTGCACGGTTTTTGAAAAAATAAAGAGACAGTAACATGGATTCATTGAAAATCAACAAAGTGCAGATTCGCAATCTGCAAATAGAAGATTATGACCAGTTGGCGCAGTCCTTCACCCGCGTCTATACGGACGGCAGCGACGTGTTTTGGACGCACAAGCAGATTGAGAAGCTGATACGCATCTTCCCCGAGGGACAAATCGTGACCGTGGTGGACGAGAAAATCGTGGGTTGCGCCCTCTCCATCATCGTGGATTATGACAAGGTGAAGAACGACCATACCTACGCCCAAGTGACCGGCAAGGAGACCTTCAACACCCACAACCCCAAGGGCAACATCCTCTATGGCATCGAAGTCTTCGTGCACCCCGACTACCGTGGCCTGCGCCTGGCCCGCCGCATGTACGAATACCGCAAGGAATTGTGCGAGGAACTGAACCTGAAGGCCATCATGTTCGGCGGCCGCATCCCCAACTACCACAAGTATGCCGACCAGATGCGCCCCAAGGAATACATCGACAAGGTGCGCCAGAAGGAGATTTACGACCCCGTCCTGACCTTCCAGCTTTCCAACGACTTCCACGTGCGCAAGGTGATGCGCAACTACCTGCCCAACGACGAGGAGTCCCGCCACTACGCCTGCCTCCTCCAGTGGGACAACATCTACTACCAGCCGCCCACGCAGGAGTACATCACGCCCAAGACCTCGGTACGTGTCGGCCTGGTGCAGTGGCAGATGCGTTCGTACAAGACGCTGGACGACCTCTTCGAGCAAGTGGAGTTCTTCGTGGACGCCGTGTCCGACTACAAGAGCGACTTCGTGCTCTTCCCCGAATACTTCAACGCGCCCCTCATGGCCAAGTTCAATGACGAGGGCGAGTCGCAAGCCATCCGTGGCCTGGCTGCCTTCACCGACGAAATCCGCGAACGCTTCATCAAGCTGGCCATCAGCTACAACATCAACATCATCACCGGCAGCATGCCCCTCATCAAGGAGGACGGCCGCCTGTACAACGTCGGCTTCCTCTGCCGCCGCGACGGCTCCTACGAGATGTACGAGAAGATACACGTCACCCCCGACGAAATCAAGAGCTGGGGCCTGAGCGGAGGCAAGATGATTCAGACCTTCGAGACGGATTGCGCCAAGATAGGCGTCCTGATATGCTACGACGTGGAGTTCCCCGAGTTGTCCCGCATCATGGCCGACCAGGGGATGCAAATCCTCTTCGTCCCCTTCCTGACCGACACGCAGAATGCCTACAGCCGCGTCAAGGTCTGCGCCCATGCCCGTGCCATCGAGAACGAGTGCTTCGTGGTCATTGCCGGCAGCGTGGGCAACCTGCCCCGCGTGCACAACATGGACATCCAGTACGCGCAGAGCGGCGTCTTCACCCCGTGCGACTTCGCCTTCCCCACGGACGGCATGCGTGCCGAGGCCACGCCCAACACGGAGATGATTCTCGTCTCCGACGTGGACCTCGACCTGCTGAACGAGCTGCACACCTACGGCAGCGTCCGCAACCTGAAGGACCGCCGCGGCGACCTCTACGAAGTGAAGCTCAAGAGCAAGAACTGAGTGTCCGATAGCGGACACACGCATTGTCCGTTTCCGGACACATTCCCCTTCCAGATGCCCGTCTGAGGCCTTGGCACGGTCTTTGTCCTCAGACGGGCATTACTATGTATATAATGTATATAATGATAGGGAATATGAAAAAGATTTTATGCTTGGCATTATGCCTGGGGATGCCACTCTTTGTGAAGGCGCAGCAAGATACCGTGGCGTATGAGCGGGACATCACGCTGGAGGAGGCCATCGCCCTGGCGCGGGTGCAGTCCGTGGACGCCGCCGTGGCCCTCAACGAGTTGAAGACCGCTTATTGGGAATACCGCACCTTCCGCGCCAACCTCTTGCCGGAGGTCAACTTCACGGGCACCCTGCCCAGTTACAGCAAGTCGTACAGCTCCTACCAGAATTCGGACGGCTCCTACTCCTTTGTCCGCAACAACAACCTGGGATTGCAGGGCGAGTTCTCCATCGACCAGAACATCTGGCTGACGGGCGGCAAGCTCTCGCTCACCTCTTCGCTGGACTACATCCGCCAGCTGGGGCACGGGGGATATGAGCAGTTCATGTCCATCCCCATCGGTCTCGAACTGACGCAACCCATCTTCGGGGTGAACACCATCAAGTGGGACCGCCGCATCGAGCCGGTGCGCTACGCCGAGGCCAAGGCATCGTTCATCTCCGCCACGGAGGAAGTGACCATGACCACCATCACCTACTTCTTCAACCTCCTCCTGGCCAAGGAAAACCTGGCCACCGCCCGGCAGAACAAGGAGAACGCCGACCGCCTCTACGAAGTGGCCCAGGCCAAGCGCAAGATGGGCCAAATCTCGGAGAACGACCTCCTGCAACTGAAGCTCGACGCCCTCCAGGGCAAGGCGGACGTCACCGAGGCCGAGAGCAACCTCAACGCGCAGATGTTCCAACTGCGTTCCTTCCTGGGCGTGTCCGAGCAGGAGAACCTCAACCCGATAGTCCCCGATGTGGTCCCCGACGTCAACATCATCTATAAAGAGGTGTTGGAGAAGGCCCTTGAACGCAACTCCTTCGCGCAGAACATCCGCCGCCGCCAGCTGGAGGCCGACTATGCCGTGGCCACCGCACGGGGCAACCTGCGCAGCATCAACCTCTTCGCCAGCGTGGGCTACACGGGGCAGAACCGCGATTTCAAGTCCTCCTACCGCAACCTCTTGGACAACCAGATAGTGCAGGTGGGCTTCTCCATCCCCATCCTCGACTGGGGCAAACGCCGGGGGCAGGTGAAGGTGGCCAAGAGCAACCGCGACTTGGAGCTGTCCCGCATCAAGCAGGAGCAGATGAACTTCAACCAAAACATCTTCCTCCTCGTGGCCAACTTCAACAACCAGGCCCAGCAACTGGGCATCGCCGAAGAGGCCGACCTGATAGCCGAGAAGCGATACAACACCAGCGTGGAGACCTTCATGATAGGCAAAATCAGCACCCTCGACCTGAACGACGCCCGCGACTCCAAGGACGAGGCCCGGCAGCAGCACATCTCCGAACTCTATTACTATTGGTATTATTTCTACCAAATCCGCAGCCTGACGCTGTGGGACTTCGAGCGCAACGAGGCCCTGGAGGCGGACTTCGAGGCCGTGGTACGCCAGTGAGGCCGGCCCAGTGGCGGACTTGTCCCCGTTTCCTTACGGACTTGATGAGGAATCAATGCCAATGATTGGGAGGAATCAATGCCAATGATTGGGGGGAATCAATGCCATTGATTGGGGGGAATCAATGCCAATGATTCTTCGTCTACTCCGTGCCTTGGCAGGCACAAGTCCGCCGGTGAAGGAAGACAAGTCCGTAATTTCTCCCCGCAGGATGTGCGGGCGAACGGGAAGTTTGATTAATTTTGTGGCGTGGAAATGGGAATTTAGTTTAGGCGCGGATTACGCGGATTTCACGGATTTATTATTTATATAGCCAATGGAATCCAACGATTTAGAATAAAAATATCCGTGAAATCCGCGTAATCCGCGCCTAAAATCCACCGATAAACAACAATTTAACTATGATACTGATTATAGACGATGACACCGCCGTACGCTCCTCGCTGAACTTCATGCTGAAGCGGGCGGGCTATGTGGCGAAGGCCGTGCCGGGCCCGCGCGAGGCGATGGACGTGGTGCGTGCCGAGGCGCCCGACCTGATACTGATGGACATGAACTTCACCCTCTCCACCACGGGCGAGGAGGGGCTGACCCTGCTCCGGCAGGTGAAGATATTCCGCCCCGACGTGCCGGTCATCCTCATGACCGCCTGGGGCAGCATCCAGCTGGCCGTGCAGGGGATGCGGGCGGGCGCCTTCGACTTCATCACCAAGCCGTGGAACAACGCCGCCCTGCTGCAACGCATCGAGACGGCCCTCCAGCTGAACTCCGCTGCCCAAAAGGCGGAGGAGGAATCGTCCGGCTTCGTGCTGGACAGGAGCCACATCGTCGGATGCTCGCGGGGACTGACGGAGGTGCTGGACACCGTGGCGCGCATTGCCCGCACCAATGCCTCCGTGCTGGTGACGGGCGAGAGCGGGACGGGCAAGGAGCTCATTGCCGAGGCCGTGCACCGCAACAGCCGCCGGGCGGCGCAGCCTTTCGTGAAGGTCAACCTGGGCGGCATCTCGCAGAGCCTCTTCGAGAGCGAGATGTTCGGGCACAAGAAGGGCGCTTTCACCGACGCTGTGGCCGACCGTATGGGACGCTTCGAGCTGGCGGACAAGGGCACCATCTTCCTGGACGAGATAGGGGACTTGGACATGTCGTGCCAGGTGAAGCTGCTGCGCGTGCTCCAAGACCAGACGTTCGAGGTGCTGGGCGACAGCCGTCCGCGCAAGGTGGACGTGCGGGTGGTGTCCGCCACCAATGCCGACCTGCGCAAGATGGTGGCGGAGCATACCTTCCGCGAAGACCTCTTCTACCGCATCAACCTCATCACCATCCATCTGCCTGCCCTGCGCGAACGGCGCGAGGACATCCCCCTGCTGGCCCGCCACTTTGCCGACCGCCAGGCGGAGCTGAACGGCCTGCCCCGCACGGAGTTCTCGGCCGACGCCCTCCAGTTCCTCTCCCGCCTGCCTTATCCGGGCAACATCCGCGAGCTGAAGAACCTGGTGGAGCGCACCATCCTGGTCAGCGGCAAGCCCGTGCTGGACGCTTCGGACTTCGATGCGCAATACCTGCGCCGCGACGAACCCGCCAAGGCCGGACGGGGCAGTTCCTTTGCCGGGATGACCCTGGACGAGATTGAGCGGCAGACCATCCTTCAAGCCCTGGACTACCACAAGGGCAACCTCAGCCAGGTGGCCACGGCCTTGGGCATCAGCCGGGCGGCCCTCTACCGCCGTCTGGAGAAGTATGGCATTTCCACCAACGATTAACCGGATACCGACGTGCGCATCAAGTTTCTGTTTTCCATTCTGGTCATCCTGCTGGTAGGGCTGGGGGTGTACCTTGGCTTCTTCTTCCGTGGGATGGAAGGCTTCTATTGGCAGTTGGCCGAGGCTGGCATCGGGCTTATCCTCATCTACCTGTCCGTGTTCTACCGCAAGATTGTGAAGCCGCTGCGCACCATTGGCAACGGCATGGAACTGCTGCGCGAGCAGGACTTCAGCAGCCGCCTCAGCCCCGTGGGGCAATACGAAGCCGACCGCATCGTGAACATCTTCAACCGCATGATGGAGCAACTGAAGAACGAGCGTCTGCGGATGCGCGAGCAGAACTACTTCCTGGACTTGCTCATCCAGGCCTCGCCGATGGGGGTCATCATCCTGACGCTGAACGAGGAGGTCTCCCAGATGAACCCGATGGCCGTGAAGATGCTGGGCGTGCCCTTGCCGGATGCCTGCGGCCGGAAGATGGAGGGGGTGGACTCCGTGCTGGCCGCCGAGCTGGCACAGATTCCCTACGAAGAGACAAAGGTAGTGCGCCTGAACGATGCCAACGTCTACAAGTGTACCCATTCCTATTTCATTGACTGTGGCTTCAAGCATCCCTTCTACCTGATAGAGCGCATGACGGATGAGGTGATGCGTGCGGAGAAGAAAGCCTACGAGAAGGTCATCCGCATGATTGCCCACGAGGTGAACAACACGACGGCAGGCATCACCTCCACCCTCGACACCGTGGGGCAAGCCCTCTCCGCCGAAGAGGGGATGGAGGACATCTGCGAGGTGATGCGGGTCTGCGTGGAGCGTTGCTATTCGATGAGCCGTTTCATCACCCGCTTTGCCGACGTGGTGAAGATTCCCGAGCCCACGCTGGCGCCCCTGTCCCTGAACGAGATGGCCGCCACGTGCAAGCGTTTCATGGAGGGGATGTGTGCCGATGCCGGCATCAGCCTGCATCTGGAGTGCGACGAACAGGTGGGGACGGTGAAGATGGATGCCTCCCTCTTCGAGCAGGTGCTGGTGAACATCATCAAGAACGCGGCGGAAAGCATCTCCGCCTCGGGCAAGGGGAATGGCGAGATATGGGTGCGCACCTTTGCCCCGGCCTCCGTGGAGGTGGCGGACAACGGGGCGGGCATCAGCCGGGAGGTGGAATCCAAGCTGTTCACCCCGTTCTTCTCCACGAAGCCCAACGGTCAGGGCATCGGCCTCGTCTTCATCCGCGAGGTGCTCAGCAAGCACGGCTGCACCTTCTCGTTGCGGACGTATGAAGACGGGCTGACGCGCTTCCGCATCGCTTTCATGGGCAAGTGAACGGGGGAAGCCGGGGTCAGGCGTGCCGTGGCCGGATGCGCTTCATCACCGTGTCCACGCCTTCCTTGATGCGGTTCGTCAGGATGACCAGCACCACGGCTGTCAGAATCAGGGCGATGCCCACCGCCTCCGTCACCGTGAACGCTTCGCCGAACACACAGGCGCCGATGACCACGGCCGTCATGGGCTCCAAGGCGCCGAGGATGGAGGTCAGCGTGCCGCCGATGTGGCGCACGGCCAGCAGCAGCGTGATGTTGGAAATGACCGTCGGCGCCACGGCCAGCAGCAGGACGAGGCCCACGCTTGCCAGGTCCGGCAGGGGCTGGAAACTCTGCTGCACGCCATTCTTCACCGTGAACGTCAGGGCCGTGAACAGGAAGACATAGAAGGCGAGCTTGCGGCTGTGCAGGTCCTTCAGGCGCGACTTGTTGACCGACACGATGTAGCTGGCATAGCCCACGGCGGACAGCAGCACGATGAAGACGCCCCACGGGTCAAGCTTCAGCGACGTCCCTTGCAAGGACAGCCGCGCCACGCCTCCCACGGCCAGGATGATGGCCAGCCACGTCACCCATGACGCCTTCTCGCGGAACAGCACGAGCATCAGCAGCGTGGTGAAGATGGGGTAGGTGAAGTGCAGCGTCGTTGCCACGCCCGCCCCCATCACCTCGTAGCCATAGAGCAGGAACATGGACGAGGCCGTATAAAACATGGCCATCACCACGAGCAGCGGCACGTCCCGCCAGGAGATGCGGAACGACTCGCCTTTGACCAGCATCATCGTGCCCAATGCCAGGGTGGCCGTGATGAAGCGATAGAACAAGATGGAATCCGATGCCAGCCCTTTCTGCATCAAGGGCAGGGTGAACAAGGGGATGAGGCCGAACGTCACCGACGTCAACAGGCCATAGATGAAACCTTTCAGTTTGTCTGCATTCATATCTATACCTTTTATATTCAAAAAACGCGCAAAGGTACATAATCTCCTTGGCTGTTCCAAAAACTTCGCTTACCTTTGCGCCCGATTTTATGGGACGAGGCTGTGCCCGCCGGGTGCATCCTCCGTGTATTCCAGCTTAACCACGTAAAAAACAGGAAACAATGAAACAGACAGTATCTGTACCCTTCATGCTGCTGGGCATCCTCTTCAACGTATGCCTCATTGCGGCCAATCTGCTTGAAACCAAGGTCATCACCCTTTGCGGGCTGACAGTCACTGCCGGCCTGCTGGTCTTCCCGATTTCTTACATCATCAACGACTGCATCGCCGAGGTGTGGGGCTTCCGCAAGGCAAGGCTCATCATCTGGACGGGCTTCGCGATGAACTTCTTCGTCGTGTCGTTGGGACTGGTGGCCGTGGCCCTTCCTCCTGCTCCGTTCTGGACGGGAGCCGAGCACTTCAACTTCGTCTTCGGCATGGCGCCCCGCATCGTGGCGGCCAGTCTGGCGGCTTTCCTCGTGGGGTCGTTCCTCAACGCCTACGTGATGAGCCGCATGAAGCTGCGCAGCGGCGGGCGGCACTTCTCCATGCGTGCCATCGCCTCCACCGTGGTGGGCGAGACGGCGGACTCGTTGCTGTTCTTCCCCATTGCCTTTGGGGGCGTCATAGCCTGGCAAGAACTGGCCGTGATGATGGTCCTGCAAATCGTGCTCAAATCCCTGTACGAGGTCATCATTCTGCCTGTCACTGTCCGCGTGGTCCGTTACGTCAAGCGCATCGACGGCAGCGACGTCTATGACGAGGGCATTTCCTATAAGATTTGGAAGATACGCGACTTGTAATTTCTCCGTCTCTTGTCCGTATTTCGCCCTTCACCGGAAGGCTGTCTCCCCGCTGTTTCTCCTATCTTGAAACGGAGGGATAACGGAGGGATAACGGAGGGATGACGGACAAATAGGAATTTAGCGGGCTTTGCCCGCAATGTTAAACGTGTAGGGGCGACCCTTGCGGTCGCCCCTATTCAGGGCGGGGGCAAGCCCCGCCCCTACAACGATAAATTATCATTTATATAAACGTATATGACAAACGAATCATCCTTGGTCGTGTTCAGCGGTGGGCAGGACTCGACCACTTGCCTCTTCTGGGCAAAGCGTGAATTTAAGGAAGTGCACGCCCTGAGCTTCCGCTACGGGCAGAAGCACGAGAAAGAAGTGGAACTGGCGCGTGCCATTGCCGATAAGGCCGACGTATCCTTCACGACGATGGACCTTCCCCTCATTGGCACCTTGGGCCACAACGCCCTGACCGATACGTCCATGCCGATGGACGAGCAGATTCCCGACGGCGAGGTGTGCCCCAATACCTTTGTGCCGGGGCGCAACCTGTTCTTCCTCAGCGTGGCTGCCGTCTGGGCCCGTGAGCGTGGCATCCGGCATATCGTCACGGGCGTGTCGCAGACCGATTACAGCGGCTATCCCGATTGCCGGGACTCGTTCATCAAGTCCCTCAACGTGACGCTGAACTTGGCGATGGACTATCAGTTTGTCCTGCACACGCCGCTGATGTGGCTGGACAAGGCGCAGACGTGGGCTTTGGCCGACGAATTGGGCGTATTGGACTTGGTGCGCCGCGACACGATGACCTGCTACAACGGCATTCCCGGCGACGGGTGCGGACACTGCCCGGCGTGCCGGCTGAGACGCGAGGGACTGGAGAAGTATCTTTCAATGAAGAACTGATATGAAGAATGAAGATTTGCGTGCCCGGCTCCATGCCTTGGGCCGGAAGACGGAATACCGTCAGGATTATGCGCCGGAGGTGCTGGAGGCCTTCGACAACAAGCACCCGGAGCGTGACTATTGGGTGCGGTTCAACTGTCCGGAGTTCACCAGCCTGTGTCCCATCACGGGGCAGCCGGACTTTGCGGAAATCCGCATCTGCTACATTCCGGACATACGGATGGTGGAGAGCAAGAGCTTGAAGCTCTACCTCTTCAGCTTCCGCAGCCACGGGGCTTTCCACGAGGATTGCGTGAACATCATCCTCAATGATTTGATACAGCTGATGGACCCGAAGTACATCGAGGTGACAGGACTCTTCACCCCGCGCGGCGGCATCTCCATTTATCCCTACGCCAACTACGGCAGGCCGGGGACGAAGTACGAGCAGCTGGCGGAGGAGCGGCTGTTCCATCATGACGAAGGAAAGTAGCCCCTCCGCGCGTCGCTTTATCTGTTTTCTTCGGGCGAGGGCAGCATCACCACGCCTTCCTTCTTCTTGCCGTCCATCTTTATCACGGCAGGACTGCTGAACCGGACATGGCGCAGGTAGCGCGTTTCCTGCACGGCGGGTTGCGCGTTGAGGAAGTCCTGGTTGTAGATGCCGTCGTTCATGTAGGCATTGATGGTGAAGTAGCCCACGCCGAACGAGGTCAGGTTCTGGAAGAAGTGCGTGCCTTGGCTGGGGTCCACCCGGTAGTTGGTCAGTCCCGCTTCAACAATGACCCGTGCGGCGGAGATGTGCGGCCACTTCACCGGGATGCCCAGCCATGGGTCGCTGCTGCCCCAACGTCCCGGCCCGATGAGGATGTAGTGGCGTTTCATGTCGAGGAACTGCTGGTTGATGCGCTCTATCTCGCGGGCAATCTCGGGATTGTGCGAGGCGCTGTAGTCTTGCGTCTTCACGTAGAGCACGTCGCAGATGTCGTCCGTGATGCCATGTCCCAAGGAGTTGTGGGAGCGCAGCAGCAGGTGGTCGTCGGGGATGAGGTCGAGGTCTTCGTCCAGCATCTCCTTGCTGTCCACGATGGGGCGTATCTGCAAGAGGTAGAAGGTGCCGGTCTTGTCCTTCTCGCGGTTGAGGGTGGCGGCAAACTCTATCTCCACGGGGCGGCGCATTTCTTCCTGCCCGTATTTCAAGGCCAGTTGGAGGATGCGGGGCAAGGGGAACACATCGTGTTGCAGGATGTTGGCAAAGGTGATGACCTTGCGTCCGCCGGGATACAGCCCGTCGCGGATAATCTGGTCATACGGGTCGTAGGTGGAGGCGATGTAGTTCAGCGCGCCGTCCTTCTCGGCTTCCTTCACGTTCAGCTTCAGCAGGTTGAACCCGTCGTCGATGGAGAAGTCGTGCCCCGCATTGCCCAAGTCGAGGGCATAGAATCGGGTTTGCGTCTCGCGCAAGGCCATCTCCAGTTCGCTGGTTTGCAGCACTTGATGGGGATGGTAGGGCGAGAAGCGCAAGGTCATGCCTCCGTCCACGATGTACTTGCCCAAGCCGAGGGCCAGGTTGACAATGCCCTCCTCTGCTTTCTCTTCGCCGATGGGGTAGTAGTTGAGCGAACGTGCCACGCCCGACATGGACGGGTAGTAGCGGTCGCCATATTGGTTGCCCACCACCTGCTGGAGGATGACGGCCATCTTCTCCTGGTCAATGACGTTGCTCGTGGCCTGCATGTAGGCTTTCGAGTCGCGGAAGAACACCGAGGCATACACTCCCTTGATGGCATCGGAGAGCATACGCAACATCTCATATTTGTCATCCAGATAAGGGATCATGTACGTGTTGTAGATGCCGGCGAAAGGCTGGTAGTGCGAGTCTTCCAGCAAGGACGAGGAACGGATGGCAATGGGCGACTTCACCACGTCGAAGAAGGTGAAGAAGTCCTCCACCAGCCGGTCGGGGAGCTTGGCTTTCAGGAAATAGCGAAGGATGACGTCGTCGTCCACGTCGCTCAAAGCCACTTGGTAGAGGTTGTTCGTGTCCATGAACTCGTCGAACACGTCCGTGCAGAGCACCACTGTTTTCGGGATGGCCACCCGTGCGTTCTCGAACTCTTCAAAGTCCGGATGGTGCTTCACCAGGTTGTCGATGAAGGCCAGGCCGCGCCCCTTGCCTCCCAATGACCCGTCGCCGATGCGTGCGAAGTTGGAGTAGAGGTCGAAGCGGTCGCGCTTGAAGACGGCCACCACGCCTTGGTTCTTCATCTTGCGGTACTTCACGATGGCCTCGAAGATGAGCCGCCGGTGGGCATCCACGTCTTGCAGGCTGTTCCACGTGATGGGTTTCAGGAACTCGGCGATGGGGAACATGGCGCGCGAGTAGAGCCAACGGCTGACGTGGTTGTGGCTGATGTGGTAGAGGAACGACTCGGCAGGCACGGCAAAGAGGATGTTTTGCAGTTCCTTCAGGTTCTTCACGCGGGCTATTTCCTCGCCCGTCTCCGGGTTGCGGAAAATGAAGTCGCCGAAGCCGAAGTTGGCCGACACCGTGCGTCGCAGGTCCACGTCCATCTTCTTGGAGTTCTTGTCGATGAAAGCAGCGCCGTATTTCGTGGCGTAGGCCACGTTCTCCGATTCGCTCGATTGGATAATCAAGGGCACGAAGGGGTCTTCCTTGCGGATGGCCGCACAGAGCTTGATGCCGCTCAGCCCGTCCTTGGGCCCGCCTTCCGTCTTGGGAAAACGCACGTCGGTGATTACGCCCAGTATGTTGTTCTTGTATTTCCCGTAGAGGTCGTAGGCTTCCGTATAGGTGCGTGCCAATACGATTTTGGGCCGTCCCCTCATGCGCAAGGTGCGTTGGTGGGCGTTCAGTGCCTCGGTGCTGAACTCCTGGCTCTGCTGGAGGACGAACTTGTAGAGGTTGGGCAATACGGAGGAGTAGAAACGTATGCTGTCCTCCACCAGCAAGATGACTTGCACACCCACCTGGTTGACGTCGTGCTCCAGGTTCATCTTGTCTTCTATCAGCTTGATGATGGACACCAGCAGGTCGGTGTTGCCCAGCCAGCAGAAGACGTATTCAAAGGCGCTGAGGTCTTCGTCGGCCATGCGTTCGCTCACCCCGTGGCTGAACGGGGTCAGTATGACGATGGGGATGTGCGGATAGTCTTGCTTGATGCGCCGCGCCGTGTCGAATATCTCGGTTTCGCCCGTGCCCGGCATACAGATGACCAAGTCGTAGGTCATGGAGTTCAGTTGCGCCAAGGCTTCGTCGCACGTGGTGGCTTGCGTGAAGCGGGGCGGATAGCGCAAGGACAAGGAAGCATATTCGTTGAATATCTTTTCGTCGATGCGCCCGTCGTCTTCCAGCATGAAGGCATCGTAGGGATTGGCCACGAGCAACACGTTGAAGATGCGCCGCTTCATCAGGTCGGCGAACTGGGTGTCTTTGAAGTAAAGCTGGTTGAGTTTGAATTTGCTTAACATACGGATGTCCTTTATGCTTTTTCGGGGATGTGTTTCAAGATGTCCGTCAGGTGCAGCCAGAAACGCTCCACGCTGGGGATGTGCATCCGCTCGTCGGGCGAGTGTACGCCTTGCAAGGTAGGACCGAAGGATATCATGTCCAAGGTGGGGTACTTGTCGAGGAACAAGCCGCACTCCAATCCGGCATGGATGGCCTTTACCTTGGCCTCCGTGTTGAACAGGCGTCGGTAAGATGCCGTGGCGATTTCCAGGATTTCGGAGTGTGTGTTCGGTTTCCATCCCGGATAGCCTTCGCTGTGGGAAACGGCGGCACCGGCCAGCTCGAACACTGTGCGCACCGTGGCGGCAATGTCTTCCTTGGCAGAGGCGATGGAGCTGCGTTGGCTCGTCTCGATGCGGATGATGTTTCCTGGCTTCATCTTCACGGAAGCGAGGTTCGTGGAGGTCTCTACCAAGCCGGGGATGTCTTGGCTCATGGCCATGATTCCGTGGGGGAGTGCTTGTATGGCTTGCAGCAACCGGCGTGTGGTGTCCGGGTCGATGGCTTTGCCGGATGCCGGTTCGGATTCAAGGAGGAACTCAATGTCCGGGTCGCTGGTGGCATATTCGGCTTCCACTTCGGCGGCAAAGAGGTTCAGCTCCGTGCGGATGGCGTGCTTGTCGGCTTCGGGCACGGCTATGAGGGCGTGGGCTTCGCGGGCAATGGCGTTGCGCAGGTTGCCTCCGTCTATTTCGCACAGGTACAGGTCGTGCGTTTTGCGTGCACGGTTCAAGAAGCGGGCCAGCAGCTTGTTGGCATTGGCACGCCCCAGGTGGATGTCGCTGCCGGAGTGTCCGCCTTTCAGGCCCTTCACTTGCACCTTGACGTAGAAATAGCCTTGGGGCACCTCGACTTCCTGATAGGTAAATTCGCCGACCGAATCCACGCCTCCGGCGCAACCGATGAACAATTCGCCCTCGTCCTCCGAATCGAGGTTCAGCAGGATGTCCGCGTGCATGAAACCTTCTTTCAAGGCGAAGGCTCCCGTCAGGCCGGTTTCCTCGTCTACGGTGAAGAGGCACTCCAGCGGCCCGTGTTCAAGGGTCGTGTCCGTCAACACGGCCAAGGCGGCGGCGATGCCGATGCCGTTATCCGCCCCCAAGGTGGTGCCTTTGGCCTTCATCCACTCGCCTTCCACGAAGGTTTGTATGGGGTCGTTCAGGAAGTCATGCTGCACGTCGTTGTTCTTTTCGCACACCATGTCCGTATGTGCCTGGAGGGCGACTGTCTTCCGGTTTTCCATGCCCGGCGTGGCAGGCTTTTTCATCAGGATGTTACCCGCTTCGTCGGTCAAGGTCTCCAAACCGTGCTGTTTGCCGAAATTCTGAAGGTAGGCAATGATTTTTTCTTCCTTTTTGGAAGGGCGCGGCACTTGGCATATTTCTTCAAAGTAGCGGAATACGTCGGCCGATTTCAAGTTTTTTAGTTCCATGTCTTGTAGG
Organism: uncultured Bacteroides sp.; assembly: GCA_949292025.1. Lineage (GTDB taxonomy): Bacteria > Bacteroidota > Bacteroidia > Bacteroidales > Bacteroidaceae > Bacteroides. Next base: position 16,546 of record CASEYC010000133.1, on the reverse strand, counting down.
TTTGATGGGGTTATACGTCTTTATTTACCATAAATATAGTTAAATTGGGGAACGGATTTGTCTTCCTTTCCCTTTTTTAGAGCAAAAATGGTGGTGTTGTTCGGGCAAACCTCTATCTTTGCACCCGCAAAATTAAAGGAAATGCTCGATACAATACTGATAACACTGTTAATAGTTGCTATTTGTGTGCTCTTGTTGGGGGTAAAGGTGTTTTTCGTGAAAGGCGGGAAATTCCCCAATATGCACGTCAGCGGCAACAAGGCTTTGCGCGACAAGGGGATTGGGTGTGCCCAGTCGCAAGACCGTGAAGCCCGCAAGAAGCAGCCGTTTTCCATTGCCGAGCTGGAAAAATCCTTGGAAAAGTAGAATTTATAAATCTAAAAACTATAACAATACGTAATTATGAAGAGATTGAATTGTCTTGTGAACGGTTTGGCTGCTTTGGCACTGATCGTTTCGTTTTCCCAATGTGCTGGAAATGCCAACCAGCAAACCAATGCCAACTCTGCCCCGGCCAACGGCGTTTCCGGCTTGAAGATTGCCTACGTGGAGGTGGATACGCTTCTGTCGAAATATCAATTTAGCATCGATTTGACAGAGGAGATGGTGAAGAAGAGCGAGAATGTCCGCCTGACGCTGAACCAGAAGGCCAACGACCTGAACAAGCAGAAGCAAGAGTTCCAGACGAAGTACCAAAACAACGCTTACCTCTCCCAAGAGCGTGCCCAGCAGGAGTATAACCGCATTGCCAAGCTGGAGCAAGATTTGCAAGAGTTGAGCAACAAACTGCAATCCGAATTATTGAGTGAGAATGAAAAAACCAGTATTCAACTCCGTGATTCCATCTTTAATTTTTTGAAAGAGTATAACAAGACAAAGGGCTATGACTTCATCATCAGCAACACGTCTAACGATAACCTATTGTTTGCTAATCCCGCTTACAACATCACGCAGGAAATCCTCGAAGGCTTGAATGCCCGCTACGTTTCCAAGAAAGACTGACTCAGGTTAAGGTGAATATAAAGTAATTACAAAGGAACAAAGGCACGGAGAAATCAAAAAACTCCGTGCCTTTGATTCTTTTATGGCTTCCTCACAAAACTACGGAAACGCTCCAGCCCCTGCAGCATCACGCTGCGCGGACAAGCGATGTTCCACCGCATGAAGCCTTCGCCTTCCGCGCCATACATGGTGCCCGCATTGAGCCAGAGCTTGGCTTCCTGCACCAAGCGGTGTTCCAATTCCTCCGATGAGAGGCCGAGGGCTCGGCAATCCATCCACACCAGGTAAGTGCCTTCCAATTTGCTAATGGGGAAGTCGGGCAACTCCGTCCGGCAGAACTCCCGCATACAGTCGTAGTTCCCTTTCAAATACGCCAACAGTTGCATCAGCCACTCCTCGCCCTCGTCGTATGCGGCGATGGTGGCAATGACGCCGAACGGATTGACGTCGCACACTTCGTTGATGTTGATGGCGCGGTCAATCTTCCGGCGCATCTCTTCGTCGGGCGCAATGATGTTGGCTATCTGGAGGCCGGCGATGTTGAATCCCTTGCTGGGCGACACGCACGTGACGGAGTGCCGCAGGAACTCGTCGGAAAGGGAGGCAAACGGGGTGTAGACATATCCCGGCATGACCAGTTCGCAATGGATTTCATCGGCCACGACAGTAACCCCGTGGCGCAGGCAGATTTCCCCGATGCGCGTCAGCTCCTCGCGTGTCCATACCCGTCCGGCAGGGTTGTGCGGATTGCAGAGGAGCATGAGCTTCGTCCGCTCGTCGGCAGCCTTTTCTTCCAGGTCTTCGTAGTCGATTTTCCACGTGTTCCCATCAGCCACCAGGGGATTGCTGGCCACCTCGCACCCGTTGTTGCGGATGGAGGAGAAGAAGCAGTTGTAGACGGGCGTCTGCAGCAATACTTTGTCGCCCGGACGGGTCAGGGCTTTGATGATGGCAGATACCGCAGGCACCACGCCCGACGTGTAAATCACCCAATCCTTCTGTATCTCCCAGCCGTGGCGCCGCTTGAACCATCGGCTGACGGCTTCATAATAGGCGTCCGGCACACGGGTATAACCGAAGATGCCGTGCGCCACCCGGCGTTGCAGGGCTTCCGTGATGGGCGATGCCACGTGGAAGTCCATGTCGGCCACCCACATGGGCAGCACGTCTGCATCCGTCGCGCTGTCCCACTTGCAAGAATTGGTCCCCCGGCGGGGGATGATTTCATCAAAATTGTATTTCATAGATTGTTGTATGGGTTGTTGTTTTTCCGTTGTTTTTCCGTTATCTCTTCGTTATCCCTCCGTTATCCCTTCGTTATATGTCCGTTTCAAGATAGGGGATGAGGCGGTGGGATAATGTCCCGTTCAGGGCCTTTCTTCAATCACGCAATTGGCCGGCGACTTGATGTTCTCGTCCAGCGTGATGGAGCCGATGCTGTCCGCCACGATGCGTCCGGACATGGGGTTCTTGATGTTGGCGATGGCTCCGCGGATGTCGGCCTGCAGCGTGGAATACTCAAAGGCGCGGTCGCAAGCCGGGTCGAACGTGCAGTTTTCCAGCACCAGGTCGTGGGCATAACACAGGGGTTGCTCGCCGGAGATGTGGCAATTCACCAAGCGCAGGTTCTTCGAGTGCCAGCCCAGGTATTCGCCATGCAGTTCGGAGTCGTAGATGGTGACGTTCTCCACCTCCCAGAAGGCATCTTTGGTCGTAATCCTGGCGTTGTGAATCTCCACATCCTTCACGTACTGGAAGACATATTTGCTGTCACTCTCCAGCCCGTCCACGTAGATGTGGTTGCTGAACATGAAAGGGTAGGTGCCGTCGTGCAGCTTCAGGTTCTTGACATATATGCGGTCGCAACGCCAAAACACTTCGTCGGCATCGTTCATCTGCACGTTTTCTATCTCGATGTCGTTCATTTCGCGGAACATCTTGGGGGCATCGATGACCGTGTCCTTCATGACCAGATGGTCCGAATACCACAGCGCCGAGCGTCCGCCCACGGCAAAGTAGCAGTCCTGTATGGTGAACCCGTGTACGTGCCAGAAAGGATAATTGCCCTCGAAGCGGCAATTCGTGGCCACGATGTTGCTGCACTCCTTGATGGCTGATTCTCCGGCCGTTATGATTACGTTGTCCAGGTGGACATCATGCGAGGCAAACAAGGGCCGTTCGCCTCCGAATACTTGGTCTTTAATGAGTTGCATAATTTAATGATGAAATTCGGGGTTATCTAAACAATGTGCAAAGATATATTCTTTTCAGGAGAATACGTGTAGACGGATTACGGATGATGCAATCTTTATCACGGATAGTAAGCGGATAATCGGGAGACAAACCTATTTTTTTTAATATATCAGTGTAAACTCCGCATACACCGGCAGGTGGTCGCTATACCCGCCTTGGTATTTCATGCCATAATAGGTGCGGAAAGGTTGCATGCCTCCATACTTGGGGTCTTCGGTCAATAGGAAAGGCGGGGCGAATACACCGGCCCGTTGTTCGGAGGTATGAAGCGGGGCATCTTGCAGGAGCAGGCTGCCGGACACGAGGATATGGTCCAGCCATTGCCAGGCGCCTTGGTATTTGTAAGAGCCTGTGTGTTTCTCCTCGGCGGCTTGGCGTGCCAGCAGGTGATAGAGTTTCCGTTCATCCGGCAGGGTCGGGGAGAGGGGAGGAAGTTCTGCCTGCAAGGTTTCCCGCACGAGGCGGCTGTGGGGATAGTCGTTGAAGTCGCCCATCACGAGGATTTGCGCCCGCTTCCGGATGCGGAACAGGCTGTCTGCAACAGCTTTGATGCACAAGGCGGCTTTTTCCCGGTATGGGGCCGATTGCTTGGCACCGCCGCGACGCGAGGGGAAGTGGCCAACCAACACATCGAGGGTGTCACCGTTGAGCAGCAGGCCGCTGACGTACAGGATGTCACGTGTGGGCCGGTCGTTCTTGCGGGGTTTATCCACCCGGAGGCTTTGGTGGTGTATCGGCTTGAACAGGGCACGTTGGTAGAGCAAGGCCACGTCAATGCCCCGCAGGTCGTCCGAGTGCGTAAGGACATAGCGGTAGTCGTGGTTGCGCAGGGCGGAATAGCGGGTCAGGTCCGTCAGCACGCTGTCGTTTTCCACTTCGCACAAGGCGACGAGGGCGGGCGGAGTCCAACCGCCCAAGGCCGTGATGACCCGTGCGAGGTTGTCCAGTTTCTTCTTGTACTTGGAGTACGTCCAATGCCGCGTGGCATCGGGCAGGAACTCGTAGTCATCATGCAGCGTGTCATGCCGGCAGTCGAAAAGGTTCTCCACATTGTAACTGGCAACCCGGAACACCATGGAGTCGCCTGATTCGGCCTGTGCTTGTCCGGTCAGCCGGCAGGACAGCAGGAGGAAGAAAGAGAACAGCAACCGGCCCCTCATGCTCGGTTCCTTTTTGCCTTGTACCGCTTGTATTCCTCAATGACATGCCGACGGCTCATGAGAATCTGCCAGCGGTAGACCAGGCAGGTGGTCACGAAATAGATGCCGGTCTGTATCCACAAGGCTTGGTATTCGAAAGTCACTTCGTTCAGCGTCGCCCCCATGCTGTTGATGCGCACGTAGCCGTTGATGCCGAACGTGGAGGGGAAGAGGTAGGAGAAGTATTTCCAGAACGGCGGTATCGCACTGCCCGGCCACGAGATGCCCGACAGGAACAGCAACGGCACGGAGGTGAAGACGAACAGCAACATGCAGGTCTCGCGGTTGCGGATGGCGATGCTGGCTGTCATGGAGAAGAAGATGCACGCCAGGAGGTAGGGCAGGCAGAACAGGGTCAGCTCGCCCGGCAAGGCAATCTGGTTCAGGCTGAACAGGCGCGGCACCACCACGAGGACGTACACTGCCACCAAGGCATAGACCATCAGGTAACTCAGCCCCTTGCCGAAGACGATGCGCAGCGTGCCGTTGTAATGCCGTTGTACAGGCACCAGGTCGCGGAAGCGGTTGTGCTCGCGGGCGGTTCCGGCACTCAGCCCGATGCCCAGCAACAGGGTCTGCTGGATGATGAGCATCAGCACGGCGGGGATGAGGAAGGCGGCAAAGCCGTTGGTCGGGTTATACAGGGCCACGTCCTTGTATTCAATAGGATAGGCGGTCAGCTCGTCCTGGCGTTCGGTGGTATTGCCGGCGCGGGCTATCTTGATTTCCGCGTTCATGTCCAGCGACACTTCGGTGTTGGATAGCAACAGGGATTTGTAATAGAGCAGTCCGCTCATGTCGCAATACAGGCTGACTTGGGTCTGCCGCCCCTTGGCAATGTCCTCGCTGAAGGAGGCGGGGATGTAGATGATGCCGTATGCCTTGCGGTCGCGCAGGGCCAGCTTGGCTTCCTCCATGTCGGCGCAGTAGGTGACAATCTGCACTTCGGGCGTGGCGTCCACCCGGCGCAGGTAGTCGCGGCTTAGCGAGGTGCGGCTGTCGTCCACCACGGCTGTGGGCACGTCCCGCAGGGTCTCGTTGGTGTAGATGAAGGAGTATATCAGGGGGTAGACCAAGGGGACGAGCACGAAGAATATCAGCACGCCCTGGTCGCGGAAGGTGTTGCGGAACTCCTGCTTCCAGATGTAGAAGAGGTCGTGGACCCCTTGCGCCACTCGTTGTTTGAAGGTCAGGTCTTTCATCTCAGGGAACGTATTTATAGTAAATCAATGCCCCTTTCAGCCGATGGGCTATCAGGAAGGGGAGAAGCATGAAGAGCAGCAAGGCCACGTAGTTGCTCCACGAGTAAATCATCGGGTAACCGTTGAGGGCCTGGTCCACGTAGATGAGGAAGTAATGGCGCAGCGGGAAGAGGTTGGCCAGCGCCTGCAACGTGGGGTGCATCCCCATCAACGGGAAAGACAAGCCGCACATGGAGAACGACAGCACGCCCCACAACGAGGCAAAGCTCAGTCCCAGGCGCAGGGTGGGCAAGGTGCCTATCATCAGGATGCCCATCCCTTGCGAAGCCAGCACCAGGCACAGTGTGGCCAGGAGCATCGGGCCAATGCCGCTGTTGCAGGGGAAGTGCAGGAACCCGTAGAGGTACACATTATATAATATGCCCATCAGGAAGAAGACGGCCGTATGCGGCAGCAGCTTCCCCGCCAAGGAAATCCAAATGGAGTTGTGGCCCATGCGCAACCATTGGCGGGCGGTGCGCTCCTTGATTTCCACGCCGATGGAGAAGACTGTCACCATGAAGATGAGCAACATCAGCATGCCCGGCGCGAAGGTGTTGTTCAGGTAGACCGAATAGTTCAGCCACGGATTGTTGAGCGGGTGCGTGTCTATGACGATGGGTTGCAGATAGGCCATGGCCTGGTCTTCCGTGGCGCCTTTGGCCAACAAGGTGGCTTGCACGACGGCTCCCGAGGCCAGTTCGCTCATCATCTTCATGTCCTTGAAGAGCAACGAGCCGGCAATGAGCAACGAGTTGTTGGTGTAGAAGGACACGGTGGGGCGGCGTTGGGCCTGAGCCTCGGCGGTGGTTCCTTCGGGGATGTAGTAGAATCCGTAGATCTCGCCCCGCTGCATGGCCTCGCGCGCTTCATTGAACGTGGGGTAGCGGGCCACCACCTTGCTCTGTTGGAAGGCATCCAGCGTGCGGGCCAGTTGGCGGGTGGTGGTGGTCTGGTCCTGGTCCACGATGCCCACGGGCATGTCTTTCGGCAGCCCTGAATCCATCAGCGTGGTGAAGAAAATGTAGCAGAACAAGGGTGCCACCACCATGCTGAACAGGTAGAGCGGACGCGAGACGAGGCGGCGGCATTCGCGCTTCATCACGTTCCAAAGGGCTATGTATTTTCGTTCGGGGGTCATGTCACTTCTTCACTATCACACTCATGCCGGGGCGCAAGCCTTCCACTTTCTCTTGCGGAGTGGCCCTCACCTCGAAAGTTTTCAGGTCGAATTGTCCTGTGGTCTTGGTGGCTTTCCAGGCGGCGTAGATGCCCAGGTCTTTCATATAATATACTTTGACTTTGATGTCCCTGTCCAATGCCGGCACGTATGCCTCGAACTCGCTGCCTATGTTCATTCCCTTCAGCAGGTCTTCGCGGATGTTGAAGGTGACCCACATGTCCTCCATGACGGCCACGTTCATGATGGGTGCCCCGGTGCCTACCAGTTCGCCCACCTTGGGGAATATCTCGGACACCTCACCGGCGGTCTGGGCGGTCAGCACGGTTTCCTTGATGTAGGATTCCACTTCGGCCACGGCTCCCTTGGCACGCTCCACCAGGGCGGCTGCTGCGGCCTTGTCCTCGCGTTCGGCGCCATTGCGTGCCATGTCATATTGGGCTTTGGCGGCTTTCTCCGTAGCGGCGGCGGCATCGCGCTGGGCGGTCACTTCGTCCAGCTTCTGGGCGGACATCACGCCTTGGTCATAGAGGTTCTTGACGCGCTTGTAGGATTTCTCGGCGATGGTCAGTCCGGCTTGCGCCTTCTGCCACATTTCGTAAGCGGCCTGCACCTGCTCATGCCTTGCGCCTTTCAGTGCTTTTTCGTTTTGTGCCTGTGCGGCGGCTTCGGCGGCACGTGCTTGTTCAAGTTTGGCTTGCACGTCGGGAGCTTCCAGGATGGCCAGCGTGTCTCCGGCCTGCACGCTTTGCCCTTCCTTCACCAGGAATCTCTGGATGCGTCCGGGCACTTTGCTGGATACGCGGTATTCGGTCACTTCTGCTTGTCCTTGCACGATTTCCGGGCCTTTGCGCAGCATGAAGAATCCCACGAGGGCCACGATGGCCACAATCCCCAGCAAGGTGAGGAAGGCCAATAACATATTGCTGTTTTGCGATTTCAGGTTCATGATTATAATGGTTGATGATTAGTGGTTACTGATTAATTGTCAATTGTCCCATCGCTTTTTTCAGGTAGATTTCCGTCAGCTTCACGTCTATCTGCGCGTCAATCTTTTCCGATTGGGCGGAGAGCCAGGCGGTATGTGCCTCCAGCACGTTGCTGGCGGGGATGACCCCTTCCTCGAAGCTGAGGGTGGCATAGCGCAGGTTCTCGTCGGCTTTCTCCAGGTTCTTCTCGGCCATGATCAGTTTCTTGGCGGCTTCGTTCACCTTGAAAGCCGATTGGTTGACTTGCAATTCTATCTTCTCGCGGGCATCCTGCAATTGGTATTGGGCGATGCGGGCTTCGGATTTGGCGGCTTTCACCTTGTAGATGCCTTCGCCCCAATGCCAGATGGGCAGGGAGACGGTGACCCCGACATTCCACATCCCCTTGAATTTCTTCTCAAAGCTGTTGAACACGCTGGGGTTCGTGGCCATGTATCCGCCTATCAACGCCACGGAAGGCAGGTAGTCGGCGCGGGCAATGTTTACTTTCTGTTTATAGATGTCGGTGGCCAGCTCCAGGCTCCGTATCTCCGGACGGCTGGCATAGACGGCTTCGAGGTCGATGGAGCGGGTGGGCACGGCGGATGGTTGCAGGTCGTCTTCCGTTTCGTCTTGCAGGGTGATGGGCGTGGTGAGGTCCAATCCGCACAACTGGCAGAGCAGCATCCGCGAGAGGCTAAGGCCATCGTCCACCTTGGTCAGGGTCATTTCGGCTTCGTTCACCTTCACCTTGACGGAAAGGCCGTCGGCTTTGGTGGCGACGCCTTCGGCAATCATCTTGTCCACATCGCTTTCCAGTTTCTGAAGCAACTCCAGATAACCTTCGGCCAGTTTCTTCTTGTTGGCCAGCGACACCACTTGCCAGTAAGCCTGGTCGGTGCTGAGGATGATTTCCTGCATGCCCGTGTTGTGCTGTTGGCGGGCCAGTTCTTCGGCATACTTGGTGATTTTGTTGTAGGCGCGTATCTTGCCGCCCATGTAGAGCGGTTGGGTCAGGGTCAGGGCGCCGGCATACATGTTTCGCGTGTCGGTGCGCAAGGCGTCCACCACGGCAGTGCCTGCATTGTTCAGCGCGCCCGTCAGGCTTTCGCCCAAGGCGGACAGCGAGCCTCCCAGTTGGGGGAAGACTTGCGCGATGGCTTGCGCGGCTTCTTGCAGCGGCGTGCCCAGGCTAGTGCCCAATCCGGAGATGGCGCCTTTCTGCGCGTCGCTCAGCAGGGACAGCTCCCGGCTGGTGCGCATATAGCCTCCTGCGGCGGATATCTTGGGCAGGAAGTTCGTGTACGCCGCCTTGTGTTGGTAATGGGCGGCGTTGATTTTCTCTTGGTGTATCAGCAATTCTTTGTTATGGGCGATGGCCAATGCCCGGCAACTGTCCAGGCTGAGCGCTTCTTGGGCCGAGGCGGACAACATCGCGCATGATAGGCTGATGATGCAAAGGATTTTCTTCATTGGTTTCATTGTATAACATTCAACCCTATAAACAACGCTGCCCGCGATTTGTTCGACGGGCAGCGCGGAAAAATCAAGATTTTTACTCCAGCGTGAAGTCTCCCGTGCCTATCAGGTTGCCTTCCGCGAAGATGTCCACGCGGTAGGTGCCTGCGTAGAGGTATTCCTCCACATCCCAGTAGACGGTGACGGGTTGCTCCTCGCCGTTGTATTCGATGTATTTCCGGATGGAGTAGCGCAACTCGCGGTTCTCGTAGGGGAAGACATCCGAGGCATTCTTGGACAGCACGTCGTTGTCCGGCTTCATGATGCGGACATAGAGCGTGCGTTCGCCGGTTTCGGCGGTGATGTTCTTGCTGATGGTGAAGTCTATCTTCAGCTTGACGATGTTCTTGATGCGCTTGGTCTTCTTGCTGCGCTTGTTCAGCGGGGTGACTTCGATGGCCGTGGCGTCCAGCTGGGCGGCGAGGGTGACTTTCTGGTTCAGCGCCTTCTTTTCTTGGGAGAGGTTGCTGATGGTGGCCGACGCCGTGTTGTACTTCTCCGTCACGTCGGCGATGATTTCCCGTTGCTGGGCGGTCAGGCGGTTCAGCGAATCTATCTGGTTGATGTAGCCAATCATCACCTTGCGCAGCGAAGCCAGCTCATTGCGCAGGCGGCGGATTTCGCTGGCGTTGGTGCTCTTCACCGTGCGGAGTTCTTCCAGCAGGCGTTGCGTCTTCCGCTGTTCTTGCTCCAGCAGGACGGACAGGGAGTCGTTGGAAACGGTCAGCTTCAGTTCGTCGTATTGCTTGGCGAAGGTGGTGTACTGGTTTTCCAGGTCTTCCTTTTCCAATTCAAATTCTTGCGTCAGTTCGCGGTTGGTTTGCTTCTCCGAAACCAGGAGGACGCTGACGCCTATCAGCAGCAGGATGAGGATGCTCCCCACAATGAGGGAAACTTTGTTCATTTTCATAGTGTACCTTGTTTTTATGAGCCGCAAAGTTAAGAATTAATGCAGATATATTCAAGCCTCAGGGATTGGCGGCCATGTTTTCCCGGAGGCGTTTGTGTTCTTCTATCAGCTTCATGTTTTCCTTGGCTTTGGACAGGAAGTCCTTCACCAGCGGATTCTCCTTGAAAACCATGGGGGCGGTGCGCATGATGTCTTCTATCTCGGGCGTCATGAGCGGGTAGGGCATCGTGCTGCACATCATCATGAACACGCTGGGTCCCAGCACGTTCTCATAGTTGTCCGTGATGAATTGCTTGGTGTAGTCGTCCATTTCCTGGAGTTTCGCCTCGCTCTCCTGCTTCAAGTCGTCGTGGATGTCGTCGATGTTGGTGCCGTCCAACACCATGCGGGCTTCCTTGCGCTCCAGTTCGTCGATGTAGATGTTCATTTCATTGCGTTTCCGAATGAACGCATAGAGCCGGTCGTTGAGGGGTGTCCCTTCGGCTTCGAGGTCAGTGGGGGTGATGGAGACCTTGATTTTCCCGCTCTCCAGCACCAGCGGCATGAGGCTCTCCCCGTTCATGTAGAGCGTCACCATCCGCACGGAGTCGGCAGGACCTTTCATCTTGAAGGTGCCATGGATGACTTCGGCCGAATCTATGGATGTCCAAACGCCGTCTTGCAGCATTTTCAGGTAGAGCACTTTCCCGTCCAGGTTGATGACGGAGGAATTGCCCTCCACACGATACTTGTTGCTGCACGAGGCAAAAAGCACGGCAGGCAACAGGAGGGCGAAAAGTGTGTTTACACGTATTCTATTCATATAGAAGCATATTTTGAGAATAAACCGCGACAAAGGTATTAATAATCCTTATAAAGGGAGCGCGAAGAAAGGTATTTTCAGGTGGTTTACGTATTTTTGCACAATCATTCCGCAAGGAGGACATCCGCACTCCCCGCCGGGGATGCCGGAGTTCCAAGGCGCGGAACCCTTGTTTCCAAGGCGCGGAACCCTCGTATCCAGGGCGCGGAATCGGCGGTTCCAGGCCATGGAAAAAGCTGGAACCATTATGCTGTTGATTGTGAACTATTTATAGAAATATCATAAAACTGTAGAGAAAACGACTTATGAACGTAAAGAAGTACTTTGTGGCGGCCTTTGCCGCCCTGCTGACCTGCGCGGCGCAAGCCGACGAAGGCATGTGGCTGCTCCAACTGCTGAAGGAGCAGAATTCCATCGAACTGATGAAGAAGCAAGGACTCAAGCTGGAGGCTGACGACCTTTATAATCCCAACGGCGTGTCGCTGAAGGATGCAGTGGGCATCTTCGGTGGAGGTTGCACGGGTGAAATCATTTCGCCCGAGGGCCTTATCCTCACCAACCACCACTGCGGCTACGGTGCCATCCAGCAACATAGCAGCGTGGAGCACGACTACCTGACGGACGGCTTCTGGGCCATGAGCCGCGCGGAGGAATTGCCTACGCCGGGATTGAAGTTCCGCTTCGTACACCGCATTGTGGACATCACCGACCTGGTGAACCAGAAAGTGAAGGCCGGCGAAGTGGATGAAACCACGGCCATGACCTCCCCCTTCTTGCGCAAGGTGGCACAAGACGAGTTGGCCAAGAGCGACCTGGCAGGCAAGCCGGGCATTGTGGCGCAGGCACTGCCTTTCTATGCCGGCAACAAGACCTACCTTATTTATTATAAAGTGTACAGCGACGTGCGCATGGTAGCCGCTCCCCCCTCGAGTGTGGGCAAGTTCGGCGGCGAGACGGACAACTGGATGTGGCCGCGCCACACGGGCGACTTCTCCATCTTCCGCATCTATGCCGACAAGAACGGTGAGCCTGCCGAGTATAGCGCAGACAACGTGCCACTGAAGACACCCAAATACCTGCCCATCTCCATCAAAGGACTGGACGAGGGTGACTATGCCATGATCATGGGTTTCCCTGGCAGCACCGAACGCTACCTGACGCAGAGCGAGGTGAAGCAGATGATGACCGCGCAAAACCAAGCCATGATAGACATGCGCACCGTCTACCTGGATGTGTTGAAGAAATACATGCGCGAGAGCGACAAAATCCGCATCCAATACGCCAACAAGTTTGCCGGAAGCAGCAACTACTGGAAGAACTCCATCGGCATGAACAAGGCCATCATCGACAACAATGTGCTGGGCACCAAGGCCGAGCAGGAGAAGAAGTTCGCCCAGTTTGCCCAAGGCAAGCCTGAATATGCAGGCGTGGTGGAGAAGATTGACGCCGTGGTGGAGAAGTCCTCCGCCGTGATGCGCCGCTACATGTACATTGCCGAAGGCTTGCAACGCACCATCGAGTTCGGTTGCCCGCCCGCTTTGATGGACGACCTCAAGGAAGCCATCGAAACCAAGAACGACTCCCTGCTGACGGCCACGAAGCAACGCCTGGAAGAAGTCTACGCCGACATCTACAACAAGGATTATGACAAGGAAGTGGACCGCGCCATCGCCAAGGCCATGCTGCCCGCCCTGGCCAAAGCCTTGAAGCCTGAGGAACTGCCCGCTTTCTACCAAACCATTCAGGAGGAATACAAGGGTGATACCGATGCTTTCGTGGACGAGCTGTTTGACAACTCCATCTTCTCCAGCCGCGAGAACCTCGACAAGTTCCTGAAGAAGTCCACCATCAAAGCCATCGACAATGACCCCGCCACCTACTATAGCCGCACCAAGATTGAGAAGTTGCAGGAAGTGGCCAAGGAACTGACCGCTGCCACCGAGGGCCTCGACCTGCTGCACAAGGCATACATCCGCGGTTTGGGTGAAATGAAGCTCCCCGTGCCTTCTTATCCGGATGCCAACTTCACCATCCGCCTGACTTACGGCAACGTGAAGTCTTACGACCCGAAGGACGGCGTACACTACAAGTACTTCACCACCACGGACGGCATCCTCCAGAAGGAAGACCCTGAGAATCCCGAATTTGTCGTGCCCGCCAAGCTGAAGGAACTCATCCAGAAGAAGGACTTCGGTCGCTACGCCATGGCCGACGGCACCATGCCCGTCTGCTTCCTGACGACCAACGACATCACGGGCGGCAACTCCGGCAGCCCTGTCATTGACGGCGAAGGCAACCTCATCGGCTGCGCCTTCGACGGCAACTGGGAATCGCTGAGCGGCGACATCAACTTCGATGACAACCTGCAACGCTGCATCGCGCTGGACATCCGCTACATGCTCTTCATCCTCGACAAGCTGGGCGGCTGCCAACATCTCATCAACGAGATGACCATCATTGAGTAAACAAAGAATGCTTATGAAACGATTTCTACTCACTGTCGCTATCCTCAGCTCTGCATATACTGCCTCCAAGGCCGATGAGGGGATGTGGATGCTGACCAACCTGAAAGAACAGAATGCCACGGCGATGATGGAGTTGGGGTTGCAAATCCCGGTAGAATCCATTTACAATCCGGACAGTGTTTCGCTGAAGGATGCCATTGTGCAGTTCGGAGGCGGGTGTACAGGCGAGGTCATTTCCGGCGAAGGACTGGTCTTGACCAACCACCATTGCGGGTATGCTTATATCCAGCAGCACAGCAGTGTGGAGCACGACTACCTGACTGATGGTTTTTGGGCCATGTCCCGCCGGGAAGAACTGCCTTGCAAAGGACTTTCCGTCACCTTCATCGACCGCATACTGGATATCACTGGCTATGTGCAAGAGCAATTGAAGCACGACCCCGACCCGCAGGGCGTCAATTATCTTTCACCCAAATACCTGAAAGAAGTGGCCGTGCGCTTTGCTTTGGAGGAAGGATTGACCTTGCCCAAAGGCTATAAGCTGGAGTTGAAAGCCTTCTACGGAGGCAACCGCTATTACCTTTTTATCAAGAAGGTATATACGGACATCCGCATGGTGGGCGCTCCTCCTTCCAGCATCGGCAAGTTCGGGGCAGATACGGACAACTGGATGTGGCCGCGCCATACGGGCGATTTCTCCCTTTTCCGCATCTATGCCAACGCCAATGGCGAGCCGGCTGACTATTCGCCCGTCAATATGCCTTTGCGGGTGAAGAATCCTTTGAAGATTAGTTTGAAGGGATACAACGAAGGCGACTTCGCTTTTGTGATGGGTTTCCCGGGCACGACATTCCGCTACATGATTAGCAGTGAAGTGCGCGAGCGGATGGAAACCACCAACTTCATGCGCATTCATGTCCGCGATGCCCGCCAGCAGTTGCTGAACAAGGAGATGCAGGCGGACGATGCCACGCGCATCCACTATGCCGCCGTCTATGCCCGGAGTGCCAATGCCTGGAAAAATGCGTTGGGCATGAACGAAGGGCTTGTTGATTTGGACGTTTTCGACGCGAAACGTGCCCAGGAGCAAGAACTGCTGCAATGGGAGGCTGCCCGTGGGGACACGGCTTGTGCGGCTGCTTATCGCCGGATAGAGGAAATCGTGAAATATCGCAGGCAAGCCCTTTATCATCAGCAAGCCATTCAGGAAGCCCTCATCACCGGCATGGACTTCATGCGCATTCCTTCTACCACCGCTTTGGAAAATGCGTTGAAAGAGAAGAACAGCAAGCACATCCGTTTGGCTGCCGATAGCTTGAAACTGGCTGCCGACAAGTATTTCCGCAGCGTTCCTTTCCCCCAGGTGGAGCGTGATGTGGCCAAGGAGATGATGCGTGTCTATGCCGAGTTTATCCCGGCGGAGCAGCGCATCAGCATTTTCAAGATCATTGATAAGCGTTTCAAAGGGGATGCAAACCGTTTCATAGATGCCTGCTTTGAGCATTCCATGTTCGGCAGTCGCGAGAACTTTGAGGAGTTCATTGAGAAGCCCACGTTGCATAAGCTCGAATCCGACTGGATGGTCTTGTTCAAGTATTCCATCATGGACGGGTTGCTCCAGACGGCCCTCGTCATGCAGAATGCCAACAAGGAATACAATCGTGCCCATCAGGTTTGGGTGAAAGGCATGATGGATATGCGCCTGGCCAAAGGACTGCCCATCTATCCCGATGCCAATCTGACGCTGAGGTTCACCTACGGGCAAGTTCTGCCTTATAGTCCCAAGGACGGGGAGGTCTACAAGACATACACCACCTTGGATGGCGTCATGGCCAAGGAAGACCCTGATAACTGGGAATTTGTGGTGCCCGGAAAGTTGAAAGAACTCTACCGTGCGAAAGATTATGGGCATTACGCCTTGGCCAATGCTCAAATGCCTGTATGCTTCATCGTGAACACTGACCAGACAGGTGGAAACAGCGGTAGCCCCGTGTTCAATGCCCGTGGCGAGTTGATAGGCACCGGATTCGACCGGAATTATGAAGGATTGACCGGCGACATTGCTTTTCATCCTACGCTGCAACGGGCTTTGTGTGTGGACATCCGCTATACCTTATTTATTATAGATAAGTTTGCGGGTGCTTCCCATCTTATCAAGGAAATGGATATTGTGGAATAATGTCGGATTTTAAGCATTAGGATATGAAAAAATTCATTTTGCTCTTGTTTCTTGTCGTCCCGATGATGGCTTGGGGACAAGAAGTCATCCAGATGGATCGCGCCATGTTCATCGACAAGGTCTGTGACTATACGCAATCCCAGGAATGGGATTACAAAGGGGACACGCCTGCCATTATTGATTTGTATGCCGATTGGTGTGGGCCTTGCCGCCGCATGGCTCCTGTCATGAAAGAGCTTGCCCGGGAATACGCCGGGAAGATTGTCATCTACAAAGTCAATGTGGATAAAGAGCAAGAGTTGGCCGCTCTCTTCGGGGCAACCAGCATTCCCCTTTTCGTATTTGTCCCCAAGCAAGGGACTCCCCAACTGATGAAAGGGGCGGCAGAAAAGGAAGTGTTTGTGAAGGCCATTGAAGAACTCTTGCTGAAGTAGCAAGTCCATTTCTAAGGTAATTTTGCCTTATCGTGAAAAAAAGGGGAAATATATTAGGAGTATATTCCCCTTTTTTATATTTTTGCACCCGCTAAAAGGCTCCGTAGCTTAGTTGAATAGAGCGTCAGATTCCGGTTCTGAAGGTCCTGGGTTTGAGTCCCAGCGGGGTCACACGGAAAGAAGGTGTGTCAAAAAGCGCACCTTCTTTTTTATGCTCAAAGCCCCGACTTTCACAAGCTAGGGCTTTGTCATATGGGGCAGTAGAAATTCAGTGGGGATAGCCATACAGCTTAGCGATTCTGAACAGGAAAAACTTTTTGTCCACGACTCCATGCAGGTTAGCCCTGAATAGTTTGATTTTGGCATTGAATGACTCGGCAGCCGCGTTTGATGCT
>CASEYC010000132.1 GCA_949292025.1 uncultured Bacteroides sp. | reverse complement strand
TACCCCTGCCTTGTGGATTTATATGTCAAATTGCATCAGCACTAAGGAACCGCCGTATGCCGAACGGCACGTACGGTGGTGTGAGAGGTCGGAAAACGAAAGTAGGAAGAAAACTACTTCGTTTTCCTCCTACTCGATTAAGATAGGTATGTGGGTAATTTCTCTTCATTTCGAAGCCAATTGAGAGTAATAGGCCGGAATTTGGGTGGGAATTGATTCGTAAAATAAAGATTTCGGGTTAAATGTTAGATTATGAGGATAATTATTTGTACCTTTGTCGCCCGAATAAACAAAAGTGACTTTGGGCAAGTTAGATAAATATCAGATAGATTTGAAAGGAATGCAGGAAAGCAGCTGTAGGTTTGACTTCCGGCTGGACGATTCCTTTTTTGCGGATATTGACGCAGCCGATGTGCGCAAAGGCAATGTCGATGTTGCGCTGTTTATCAAGAAGACTTCCCAAGCTTTTGATTTGAAATTCCATACGGAGGGTTTTGTAACGGTTCCTTGTGATCGGTGTTTGGATGAAATGTCACAGCCGATAGTTTCGGATGACACCTTGCGCGTAAAGTTCGGACCTGAGTATGCTGAGGAGGAAGACAATTTGGTAGTTGTCCCGGAAGATGAGGGAACCATCAATGTGGCGTGGTTCATGTATGAGTTTGTCGCTTTGGCTATACCAATGAAGCATGTGCATGCTCCCGGCGAGTGCAATGAGGAAATGTATAGGAAATTGCAGTTGTACTTGCGCACGACGCCCGATGCAGATGATGACTTGGCGGAGGAAGTTGAAGTTGCATCCGATGAGGAGGACAAGCCTGTCGACCCGCGCTGGAATGAGTTGAAGAAAATATTAGATAACAATTAAATAGTAGTAAAAATGGCACATCCTAAAAGAAGACAGTCAAAGACTAGAACTGCAAAGAGAAGAACTCATGATAAAGCAGTAGCGCCTACGTTGGCTATTTGCCCGAATTGTGGCGAGTGGCATGAATATCACACCGTTTGTGGTGCATGCGGTTATTATAGAGGTAAACTTGCAATTCAGAAAGAGGCTGCCGTTTAAGAGGCAGACTTGTTCATTTGAACTTAAACATGGAGCGTCTAAAAAGATTTGTGATGAACTGAACAAACCTTTTTAGACTGCTCTTGTTTAGGCGTTTCTTGTGTAAACCTGTTTTTTAATGGAAAAGATTAATGCAGTAATTACAGGGGTCGGCGGTTATGTGCCTGATTACATCTTGACGAATGATGAAATCTCCAAGATGGTGGACACCAACGATGAATGGATTATGACCCGCATCGGAATCAAGGAGAGGCATATCCTGAACGAGGAGGGTCTGGGCACTTCCTACATGGCGCGCAAGGCTGCCAAGCAACTGATGCAGCGCACGGGTGCCAATCCGGACGATATTGATTTGGTGATTGTAGCCACCACTACTCCTGACTATCATTTCCCTTCGACGGCTTCCATCCTGTGCGACAAGCTGCGTTTGAAAAACGCTTTTGCTTTCGATATGCAGGCTGCCTGCTCGGGTTTCCTGTATGCGATGGAGACGGGTGCGAATTTTATCCGTTCGGGGCGTTATAAAAAAGTGATTATCGTTGGCGCTGATAAGATGTCGGCTATAACGGACTATACCGATCGTTCTACTTGTCCTATCTTTGGCGATGGAGCGGCAGCATTCATGTTGGAGCCTACCACGGAAGAGTATGGTATCCTGGATTCTATCTTGCGTACGGATGGCAAAGGATTGCCTTTCTTGCACATGAAAGCCGGCGGTTCGGTTTGTCCTCCTTCTTACTTTACGATTGACAACCATTGGCATTGCGTGTATCAGGAGGGACGTACGGTGTTCAAATATGCCGTATCTAACATGTCCAACGTGAGTGCCGAGATTGCCGAACGCAATGGTTTGAATAAGGACAATATCGACTGGGTCATCCCGCATCAGGCGAATTTGCGCATCATCGACGCTGTGGCGCACCGTTTGGAAGTGCCGCATGAGAAGGTGATGATAAATATCGAACGCTACGGAAACAGCAGTGCAGGCACCTTGCCGCTTTGCATTTGGGATTTCGAGGATAAACTCAAGAAGGGCGATAACCTCATCTTTACGGCCTTTGGTGCCGGATTCACATGGGGAGCTGTCTATGTGAAGTGGGGTTACGACGGAAAGAAGCAGCAGTGACATTGATATTTCATACCCTATTTTTCAAGAAACGCATCCTATTGTCAAGATTCGATGCGTTTTTTTGTCTTAATCCAAACACTTGAACATTATGCATAAAGCCGGTTTTGTGAATATCGTGGGTAATCCGAATGTGGGTAAGTCCACTTTGATGAACGCATTGGTGGGAGAGCGCATCTCCATCGCGACGTTCAAGGCGCAAACCACGCGCCATCGCATCATGGGCATTTATAATACGGATGACATGCAGATTGTCTTCTCGGACACACCGGGCGTGTTGAAGCCTGTCTATAAGCTACAGGAGTCCATGCTGAATTTTTCCACTTCGGCTTTGTCCGATGCGGATATATTGCTGTATGTGACGGATGTGGTGGAAACACCGGACAAGCACAATGATTTTATAGACAAGGTGTCGAAGATGGAGGTGCCGGTCTTGTTGCTGATTAACAAGATAGACTTGACGGACCAAGAGAAATTGGTAAAGATTGTCGAGGAATGGTCGGCGCTCCTGCCCAAGGCGGAAGTGATACCCATCTCGGCCAAGTCGAAGTTCAACGTGGATTATGTGATGAAACGGGTGAAGGAACTCTTGCCTGATTCGCCGCCATATTTTGGCAAAGACCAATGGACGGACAAGCCCGCGCGATTTTTCGTGACGGAAATCATCCGCGAGAAGATATTGTTGTATTACGACAAGGAGATACCCTATTCGGTGGAAGTGGTGGTGGAGCAGTTCAAGGAAGATGCCCACAAGATTCATATCAACGCGGTCATTTACGTGGAGCGCGAATCGCAGAAGGGCATCATCATCGGCCATCAGGGCAAAGCCTTGAAAAAGGTGGCTACCGAAGCACGTCGTGATTTGGAGCGGTTTTTCGGCAAGAGCATTTATTTGGAAACTTTTGTGAAAGTGGATAAGGATTGGCGCAGTTCGGACAAGGAGTTGCGCAACTTTGGTTATCAACAGGATTAATAACGCATTATGGGAAACTTAGTTGCTATTGTGGGACGCCCCAACGTGGGAAAGTCTACACTGTTTAACCGCCTGACGCGGACTCGCCAGGCGATTGTGAATGAAGAAGCCGGCACTACCCGCGACCGTCAATATGGCAAAAGTGACTGGGTGGGCCAAGAGTTTTCGGTGGTGGACACCGGCGGATGGGTAATCAACTCGGATGACATTTTTGAGGAAGAGATTCGCAAACAGGTAATGTTGGCCGTGGACGAGGCCGATGTCATCCTCTTTGTGGTGGATGTGGTGAACGGCGTGACCGATTTGGACCAAGAAGTGGCCGACATCTTGCGCCGCACACGCAAACCTGTAATGTTGGTGGCCAACAAAACGGATAACTTCAATCTGCAATATGGCGCGGCAGAGTTTTATGCGCTGGGTCTGGGCGACCCGTATTGCATCTCCGCCATCTCGGGCAGTGGCACGGGCGAATTGTTGGATGCGCTTGTCGGCAAGTTCCGCAAGGAGGCGGATGAACTGGTGGACGAGGACGTGCCCCGCATGGCTGTTGTAGGACGTCCCAACGCCGGAAAATCATCGCTCATCAATGCTTTCATCGGCGAAGAGCGGAACATTGTCACCGAGATTGCCGGTACTACGCGCGACTCCATTTATACCCGATACAACAAGTTCGGCTTCGATTTCTATCTGGTAGATACGGCCGGCATTCGCAAGAAGAACAAGGTGAACGAGGATTTGGAGTATTATTCTGTCATTCGCTCCATCCGCGCCATCGAAAATTCAGATGTCTGCATCCTCATGTTGGATGCTACGCGCGGCATTGAGAGCCAAGACTTGAATATCTTTTCCCTTATCCAGAAGAATCAGAAAGGATTGGTGGTCGTGGTGAACAAATGGGACTTGGTGGAGGAGAAAACTTCCAAGGTGATGAACCATTTCGAGGCGGCCATCCGCGAGCGTCTGGCGCCGTTCACTGATTTTCCCATCATCTTTGCTTCGGCATTGACCAAGCAACGTATCCTGAAGGTGCTGGAGGCGGCCAACACGGTGTACAAGAACCGTCATACGCGCATCTCCACCGCCCGCTTGAACGAGGAGATGCTGCCGCTCATCGAGGCCTATCCGCCTCCTTCGGTCAAGGGCAAGTATATCAAGATCAAATACGTCACGCAGTTGCCCAACACGCGCGTGCCGTCGTTTGTCTTCTTTGCCAACCTGCCGCAATATATCAAGGAACCCTACCGTCGCTTCTTGGAGAACAAGATGCGCGAGAAATGGAATCTGAGCGGTACGCCCGTAAACATATTTATTCGTCAAAAATAAACACTTTCCCACAAGGGCAACGGTATCATTCGCCGCTGCCCTCTTTTTTTGCCTTTTTGTCCTGCCTTCAGCCTTCGATGTTCTGAATCTCCACCTCCTTGACCTTCTTGAAGAGGTCCGAGGCGAAGATGAAGTCGTTCAACACTTGGTTTGTGGAGGTGAATATATCTTCTTTGGTTCCCTCCCATTCCTTGTGTCCTTTGTGGATGAAGATGATTTTCTCGCCGATGCCCATCACCGAGTTCATGTCATGGGTGTTGATGAGGGTGGTCATGTTGTATTCGCGGGTGATGTCCTGGATGAGGGCGTCGATGACCAGCGACGTTTTGGGGTCGAGGCCCGAGTTCGGCTCGTCGCAGAAGAGGTATTGCGGGTTCAGCGCAATGGCGCGTGCGATGGCCACGCGCTTCTGCATGCCTCCGCTGATTTCGCCCGGGTATTTGTTGCCCGCATCCGTCAGGTTCACGCGGTCCAGGCAGAACTGGGCGCGGCGTTGGCGGTCGCGCAAGGTGTCGTTGCTGAACATATTGAGGGGGAACATGACGTTTTCCATCACGGTCATGGAGTCGAACAAGGCGGCGCTCTGAAACAACATGCCCATCTCGCGGCGCAGCAATTTCTTTTCTTTCTTGTTCATGGCCAGGAAGTTGCGGTTGTCATACAGCAACTCGCCTTCTTCGGGCGTCAGCAGGCCGACGATGCACTTCATCAGCACGGTCTTGCCCGAGCCGCTCTGCCCGATGATGAGGTTCGTCTTCCCGTTCTCGAAGGTGGCGTTGATGTCCGTCAGCACGGCTTTCCCTTCGAATGATTTGCAGAGTCCTTTCAGTTCTATCATAGCTTCATCCTTTCTTCATTTTAACTGAGCAGTTGCGTCATCACCAGGTCCGAAAACAAGATGAGCACGCTGCTTGTCACCACGGCGTCCGTCGAAGCCTTGCCCACGTTGATGGAGCCGCCCTCCACGGTGTAGCCGAAGAAGGCCGACACGCTGGAGATGATGAAGGCGAAGACGACGGACTTGATGATGCCCATCCACACATACCACTCAATGAACATGTATTGCAGGCCGTATTCCAAGTCCACGGCGTTCATCATCTCGCCGAACCAGCAGGTGCAGAAGGCACCTATCACGCCTGCGAAGATGCTGAACACCACGAGGATGGGAATCATCGTCACCATGGCCGCTATCTTGGGCAGGATGAGGAAGTTGGCCGAGTTGACGCCCATGATTTCCAAGGCGTCTATCTGTTGCGTCACGCGCATGGTGCCCAGCTCCGAGGCGATGTTGGAGCCTACCTTGCCCGCCAATATCAGGCACATGATGGAGGAGGAGAACTCCAGCAGCATGATTTCGCGCGTCACGTAGCCCACCGTCCAGCGGGGCATCCACGGGCTTTCGATGTTCAGCTTGATTTGTATGGTGATGACCGCGCCGATGAAGAACGAGATCAGCAGCACGATGCCGATGGAGTCCACGCCCAGTTTGGCCATTTCCGTGCGGTATTGCCGGAAGAACATGTACATGCGTTCGGGGCGTGCGAACGTGCGTCCCATCAGCATGACATACCGGCCTACGGTTTTAAGAGCTTTGTTCATAATATTTAATTTTGCCTGCAAATGTACGGCTTTTCAGCTTATTTTTGCTACATTTGCCCCGGTTTTGCCACGAATAGGACAGAGATTTAGAAAGATTTATTATGGAAGAAGACAACAGAATGACACTCCGCACGGAGGATTTGGTGAAAAAGTACGGAAAGCGCACGGTGGTGAGCCATGTGTCCATTGACGTCAAGCAGGGCGAGATTGTCGGTCTGTTGGGCCCCAATGGCGCGGGTAAGACCACCTCGTTCTACATGACCGTGGGCCTGATTACCCCCAACGAGGGGCGCATTTTCCTCAACGACCTGGACATCACGAAGTATCCCGTCTACAAGCGCGCCCAGGCGGGTATCGGCTACCTGGCGCAAGAGGCGTCCGTCTTCCGCCAGATGAGCGTGGAGGACAACATCATGTCCGTCCTCGAGATGACCGGCAAGCCCTTGGAATACCGCAAGGAGAAGCTGGAGAGCCTGCTGACCGAGTTCCGCATCCAGAAGGTGCGCAAGAACAAGGGCAACCAGTTGTCCGGCGGCGAGCGGCGCCGCACCGAGATTGCCCGCTGCCTGGCCATCGACCCCAAGTTCATCATGCTGGACGAGCCGTTTGCCGGCGTTGACCCCATCGCTGTGGAAGACATCCAGCAGATTGTCTGGAAATTGAAATACAAGAACATCGGCATCCTCATCACCGACCACAACGTGCAGGAGACGCTGAGCATCACCGATCGCGCCTACCTGCTGTTCGAGGGGAAAATCCTCTTCCAGGGCACGCCCGAGGAGCTGGCCGCCAACCAAGTGGTGCGCGAGAAATACCTGAGTAACAGCTTCGTCCTGCGGCGCAAGGATTTCATGGTATGATGGCGGGTGCAAAAAATGTTGTGCATACATTTTTGTATTGATGTGGAGGAGGGTACTTTAGTCGGAGGCTTTGTGTATATTTAACATTCCATTTTTTCTCCTTTGCTCAAAACATTGCATCTTTGCAGTATAATCTAATAAATCGATTTTAAAATGAAGAAAATTATTCTTGCATTCGTTGCAACAGTTATGGCTGTTGGTTTTGTGTACAGTTGGTTGAATAGTCGTGCAGAACAATCAGTGCTTAGCGATATTCAGCTCGCAAACATTGAAGCATTGGCAGCAGGTGAGGGGCCTTCGACATTGGGTTGTAAACCCTATAGAGACGCTACTTGCTACGTTTTTGATGGTAATGGACAACTAGTTGATAAACGAAAGAATCAGTATCCGGGCGATAAATGAGGTCTTTCTTATTTATATTGATATGTTTCCTGCTTTGTTCCTGTGCTCGGAGAGAGATAGGCGGAAGTCTGTCGGAGGATTTTGGCGCAAAACAGGAAATCTATGCTCACGATTCTGTAAACCTGGAGACCTACGGTATATTGCGCCCACTTGAAATGGTTGCGGGCGATGATTCTTTGTGGATAGTCGATGACAGCGATGTTGAATCAATGCTTTTCCTGCTGACGGCACAAGGTAAGTTCGTGGCCAAAGGCGTGGGCTTGGGAAACGGTCCCGGAGAAGTACTGGAAGTAGCCTCTTTGCACCGCATCGGTGGATGTACCTATGTTTATGATGCTCGAAGCGGGCAAGTGTGCCAGGTGCAGCGAAGGGATTCAGTACTTCTTGCCGCGCCTCTGCCCCTTCGATTGCGGTTGTACGATGATGTGGTTCCTTTGTCTCAAGGCAAGGCACTTGTCCTACCTTTGATGGGGGCGGGCGGCAGTTATATGGTGGTGGACGAAGTCGGAGCTGCTTTGGATTCTCTTACATATTATCCGGAAAAACCTGATGGAGTGTCAGACTTGACACATGCATTGGCGTGTGTGGGCACATTGACCATGGGACATGACGGGATGCACTTCGCCCGTGCATTGGTGTACGATGGAGGGGTGGACTTCTTTAGCCTCGCTGACGCTTCGATAACCCACATTTCCCGTTATGAACAATTTGGCATGGATTACGGTGTGGTGGATGCCGGACATTCAGTGCCTACGCTTTCTCCGACCACTCGTGTCGGTTTCTCGTCTTTGGCTTCCTCTCGTGGGCGATTCTATGCGCTGTTTTCGGACGAGTTGGCTGCTGACAATCCGATGAGAACAGCCTACATTGTATGTGTTTTCGATTTGGAGGGCAAACCCTTGCTGCATTATCAGCTTGATAAGAATATGGGCGTGATAGCTGTGTCGGAGGATGACTCTGTCCTATTTGCTGTGAGCAATGCCTTGGGAGAGGGCGAATCTACTTGCTTGTATCTTTATTCTTTATGATTGTTCTTGCGGACAGGGCGGGTGGATGTCTCATTATAACGGTGAGGGCGTTTATCTGACGGAAGTATCCTCGTTCGTGCTTTATTGTATCCCCGTCCGTGCTTAGTGATACCTCCGCCCGCGTTCCGCAGAACTTTGCCCCGCGCTCCGCGGAACTTTGGCTTGCGCTTCGCGGAACTTTGATGGTTTTTTCACAATTTCTTTTTTGAGAATTAAAAGATTAGCACTATTTTTGCACGCTCTAAAAATTGTACGGAATATAAATCAAATAAATAAAGAAAAGAAGTAATGAACGTTTCATTAGAAAACAAGGACAAGGTGAACGCATTGCTCACCGTCAGACTTGAGAAAGCAGATTATCAGGAGAAGGTAGACAAGTCTCTGAAAGACCTCCGCCGCAAGGTGCAGATGCCGGGCTTCCGCAAGGGCATGGTGCCTGCCAGTCTGGTGAAGAAAATGTATGGCAAAACCGTATTGCTGGAGGAAGTGAACAAGATGCTTTCCGACGCAATTTACAACTATATCCACGAGAATAACGTGAACGTCCTGGGCGAACCGATGCCCAACGAAGAGGCGCAGAAGGAAGTTGACTTCGACACGCAGGAGGACTTCGATTTCGTATTCGACGTGGCTTTGGCTCCCGAATTTGAAGCTGAAGTATCCAAGGACGACAAGATTGACTACTATGACATCGACGTGACCGACGAGATGGTGGACATGCAGGTGAAGATGTACACCCAGCGCAACGGCCACTATGACAAGGTGGACACCTACGCCGACAACGATATGCTGAAAGGCTTGCTGGCCGAGCTGAACGAGGACGGCAGCACGAAGGAGGGCGGCATCCAGGTGGAAGGCGTCGTGATGATGCCCTCTTACATGAAGAACGACGAGCAGAAGGCCATCTTTGCCAATGCCAAGGTGAACGACGTGCTCGTGTTCAATCCCCACACTGCGTGGGACGGCAATGCCGCCGAGCTGGCTTCCCTGCTGAAGATTGACAAGGAAACTGCCGCCGAAGCGAAGGCTAACTTCAGCTTCCAGGTGGAGGAAATCACCCGCTTCGTGCCGGGCGAGCTGAACCAGGAAATCTTCGACCAGGTGTTCGGCAAGGACGTGGTGACGACGGAGGAAGACTTCCGCGCCCGCGTCAAGGCTGCCATCGCCACCCAGTTCGGCGCCGACAGCGACTACAAGTTCATGCTCGACGTGCGCAAGCACCTGATGGACAAGGTGGGCAAGCTGGAGTTCCCCGACGCCCTGCTGAAGCGCTTCATGCGCCAGAGCAACCCGGACAAGGACGAGAAGTTCGTGGAAGACAACTACGACAAGAGCATTGAGGAGCTGACTTGGCACCTCATCAAGGAGAAACTGGTGAAGGCCAACGAAATCAAGGTGGATCAGGCCGACATCACCACCATGGCCAAGGAAGCTACGCGCGCCCAGTTCGCCCAATACGGCATGTTGAACGTGCCCGATGAACTGCTGGAAAACTATGCCAAGGAGATGCTGAAGAAGAAGGAAAGCATCGACGGCTTGGTGAACCGCGCCATCGAAACGAAGCTGGCTGCTGCCTTGAAGGAGCAGGTGACGCTGGAGCACAAGCCCATCTCGGCTGCCGACTTCAACAAGATGTTCGAGTAAGAAACCGTTTGCGCCTCCTCCCCTCCGGACAGAGGACAACCGGCAAAAGGATAATCGACGCAGACCTCGCAGGTGGATGCAGGCGTGGAGCAATGCCACGTCTGCGTGCATCTGCGTCCTCTGCGTTATGTTACTAATATAATAAGGAGAAGAAATGAATACTTTGGACGATTTCAGAAAATACGCCACGCGCCATTTGGGCATGAGCAGCATGGTGCTGGACGATGTCATCAAGTCGCAGGGCGGATACCTCAATCCTTATATCTTGGAAGAACGCCAGCTCAATGTGACCCAGCTTGACGTGTTCTCCCGCCTGATGATGGACCGCATCATCTTCCTGGGCACGCAGATTGACGACTATACGGCCAACACGTTGCAGGCCCAGTTGCTCTATCTGGATTCGGTGGATCCGGGCAAGGACATTTCCATCTACATCAACTCGCCCGGTGGTTCGGTATATGCCGGATTGGGCATCTACGACACGATGCAGTTCATCAGCAGCGATGTGGCCACCATCTGCACAGGCATGGCCGCCAGCATGGCCGCCGTCCTTCTGGTGGCAGGCAAGGAAGGCAAGCGTTCGGCGCTGACCCACTCGCGCGTCATGATACACCAGCCGCTGGGAGGCGCGCAAGGACAGGCGTCGGACATTGAAATCACCGCCCGCGAAATCCAGAAAATCAAGAAGGAACTCTATACCATCATTGCCGACCACTCGCATACTCCCTTTGAGAAGGTGTGGGCCGACTCCGACCGCGACTATTGGATGACCGCGCAGGAAGCCAAGGAATATGGCATGGTGGATGACGTATTGATTAAGAAGTAAGCATGGCAGATTCGACAAGAAGAAACAAGAACCGGTGCAGTTTCTGCGGACGGTCGGAAGACGAGGTGAATTTCCTCATCACGGGCATGTACGGCTTCATCTGCGACGACTGTGCGCGGCAGGCCTACGACATCGTGCAGGAGACGCAGCGCAAGAGCAAAGGCGTCCCCAGCCTGAACTTGGACGAATTGCCCAAGCCGCAGGAGATAAAGGCGTTCCTCGACCAATATGTCATCGGGCAGGACGATGCCAAGCGCTACCTCTCTGTGTCTGTGTACAACCACTACAAGCGTTTGCTCCAGAAGGACAATGGCGATGATGTGGAGATTGAAAAGTCCAATATCATCATGGTGGGCAGCACCGGCACGGGAAAGACCTTGCTGGCGCGCACCATAGCCAAGCTGTTGCACGTGCCTTTCACTATCGTGGATGCCACGGTGCTGACCGAGGCCGGCTACGTGGGCGAGGACATCGAGAGCATCCTGACCCGCTTGTTGCAGGTGGCCGACTATAATGTGGCCGAAGCCGAGCGGGGCATCGTCTTCATCGACGAGATTGACAAGATAGCCCGCAAGGGAGACAATCCTTCCATCACCCGCGACGTCAGCGGCGAGGGAGTGCAGCAGGGCTTGCTGAAGCTGCTGGAAGGCTCCGTGGTGAACGTGCCGCCCCAGGGCGGGCGCAAGCATCCCGAACAGAAGATGATTGCGGTGAACACCAAGAACATCCTGTTCATCTGCGGCGGCGCCTTCGACGGCATCGAGAAGAAGATTGCCCAGCGCCTGAACACCCATGTGGTGGGCTACAACGCCGTGCGCAATACTGCCAGCATCGACAAGAACAACTTGATGCAATACATCTCCCCGCAAGACTTGAAGTCTTTCGGATTGATACCCGAAATCATCGGTCGCCTGCCGGTGCTGACGTATCTCAATCCGCTGAATCGCACCGCCTTGCGCGCCATCCTGACCGAGCCGAAGAACTCCATCATCAAGCAGTATGTCAAATTGTTCGCGATGGACAACGTCAAGCTCAGCTTCGAGGACGAAGTCTACGAATATGTGGTGGACAAGGCCATCGAATACAAGTTGGGAGCCCGCGGCCTGCGCTCCATCGTGGAGGCCATCATGATGGATGCCATGTACGAAATTCCCTCCGAACACGCGGACAGCTTCGTCGTCACGCTGGATTATGCGAAAAAGCAGTTGGAGAAGGCAAATGTAGCCCGGCTGCAAAATGCTTAAAATCAGCATGTAACGAGCGGAGGTCTCTTGTCCGGCTTTTTTCGCTGAAAAAATATTTGGGGATAATGTTGGGTATTTAAGAAGTTGTTTATAACTTTGTTAGGCTCTGATTGATCATAACACGTGAGCGCGTTTATTATTAACCTATAAACAACCTAATGAATATGACAGGGAAGAACATTAATTTAACAGACCAACTGAAGAAATACTTCGGGTTCGATACATTCAAGGGAAACCAACAGGCGATTATAGAGAACCTGTTGGCAGGCAATGACACGTTCGTGTTGATGCCTACCGGCGGGGGAAAATCCTTGTGCTATCAGTTGCCATCTTTGTTGATGGAAGGGACGGCCATTGTCATTTCACCTTTGATTGCCCTGATGAAGAACCAGGTCGATGCGATGCGCAATTACAGCGAAGAAGACGGTGTGGCGCATTTCATCAATTCTTCCCTGAACAAAGGCGCCATCGAGCAGGTGAAATCCGACATCCTGGCCGGGAAGACCAAGTTGCTCTACGTGGCTCCCGAGTCGTTGACGAAGGAGGAGTATGTGGAGTTCCTGCGGACGGTGAAGATTTCGTTCTATGCGGTCGATGAGGCACATTGTATTTCGGAGTGGGGGCACGACTTCCGGCCGGAATACCGCCGCATCCGCCCCATCATCAACGAGATAGGCAAAGCGCCGGTGATTGCATTGACCGCCACGGCCACGCCCAAGGTGCAGCATGATATCCAGAAGAACCTGGGCATGGTGGACGCCAAGGTGTTCAAGTCGTCGTTCAACCGCCCGAACCTGTACTACGAAGTACGCGCCAAGACGGCCAACATCGACAAGGACATCATCAAGTTCATCAAGGCCAATCCGGAGAAGTCGGGCATCATCTATTGCCTCAGCCGCAAGAAGGTGGAAGAACTGGCCGAGATTTTGCAGGCCAACGGCATCAATGCCCGAGCCTATCACGCCGGCATGGATTCGGCCACGCGCACGCAAAACCAGGACGACTTCCTGATGGAGCGCATCGACGTGATTGTGGCCACCATCGCTTTCGGCATGGGCATCGACAAGCCGGACGTGCGCTATGTGATTCATTACGATATGCCCAAGAGCCTGGAAGGATATTATCAAGAGACAGGACGTGCCGGGCGCGACGGCGGGGAAGGGAAGTGCATCACTTTTTATTCCAACAAGGACTTGCAGAAACTGGAGAAGTTCATGCAGGGCAAGCCTGTGGCAGAACAGGAAATAGGAAAGCAGCTTCTGCAAGAAACCGCTGCTTATGCCGAGTCTTCCGTATGCCGCCGAAAGACATTGTTGCACTATTTTGGTGAAGAATATACGGAGGACAATTGTGGTAATTGTGACAATTGTTTAAATCCTAAGAAACAAGTGGAAGCTCAAGAGCTATTATGCACCGTTATCGAGGCTATCCTCGCGGTGAAAGAAAATTTCAAATCAGATTACATCATAGATATTATACAAGGACGGGAAACCACCGAGGTGTTGGCTCATCGGCACGAAGACCTGGAAATCTTCGGCACCGGCATGGGCGAGGAAGACCGCACATGGAACTCCGTCATCCGCCAGGCTTTGATTGCCGGTTACTTGAGCAAGGACGTGGAAAATTACGGCTTGCTGAAGGTTACGGATGTCGGCCGGAAGTTCCTGAAGCATCCCAAATCCTTCAAGATTACCGAGGACATTGACTTTGAGGAGGTGGAGGAAGAGGCTCCGATGCGGGGCAGCGGCGCATGTGCCGTAGACCCGGCTTTGTTCTCCATGCTGAAGGACTTGCGCAAGAAGCTGTCCAAGCAATTGGAGGTGCCGCCCTACGTCATCTTCCAAGACCCGTCGCTTGAGGCGATGGCCACCATTTATCCGGTGACGCTGGAAGAGCTTCAGAATATTCCCGGCGTGGGTGCAGGCAAGGCCAAGCGTTATGGTGAAGAATTCTGCAAACTCATCAAGCGGCATTGCGAGGAGAACGAGATTGAGCGTCCCGAAGACCTGCGCGTCCGCACCGTGGCCAACAAATCGAAGTTGAAGGTGTCCATCATTCAAGCCATCGACCGCAAAGTGGCGTTGGACGACATAGCCGTTTCCAAGGGCATCGAGTTTGACGAGCTGTTGGATGAAATCGAGGCCATCGTCTACTCTGGCACCAAACTGAACATCGACTACTTCCTGGACGAAATTATGGACGAGGATCACATGCTGGACATTTACGACTACTTCAAGGAGTCTACTACCGACGATATCGAGGAGGCACTCGAAGAGTTGGGCGAGGACTTTACGGAAGAAGAAGTCCGTCTGGTCCGCATCAAGTTCATCTCGGAGATGGCGAACTAAGCAAAGACGTGATAAGGCAAGAATAAGGACCGCGCCGGTAGTGGGGAATCCCGCTGTCGGCGCGGTTTTTTGGTGACTTGTCCCTTCCTTCCGTTAAAAGAAAATAAAACTTTGCCTACTTGACCCTCTCTGACAGGGTATCCCTATACCGCAAAGCAAGAAAACCCGTATCTTTGCACGCAACAAAATCTTAAAGTACATATCTATGTCGTTTATTGCAGATAAAGTTGTCATGGACGGGCTCACGTACGATGACGTATTGCTGATTCCCGCTTATTCCGAAGTACTCCCCAAGATGGTCGATCTCACGACCAAGTTCTCACGCAACATCGAGTTGAAGATTCCTTTTGTGACGGCTGCCATGGATACGGTGACCGAGGCAAAGATGGCCATTGCCATTGCGCGCGAAGGCGGCATCGGCGTCATCCATAAGAATATGTCCATCGAGGAACAGGCCCGTCAGGTGGCCATCGTGAAGCGTGCCGAGAACGGTATGATTTACGACCCTGTCACCATCAAACGCGGTTCTACCGTGTCCGACGCCTTGGCGTTGATGGCCGAGTATAAAATCGGCGGCATTCCCGTGGTGGACGACGAGGGTTGTCTGGTGGGCATCGTCACCAACCGCGACCTGCGTTTCGAACGCGACCTGAACAAGCGCATCGACGAAGTGATGACCAAGGAAAACATTGTCACCACCGACCAGGCTACCGACTTGGAAGCTGCCGCACAGATTCTGCAAGAACATAAAATTGAAAAGCTCCCCGTGGTGGACAAGGACAACCGCCTGGTGGGCCTGATTACCTATAAGGACATCACGAAGGCCAAGGACAAGCCGATGGCTTGCAAGGACAGCAAGGGCCGCCTGCGTGTGGCTGCCGGAGTGGGTGTCACCAACGACACGCTGGAGCGCATGAGGGCTTTGGTCGAGGCCGGTGCCGACGCCATCGTGATTGACACGGCTCACGGGCATTCCAAATATGTCATCGAGAAACTGAAGGAAGCCAAGCAGGCTTTCCCCCAAGTAGATATTGTTGTAGGAAACATCGCCACGGGCGAAGCCGCCAAGATGCTGGTCGAGGCCGGTGCGGATGCTGTCAAGGTGGGCATAGGCCCGGGTTCCATCTGCACGACGCGCGTCATTGCCGGTGTGGGCGTGCCGCAGTTGTCGGCTGTCTACGATGTGGCCAAGGCGTTGGAAGGCACGGGGGTTCCCTTGATTGCCGACGGCGGCTTGCGCTATTCGGGCGATGTGGTGAAGGCATTGGCCGCCGGAGGTTACAGCGTGATGATTGGTTCGCTGGTGGCCGGCACGGAAGAATCGCCGGGCGACACCATCATCTTCAACGGCCGTAAGTTCAAGTCCTACCGCGGCATGGGTTCGCTGGAGGCCATGGAGAACGGCTCGAAGGACCGCTACTTCCAGAGCAGCACGACGGATGTGAAGAAGCTGGTGCCCGAAGGTATCGCTGCCCGTGTGCCCTACAAAGGCACGCTCTACGAGGTCATCTACCAGTTGGTAGGCGGTTTGCGTTCGGGCATGGGCTACTGCGGCGCGGGCAGCATCGAGCAGTTGCACAACGCCAAGTTCACCCGCATCACCAATGCCGGTGTGCGCGAAAGCCACCCGCACGATGTGGCCATCACGAGCGAGGCGCCCAACTACAGCCGTCCGGAATAAGGCGAAGAGTGTTCCTCAAAATAAGATTGGCGGGCAAGGCGGACAACCGTTTTGCCCGCTTTTGTTTTGCCGTCTTCCGCCATTTTGCGGGATGTAGCCGCTGCCCGTGCTTACCCGCCCGTGCGCCCGTGCTTACCTGCTCGCGCGCCCGTGCTTACCCGTACCTCCGCCTATGCGCTCAGGAATAAGGGGTTACAGATTGCATATTTTTCCCTCCCGGCATTGGCATATCGCGGAATTATATGTTACTTTGCATACGAAATGAAATAGAACGTATTGACCCGATATGCAAAAGATTCTTGTTCCTCTGTTGATGCTCTTGGCGTGCCTCCCGTCGCTGCGTGCGCTGGCAGGCGGAGACGTTGACCCCGTGCTGATGCGTGTGGGCGGTTGCGACGTGACCCGCTCGGAGTTTGAATACTACTACAACCGTGCCGCCCGTCTGTCGAGTGGAGAACTTACACCGAAGATGTATGCCCGCTCGTTTACCGATTTCAAGCTGAAGGTGCAGGCTGCCGAGGCTGCGGGGCTGGACACCCTCCTGGACTTTCGCGGCGAGATGGCTGCCTACCGTGCCAGGTTGTCTGTCGCGTGGCTGACGGATTCTGCCACGTTGGACCGCGCCTTGCGCCGCCGCTACGCACGTATGGTGGCTGCCGGTCCGGCTGTCCGTGTGGAGCAGGTGTGGAGGCGTTTGCCGCAGAATGTCACAGGCACTGCGCTCCGGGCAGCCGTCGTGCAGATGGATTCCATTTACGAAGCCCTGTGTCAGGCCGGTCCTGAGGCTTTCGGGGATTTTGTGGAGCGTTTTTCGGACGATGATTCCGTCCGTTGGGTGTGCCGCCTGGAGGAGACAGCCGAATTTGCGGACACGGTGTTCGCTTTGAAGCCCGGCACGTGGACACGTCCTTTCTTCACCCCTCGGGGCTTGCACATTGTCCGTGTGCTGGAGCGGGCGGAGGTGCCGCCGTTCGAGGCCGTGCGCGATTCGTTGTTGCAGGCCAGTCCCCGCTGTGTGGCCGAGGCGGCACGTGCCTGGGCCGACAGCCGGAAGGAGGCTTACGGCTATGTCGCTTCAGGTCGCCTGACCGACAGGCAGGCGCAGCAGATACTGGCCGCCGAGTATGCCCGTCTGGAAAGGGAAAATCCGGCGTATCGCCTGGCCTTGCAGTCTTATCGCGAGGAGGCTTTGACCCGTGCGGCAGACCGCCGGGAGGCTGAGCGGATGGCCGATGCCAACGAAGAGGCCCTGCAAGCCTACTTCGACCACCATCGGGCTGATTACCATTGGGACACGCCGCGCTTCCGCGGCATCGTGCTGCACTGCGCGGGCAAGCGCGTGGCCAAGCGGGCGCGCAAGATGCTGAAACACCTGCCCGAGGCGGAATGGAGCAATGCCGTCCGCCTGATGTTCAACAAGGGCGAGGTGCAGATTCAGGCCGAGCAAGGCACTTTTGCCCCCGGTGACAATGCCGCCGTGGACGAACGTGTCTTCAAGCGGGGCGAAGCGCCCGAGGTCAGCGGCTTCCCGCACACCGTGTTGTTGGGCAAGAAGCTGAAGGGGCCTGCCGACTATCGCGAGGTGCGTCCCGCCCTGTTGGCCGACTACCGCGCCGCCCGCGCAGACCAATGGCTGGCCACGTTGCGGGCCGATGGTAAGGTTGAAATTAACCAAGAGGTTTTAAAAACCGTTAATAATCACTGATGCAACCGATTAAAGCCGTATCTTCGCTGCTTGTAAATAAAGTAATGTGCCGAATGCGAATGACCTTTTGCGGATTAGGGCTGGTTGGGCTTTGCTTGGCGTGCAGCCCTACGTATGACCACAAGGGCAAGACGCCGCTGGTGGAGGTGGACGGTCGTTT
The DNA here is from genome assembly GCA_949292025.1 of uncultured Bacteroides sp. GTDB lineage: Bacteria > Bacteroidota > Bacteroidia > Bacteroidales > Bacteroidaceae > Bacteroides. Next base: position 6,032 of record CASEYC010000132.1, on the reverse strand, counting down.
CCTCTACCGCGAGGACTTGCAGGCGGTGATGCCCGTCGGCTTGTCGGCTGATGACAGCCTGTTGTTTGCCGATGACTACGTGCGCAACTGGGCGGAGGAGGTGTTGCTTTATGACAAGGCCGAGGAGAACATCCCGGACAATGCCGAGGTGGAGCGTTTGGTGGCCAACTACCGCAAGTCGCTCATCCTGCACATCTACCAGCAGGCGCTGATTCACCAGAAACTGTCCGCGCAGGTGACTGAAGAGGAGGTGGAGGCCTATTACCGGGACAACCTCAATCTGTTCAAGGTGGACCGTCCGCTGATTAAAGGCTTGTTCATCAAAGTGCCGCTCAAGGCTCCGCACTTGGCCGACGTGCGCCGTTGGTACCGGTCGGACAGCCACGAAGCCGTGGAGCATCTGGAGAAGTACAGCCTGCGCAACGCCGTGAAATACGAGTATTTCTACGACAAGTGGGTGCCCGCGGCCGACGTGCTGGGCCAGTTACCCGAGGGAGGCGTGGCGGCAGAAACGGCATTGCGGCAGAAGCGGCCTGTGGAACTGGCGGATACCGCTTTCCACTATTTTCTGAATGTCACCGACTATCGGGCGGTGGGCGAGGACGAGCCTTACGAGATGGCGCGGGCACATGCGCGGGAACTCTTGCTGAACATCCGTCAGGTGGAGTTCATGCGTCAGGTGCGGGAAGACCTCTATCGCCGGGCGGTGGAGAATGACGAGATAATCTATTACACGAATACTATAGAAGAATGAGAATGAACGTGAGAACAGCCGTATTGTGTGTCTTGATGCTTTGTTTGGGCGTGAGTGCCTTTGCGCAAGACAACGTGGTGGACGAAGTGGTCTGGGTGGTGGGCGACGAAGCCATCCTGAAGTCTGAAGTTGAGGAGGCGCGTCTTCAGGCCATCTGGCAGGGACGCCGCTTCGATGCCGACCCCTATTGCGTGATTCCCGAGGAGATAGCCGTGCAGAAGCTCTTCCTCCATCAGGCCGAATTGGACAGTATCGAGGTGTCCGAGAACGAGGTTGTCAGCCGGGTGGATTATCAGACCAACCAGTATATTTCCGCCATCGGCTCGCGCGAGAAGATGGAGGAATACTTCAACAAGACCTCCAGCCAGATTCGCGAGACGCTGCGCGAGAATGTCCGCGACGGACTGCGTGTGGAGGGGATGCAGCGCAAGCTGGTAGGCGAAATCAAGGTGACACCCGCCGAGGTGCGCCGCCACTTCCAAAGTCTGCCGCCGGACAGCATCCCCTACGTGCCCACCCAGGTAGAGGTGCAGATCATCACCCAGCAGCCCCGTATCCCCATTCAGGAGATAGAAGCCGTCAAAGCCCGTCTGCGCGATTTCACAGACCGTGTCAACAAGGGCGAGACCAGTTTCTCCACCTTGGCGCGCATGTATTCCGAGGACCGTGGTTCGGCGATGAACGGTGGTGAATTGCCTTTCATGGGTCGTGGACAGTTGGATCCGGCCTTTGCCAACGTGGCCTTCAACCTGCAGACGCCTGAGAAGATTTCCAAGATAGTGGAGTCGGAGTATGGCTTCCACATCATCCAGTTGCTGGAGAAGCGCGGCGACCGTATCCGGGTGCGCCACATCCTGCTGAAGCCCCATGTGCCCGATTCGGCCCTGACCGCCGGCATGGCACGCCTGGACTCCATAGCTGATGACATCCGCAACGAGAAGTTCAAGTTCGAGGAGGCCGCAGCCGTCCTGTCCGCAGACAAGGACACACGCAACAACCACGGCTTGCTGCCCAACCCCTATAACAACACGTCCCGCTTCGAGATGCAGGAACTTCCCCCCGAAATAGCCAAGGTGGTGGACAAGATGGAGGTGGGCGAAATCTCCAAAGCCTTCACGATGATTCCCCAGAACACAGGCAAGGAGGTCTGCGTCATCGTCAAGCTGAAGAGCCGCATCAACGGGCACAAGGCCACCATCTCCGAGGACTACCAGCGGCTGAAGGACATCGTGCTGGAGAAACGCCGGGGCGAAGTGCTGGAGGACTGGATTCGCGAGAAGCAGAAGAGCACCTACGTCCGCATCAAGGATTCGTGGAAGCATAATTGCGCCTTCAAGTATCCCGGGTGGATTAAAGACTGATATTCATAGACTTTATGCAGAGATATAAGACGAAAAGCCTATTGACAGGCAGGCACAGATTCCTCTGGGTGGGGATTCTGTGCCTGTTTGGCGTTGCATGGTTGGGCGCCCAGGAGCCCCAAGGCGGACAGCCGGAAAAGAAAAAGACCCGCGTGGACCTGCTCTATGCCGACTCCGCCGTGGCAGACAAGGAACACCGCCCCGACGTGCAGGTGCTCATCGGCTCGGTACGCCTGAAGCACGACAGCATGTACATGTGGTGTGACAGCGCCCTTATCTTCGAGAAAATCAATTCCGTGGAAGCCTTCGGCAACGTCCGGATGGAACAGGGCGACACGCTCTTCATCTACGGCGACTACCTCTACTACGATGGTTTGGCACAGCTGGCCATGCTGCGCGAGAATGTGCGGATGATTAACCGGGAGACTGTCCTCACCACGGACAGCCTGAACTACGACCGGGTGATGAACCTGGGCTATTACTTCGAGGGAGGCACCTTGCAGGACACGGTCAACGTCCTCAATTCCTGGTGGGGCGAGTACAGTCCCGCCACCAAGATGGCCGTCTTCAACGAGGATGTCGAGCTGGTCAATCCCCGTTTCGTGCTGACCTCGGACACCCTGAAGTACAGCACGCTGACCAAGGTGGCCACCATCCTGGGACCCTCGGACATCGTGAGCGACAACAACCATATCTACTCGGAGCGGGGTGTCTACAATACCGTTACCGAACAGGCCGAACTGATGGACCGCTCCATCCTGACCAACCAAGGCCGGAAGCTGACGGGCGACAGCCTGTTCTACGACCGCGTGGCGGGCTATGGCGAGGCGTTCAGCAACGTGCAACTGAACGACACGGTGAACCGCAACATGCTGACCGGCGACTATTGCTTCTATAACGAGCTGACCGGCAACGCCGTGGCCACGGACCGTGCGGTGGCCGTGGACTACAGCCAGGGCGACTCGCTCTTCATGCACGCCGACACGCTGAGGCTGGTGACGCACAACTTCGACACTGACTCCGTGTGGCGCGAGATGCGGGCCTACTACAAGGTGCGGGCCTGGCGCTCCAATGTGCAGGCGGTGTGCGACTCGCTGGTCTACATTTCCAAGGATTCCTGCCTGACGATGTACCGCGACCCCATCCTGTGGAGCGGCGCCCAGCAACTCCTGGGCGAGGAAATCAAGGTCTACATGAATGACAGCACCATCGACTGGGCGCACATCATCAACCAGGCTTTGGCCATCGAGCAGATGGACTCCGTGCACTACAACCAGGTGTCCGGGCAGGAGATGATGGCCTACTTCCGCGACGGGGAGATGCGCCAAGTGGACGTCAACGGCAGCGTACTCGTGATTTATTATCCCATAGACGAGAAGGACTCCACGAAGATAGGCATGGACTATACCGAAGGCGGATTCCTGCGCATGATGCTCAAGGACCGCAAGCTGGAGCGCGGCGCCTTCATAGGCAAGGCCACGGGCACGATGTATCCCATGGACCAGATACCCCCGGACAAGTCCCGCCTGCCCTCCTTCGCGTGGTTCGACTATGTGCGCCCGCTCAGCAAGGAGGACATCTTCAACTGGCGGGGCAAGCACGCCGACCAGGTGCTGAAGAAGACAGACCGCGGCCCCGTCGTCTCGCCCAGGGAGATGAAAATCGGCCGCATCGAGAAGAAGTAGCCGCCCATGGGACTGTTCAGGCAACCGAAACCCCGGCGTTTCCACCATCCCTACATCTACGTGGACGAACGCAAGGAACGCTTGGAGCGCCTGCGCGCGAAGGCGAGGGAAGACCTTGGCCTGCCCCGCGAGCAGCCGGTCCGCCCCGAGGACATCCGCGGGCAGTTTGGCGGGCAAACCACGCACCTCCGCCGCCGGAAGGAACGCGGCACACGCACGTGGCATCCCGCCGTCTTGCTCTTCCTCATCGCGCTGCTGGCGTTCTTGTGGTACGTCTTGTTCAATGGTAAGATTTAAGATAACAACATATAGGAAAGGAGTGTAGTTACATGAGTGACATTATTCATCTGCTGCCCGACTCCGTGGCCAACCAGATTGCTGCCGGCGAGGTCATCCAGCGTCCGGCGTCCGTGGTCAAGGAACTGGTGGAGAACGCCATCGATGCCGATGCCAAGGAAGTGCACGTGCTGGTGACCGATGCGGGCAAGACTTCCATACAGGTGATTGACGACGGCAAGGGCATGAGCGAGACCGACGCCCGGCTGTCCTTCGAGCGGCACGCCACGTCCAAGATACGCGAAGCCGCGGACCTCTTCGCCCTGCATACCATGGGCTTCCGTGGCGAGGCCCTGGCCTCCATCGCCGCCGTGGCCGAGGTGGAGCTGAAGACCCGCCGCGAGGGGGACGACCTGGGCACCCGCCTGCGGATTGCCGGCTCCAAGGTGGAGAGCCAGGAACCGGCGACCTGCCCCCGCGGCAGCAACTTCCTGGTGAAGAACCTCTTCTTCAACGTGCCGGCACGGCGCAAGTTCCTCAAGTCCAACAGCACCGAACTCTCCAACATCATGACCGAGTTCGAGCGCATCGCGCTGGTGCATCCCTCCGTGTCTTTCACCCTGCTGCACAATGACGCCGAGCTGCTCAACCTCCCGGCCATGCCGCTGCGCCAACGGGTGATGGCCGTCTTCGGCAAGAAGATGAACCAGCAGCTCTTGACCCTGGAGGTGGAGACGACCCTGGTCAAGATTAGCGGCTTCGTGGCCAAGCCCGAGACCGCCCGCAAGAAGGGGACGCACCAGTACTTCTTCGTCAACGGCCGCTACATGCGCCACCCGTATTTCCACAAGGCCGTGATGGAAGCCTACGAACGGCTCATCCCCGCGGGCGAGCAGGTGTCCTACTTCATCTACTTCGACGTGGACCCCAAGAACATCGACGTCAACATACACCCGACCAAGACCGAGATCAAGTTCGAGAACGAGCAAGCCATCTGGCAGATATTGGCGGCAGCCGTCAAGGAGACTTTGGGCCGCTTCAGCGCCGTGCCGAGCATCGACTTCGACACGGAGGACATGCCGGACCTGCCCGCGTTCGGCGGCACGCCGGCCCCCGAGCCGCCCCGCGTGAACTACGACAGCGGCTTCGACCCCTTCAAGAGCGCGGCCGCCCCGTCCTATGGGGGAGGGGAGCACAAGCGGTCAGCGTCCGGCGACTGGCAACAGCTGTATGCCGGCGTGGCCCGTGCCAGCAAGATGAACGAGCCGGAAGCAGACCTCCTGCCCGACGAAGAAGCGTTGGTGGCTGCCTCGTTGACGCCCGAGGAACCGGTGGTGGAGAAGGGCGCCCAGCATTTCCAGCTCAAGGGGCGCTTCATACTCACCTCCGTGAAGTCCGGCCTGATGCTCATCGACCAGCACCGCGCCCACGTCCGGGTGTTGTTCGACCGCTACATGGAGCAGATACGCACGCGCAAGGGCGTGTCGCAGGGCGTGCTCTTCCCGGAGGTGGTGGAGCTGACCCCGGCAGAGACCGTCGTGCTGGATGCCTTGGCGGACGACCTGGCCGCCGTGGGCTTCGACCTCTCGCCCTTGGGGGGAGGCAGCTATGCGGTCAACCGCGTGCCCGCAGGCATCGAAGGGCTTAGCCCGGTGGACCTCATCAAGAACATGGTGCATACGGCCCAGGAGAAAGGCGCCGACGTCCGCGAGGAGGTGCAGTCCATCCTGGCACTGACCCTGGCCCGCTCTGCCGCCATTGTCTACGGCCAGGTGCTGGGCGAGGAGGAGATGGCCAACCTGGTGGACAGCCTCTTTGCCAGCCCCACTCCGGGCTACACGCCGGACGGCAGGACGGTGCTGGTCACGGTACGGGAAGAGGAGATCGAAAAGCGGTTCGCGTGAACCGGCAATAGTAAGGCGCGGATTGCGCGGATGACACGGATTTATGATAAAC
>CASEYC010000131.1 GCA_949292025.1 uncultured Bacteroides sp. | reverse complement strand
GATGCTATGGTTTCGTCGTAATGAATTCGACAGGAATGCATGGTTCTATACAGATGGTGATGTGCGCGGAGGAATGTCCAAAGAGGCATTTATGGATATGACTTTACCCATTCCGTCCATAGAACAGCAGCAAAAGATTGTTTCCGAATACGGAGCCGTCCCCCGCCGCATCCGCCTCAATGAGCAAATCATCGCCAAGTTGGAAGAAACGGCGCAAGCCCTCTACCGCAAGATGTTTGTGGATGGGATTGATCAGGAGAATTTGCCGGAAGGATGGAGAATGGGGACGTTGGGAGAGTATTGTAAAGAAATAAAATCTGGTGGAACTCCTAGTCGTTCAAATATAGAATATTGGAATAGTAAGGATTATCGCTGGCTTAAAACTGGTGAAGTTCAAAACAACGTTATTTTGGAAACAGAGGAATATATTAGTGAAGCAGGATTAAATAATAGTTCTGCAAAAATTATTCCTTGCGGTTCTGTTATTATGGCAATGTATGGAGCTACGGCAGGACAAGTCGCATATTTAGCTTGTGAAACTACAACTAATCAGGCTTGCTGCAATATGATTTGTTATACGAAAGAGGATGCTGCTTTTTTGTTTTTTCATTTACAGTATTACCAAGAAGAAATAAAAAGACTAGCCAATGGTGGAGCACAAGAAAACTTAAGTCAAGAAATAATTGCGGAGCAACCAATACTCCTTTTTGAGGATGATAAAAAGAAAGCTACATTTGTGAAGTTACTTGATTTTATCATCAACAAACATAAAGAATATAACATATTAACCGAATTACAGTCTTTGCTTTTGGCGAAGATGGGGCAATAAAGAAAAATATATGGAAGAAGAATATCTGATAGGTATTATCTTATCTCTTATAATAGCATTCATGGGATGGGTAATGCAAAGAAAAACTGAGCGGATTAAAATAATGGAAAATCAATTATCCGAAAACAAATATAAAGCATATGCAGATATGGTGGGGCTTTTCTTTTCCATATTAAAGGATATAAAAAGAGAAAGGAAGAGCAATCAAGAAGAAATGATGGATAAGATGTTAGAATCTAAGAAAAGTATTTTCATGTACGGTTCTGATAGCGTAATAAAGGCTTTTAACAAATGGTTGTGTTCTACTACTGCAAATGAAACACAGGCGACTCAACTTAACGCATTTTTAGATTTCATGATTGAGATTAGAAAAGACATGAGCGGTGACTCAACAAAAATATCAAAATATGACTTATTAATCAATTTGACACAAAATAAAGATGAAGTTAATCGTCTTTGGAGTGAGATATCTAAAGTCAAAAAGCAACAGCATTAATACATAATGAATATGTCACACTTCAATGAACACGCCCTCGAACTCTCCATCATGGAATTGTTCCAGCAGGAGGGTTACATATATACCAACGGAGAAGAAGTCCAAAAGGAAGTGAGCGATGTCTTGCTTCGGGACGATATATTTTTGTACCTTCGTAACAGCAAAAAATGAGACGTTATGGCACTACCTATAAACATAGAAGATTTGCTCAATAAGCGGAGAATTGAGTCCAATCGAATAGAGTTTAAAGCTGATTGGAATCCAGATAAAATTTACCACACCATCTGTGCTTTTGCCACTGATTTGGAAAACATCGGTGGCGGATATATTCTTGTGGGGGTTGAAGAAGAGAACGGAATTGCCAAACGGCCTGTGAAGGGCTTGGCTGAAAATGAAATAGACCGCATCATGAAAGCCATGGTTGGCTATGACGCGAAAATATCACCGACTTATCTTACTAAGGTATCTCCAGAAGAAGTGGACGGTAAGACCATCCTTGCAATATGGGTGCCAGCCGGAGTAAACAGACCTTATTCTGTGACTGAAAGTGTAGTTGCCAAGAAATCGGTGCCGAAATTCTATATACGGAGCAAATCCTCTACTATTGAAGCCAAAGGTGAAATTTTGGACGAGGTGCGTGAGTTGGCAAATCGGATACCATTTGATGAACGAGGAAATGCATCGGCAAGAGTTGAGGATATATCAAGCGTGCTTGTGTATGAACATCTTAAAAAGGTCGGAAGCAAACTGGCAAGCGGTTTTGCGGCAAGACCTTTGCTTGATATCCTTGACGAGATGGATTTGCTGACAGGACCTACCGAGAACAGACAGATAAAGAATTGTGCCATAATGATGTTCTGCGAACATCCCGAAAGATTCTTTCCCGTGACGCAAGTGGATATAGTGCTGTTTCCGGAAGGCAGCATAGATAATCCTGATTTGATGATTGAAGTCCCAAGGATAGTCGGTCCTATACCTCAAATCATTAATGATACGCTATCCTATCTTCGTACCAATGTCATCAAGAAGAAAATTATCAAGCCTGCTGATACGGAAAAATCGAATAAAATATTCAATTACCCCTATCAGGCATTCGAGGAAGCCGTAGTCAATGCCTTGTATCATCGGGACTATCAAGAACGAGAACCGGTGGAGATAACAGTAGAACCTACTCATGTCGATATATTAAGCGATGCAGGACCAGACAGGTCTATTAGTGCGGAAGCCATAAAAGCTGCACGAAAATTGAAGGCACGCAGATATCGTAACCGCAGGCTCGGTGATTTTTTGAAAGAATTGGATTTGACAGAAGGCAGGGCAACGGGAATACCAACCATCCAAAAAGCACTGAGAGATAATGGCTCTATGGCAGCAACTATCGAGACGGATGAGAACAGAACTTATTTCCTTTTGACTATTCCTTGTCGACGTGGGTTTGAAGAAGGTGTACCAGTCGTTTCAAAAGGACAGAAATATGTGCTTGACAATGAACTTGGACACAGACTTGGACAAATATCTGTCCAAGTTGAAGAAGCAGTAAATCAGTGCGTTATTAATGGAAAAATGGAACTTGGACAGATACTTGGACAAATGTTTGTCCAAGTCTGGGTAAAGTCCCGCTCTAAGGATAATGTTCAGGAACTCATATCTAATACGATTGATTTGCTATGCCTTTTAAGGGAGAATGACTTGTCGGCTAATGACTTGAATGATAATCTATCTTTTGAATCGATCAAAGAGTTGAAACGCAAAATTATTCTTCCGCTCATCAGACTTGGTTATGTAGCTATGACTTATCCGGACAAACCGACTAGCGCCAAACAGACTTATAAACTCACAGAGAAAGGGAAAACTCTTTTTTAACATTATATTATGCCACACTTCAACGAACACGCCCTCGAACTCTCCATCATGGAATTATTCCAGCAGGAGGGTTACATATATACCAACGGGGAAGGAATCCATAAAGAAGTGAACGATGTCTTGCTTCGGGACGATATGCGCCTGTATCTACGTAGCCGGTATAAGGCTGAAGGCATCACGCCGCAGGAGATAGAGCGTGCCTTGGCCAAGCTGACCGCCAATGTGGGCTTCTCACTGTACGAACAGAACCGCCACACCTATCGGCTAATGACAGAAGGTTTTTCGTTGAAGCGTGAGGATGCGGCTCTGCCGGATTTGTTTATTGAGCCGATAGATTTTAGCAAAGACGGTATAAAGAATAACCTGTTCCGTATTGTCAACCAATTGGAGATACAAGGCTCGGAGCGGCGCATTCCTGACGGCATTGTCTATGTAAACGGTCTGCCCGTAGTGGTATTGGAGTTCAAGAGTGCCGTGAAGGAAGACACAACCGTCATGGATGCTTATACACAACTAACCGTGCGTTATCGCCGCGACATTCCTGACCTGTTCAAATACAATGCTTTTGTAGTCTTTAGCGACGGGGTGAACAACAAATATGGGTCTCTGTTTTCACCTTACGACTTCTTTTATGCGTGGCGGAAGGTGGAGGCGGACGACAAGGCGACTGATGGCATCAATTCGTTGCTGACGATGGTGCAAGGTTTGTTTCGGAAAGAAAGGCTGTTGAGCGTGATAAAGGATTTCGTATTCTTCCCCGATTCATCGAAGAACGAAAAGAAAGTGGTTTGCCGCTATCCGCAATTCTTTGCCACGCACAAGTTGTTCGATAATATTCGCTTGCACTCCAAACTTCAAGAAGGTGGCGATGGAAAGGGAGGCACCTACTTCGGGGCAACAGGCTGCGGCAAGAGCATTACGATGCTGTTCCTCAGCCGTATGTTGATGCGGAGCAAGGAATTTGCCAGTCCCACGATTGTATTGATAACCGACCGCACCGACTTGGACGACCAGCTTTCCAAACTGTTTGGCACAGCCAAGAAGTTCATTGGCGATGAATGCGTAGTGGAAGTGGAGAGCCGGGACAAACTCCGCGAACATCTGGCTGGACGAACCAGCGGCGGCGTATTCCTGACTACCATCCATAAGTTTACGGAAGACACGCGGCTTTTGTCGGAACGAGCCAACATCATCTGCATATCGGATGAGGCACACCGTTCGCAAACCAACCTCTCTTTGCAAGTGCGGCAGACGGATAAAGGCGTAAAGCGCAACTACGGCTTTGCCAAGTATCTGCACGATTCGTTGCCCAACGCCACGTATGTAGGTTTTACAGGAACGCCGATTGATGCCACGATAGATGTGTTCGGCGAAGTGGTGGATGCCTATACGATGACCGAATCTGTGACGGATGGCATTACGCGGCGCATCGTTTACGAAGGACGTGCCGCCAAAGTGTTGCTTGACAACAAGAAATTGCAGGAGATAGAGCAGTATTACAAGCAGTGCGCCGAAGAAGGGGCGAATGAATACCAGATAGAAGAAAGCAAGAAAGCCGTTACCAAGATGGAACGCATCTTGGGTGATTCCGACCGCCTGCAAGCGGTGGCTGAAGATTTTATTGCCCACTATGAGAAACGGGTGGAAGAAGGAAGCACGGTAGCAGGTAAGGCCATGTTCGTTTGTTCCAACCGTATCATCGCTTTCGACCTTTATAAAAAGATTATCGCCTTGCGTCCCGAGTGGGCAAAGATACCCGGCGAAGAAGTACATGAGGGTCATTATATGATGGCAGCAGAACCGCGTGTGCCGTATGGGAATCAGGAACTCCCTATCGAGAAGATAAAGTTGATAATGACCCGAAGCAAAGATGATGAACCCGAACTTTACAACTTGCTGGGAACGGATGAAGACCGCCGCGCCTTTGCCGAGGAATTTAAGAAAGCCAAGTCAAACTTCAAGATCGCCATCGTGGTGGATATGTGGACAACAGGTTTTGATGTGGATTGTCTGGATACGATGTATATCGACAAACCGTTGCTGCAACACACCTTGGTACAGACCATTTCACGTGTGAACCGTGTCTATCCGGGGAAGGAGAAAGGTTTGGTGGTGGACTATATCGGCATCAAAAGCAACATGAACGTGGCTTTGAAGCGGTATGCGCAAGGGGATGCCAATCAGGATTCGGTGGAAAGCATTGAGCAATCGGTTACGATGGTGAAAGATGAATTGGATATTATCCGTCGGATGTTCGGTGGATTCGATTACTCTGTGTTTACAACCGGGACACCCTTGGAACAACTGGATTGCTTGAACAGAGGAGCCGAATTCATGCAGCGCACCAAAGAACAAGAGAACTTGTTTATGGGACACGCCAAGAAACTGAAATCGGCTTTTAACCTGTGTAGCAACCATGAAGAAATCAGCGACGCGGAACGCGAGGAAATCCATTATTTCACTGGTGTGCGTTCCATTATCTACAAACTGACCATTGGCGACACACCGGACGCTTCGCAGATGAACCGGCGTGTCAGCGAGATGATTGAAGAAGCGATACAATCCGAAGGCGTAGAGGAAATCATACAAATTGGCAACGACAAGGAAAATCTGGACGTGTTGAGTGAGGAATACATGGAACGCCTTGGCAAGCTGAAGCTGCCCAACACCAAGGTGAAACTGATGGAACGTCTGCTGAAAACCGTCATCACGGAATTTAAGAAAGTAAACAAAGTGAAAGGCGTGGACTTCTCCAAACGTCTGAATGCGTTGGTGGACAAATATAATGACCGCCGGGATAGTGCCATTTTTGCGGACGAAGTATTGACGGAAGTAGCCAACCAGATGGCAGACTTGTTGAAGGAGTTGAACAAGGAAAAGAAATCGTTCCTCGATTTGGGCATCAGCTACGAAGAAAAGGCTTTTTATGATATTCTGAAAGCCATAGCCAAGCAATTCGGATTTGAATATCCGGAAGATAAAATGCTAAAGCTTGCCGTTGAGATGAAAAGAATTGTGGAAGAAGAAGTCCAGTACGTGGATTGGTCCACTCGTAGCGATACCCAATCAACCCTGAAAATGCGCCTGATGATAGTTTTGAAAGAGTATGGATATCCTCCTGTGGCGATAGCAGGAGCAACTGAAGAGATTTTCGAGCAGGCGGAGAATTTCAAGAAATATAATGGATAAGAAGATGAGGAATACATTCAGCAACACATTATTGTCTTGGTATCGCGAAAACAAGCGCACGTTGCCTTGGCGGGATACCCAAGACCCGTACCTCATTTGGATTTCCGAGATTATCCTGCAACAGACGCGGGTGGCGCAGGGCTATGATTACTATGCCCGCTTTGTCCGGCGTTTTCCGGATGTCAAGTCGTTGGCGGCGGCTGACGATGACGAGGTGATGCGCCTGTGGCAGGGATTGGGATATTACTCGCGCGCGCGAAACTTGTTGGCGGCGGCGCGGAGCATGAAGGATGGCGTGTTTCCTGCGACTTATGAGGAGGTGCGCGCGTTGAAAGGGGTGGGGGATTATACGGCGGCAGCCATCTGCTCCTTTGCCTACGGGATGCCCTGTGCGGTGGTGGATGGAAATGTCTACCGGGTGTTGGCGCGCCATTTCGGGGTGGATACGCCCATTGATTCCACGGGCGGAAAGAAGCAGTTCGCCGCCTTGGCGCAGGAGATGCTGGAGCCCTCCCATTCGGCGGATTATAATCAGGCCATCATGGATTTCGGGGCGATGGTGTGTACGCCCAAGTCGCCGGGATGCATGGCTTGTCCGCTGGCGGAAACGTGCGCGGCTTTGGCGGAGGGGCGCGTGTCCGACTTGCCGGTGAAGCAGCATCGGACGAAGCTGGTTGACCGTTACTTCAACTACCTGTTCGTGCGTTTGGGAAATGACACCTTGCTGCATAAGCGGGTGGCGGATGACATCTGGAAGAATCTTTTTGAACTTCCGTTGCTGGAGACTGATGAAGACTTGGACGTGGCAAAGTTCCTCGGAAGCAAAGTCTTTGCAGACTTTTTGCGCGGTCACCCCGGCGCGGTGGTAAGGCCTTTGTCTCGCGGAGTGAGACACGTGTTGTCCCATCGCATCATCCATGCCAATTTCTATGAAATCATATTGCCCGAATCTTCCGAGTTTCCAGGGTATTTGCGCGTGCCGGTGGCCGATTTGGATGCCTACGCTTTGCCGAGGCTGGTGCATGCTTTTCTGGAAAATCATCTAAAAAAGCAGGCTGATTCTTGCAAGATGTAGATATTCTCGTTATTTTTGGCAAAAATTTATAGCATAGCTTGTATATGGGAATCAACAAAGTTATATTGGTCGGAAACGTAGGACAAGACCCTAAGGTGACTTTTTATGACGGGGGGAGTTGTGTAGCTCAGTTGTCCTTGGCCACTACGGAGAAAGGATATACCTTGCAGAATGGCGTTCAAGTGCCGGACAGGACTGAATGGCATAACTTGATTTTTAGGAACCGTTTGGGAGAAATCGTAGATAAATACGTGCACAAAGGCGATAAACTTTATGTGGAGGGCAAAATCCGCACCCGTTCGTATGACGACCAGACGGGTATCAAACGCTATGTGACGGAGATTTTCGTTGACAATATGGAAATGCTCACTCCAAAGCCTGCCACGGGGCAGCCAGCGGCGGTTCAACCGCAACAGCCTGTACAGCAGCAGCCTGCGGCATCAGATAATGGGACGGACGACTTGCCGTTCTGATTGTTCACCTAATACAAAAACCTTTGGACTCAGACGCTTATTTAGCCCAGGTGGCAGATGGGTTTGGCAACGTATCTGTCACCGCTCCTTCTGCATCGGCCGTAGTAGCCTTGGTGTGTGCGGTCGTTTTCCTGTTGGTATCCGGTTTCGCTTCGGTTGCCAAAGTCGCTTTCTTTTCGTTGCCGCCTTCCGGCCTGGCCGATATTGGCGGGCGCAAGCAGGCGGAGGATGCCCGCATCTCCAGGTTGCTGGCGGATGCGAAACGCTTATGGGCCTCCCTGTTGATAACGGACAATCTGGCGTGTGTGGCGGTCGTTATCCTCTGCAACTTCTTTTTCCTCCAAGTATTTCATTTCTTCGTGCCTTGGGTGCAATTCGTGGCGTTGACGGTAGTCCCTGCCCTTTTGCTATTGCTGGTGGGCGAATTGGCGCCGAGGATGCTTTCTGCCCACAAGGCATTGGCGTTTTGCCGTTTTGCCGCTCCGGGGGTGGAGGCTTGTTGCTCGGCGGTTTATCCGTTGGCATCCGTGCTGCTGCGCTCTGCCTCGCTGGCGGACAAATATATGATCCGGAAGAAAATGCCTCCTTTGCCGGTGGACGAACTGATGCCCGACAAGGCCGGTCGTGCGGAAGAAAACAAAATCCTGGAAGGCATCATCCGCTTTGGCGAGGAAACGGCCAAGGAAATCATGACCTCCCGGCTGGATATGGTGGACTTGGAGTTGCATACGCCTTTCAAGGAAGTGCTGAAGTGCATCGTGGAGAATGTCTATTCGCGCATCCCGGTGTATAGCGAGACGCGGGACAACATCAAAGGCATCCTGTATATCAAGGACTTGTTGCCCCATTTGTCCAAGGGCGACAATTTCCGTTGGCAATCCCTGATCCGTCCGGCCTATTTCGTGCCCGAGACGAAGATGATAGATGAGCTCTTGCGCGACTTCCAGGCCAACAAAATCCATATCGCCATCGTGGTGGACGAGTTCGGCGGTACGTCGGGCTTGGTGACGATGGAGGACGTCATTGAGGAAATCGTGGGTGAAATCCGCGATGAATACGATGACGAGGAGCGTACCTATGTCACGCTGAACGACCATACTTGGATATTCGAGGCGAAGACGCAACTGATTGATTTCTATAAAATCACACGGATAGACGAGGATGCGTTCGACGAAGTGGCTGGTGATGCCGATACCTTGGCCGGCCTGCTGCTGGAGTTGAAAGGCGAGTTTCCCGCCTTGCATGAGAAGGTGGCTTATGGACGCTATACGTTCGAGGTGCTGGAGATGGACAACCGCCGTATCCTGAAGGTCAAGTTCACGATTAATCCCCCTGCTGACGAGAATCATGCCGTTGCTGCTGAAGCATAATGATGTTGACTGCCTGTGGGGCATCTGGCAGATGGGCGAGGCGTATGAGGACTTGTGCGCGTCGCTTCCTCCTGTCATGGTGGCTGAGGCGGAAAGCCGCTTTCAGGCTCCTCACCGCAGGCAAGAGTGGCTGTCGGTGCGGGCGTTGCTGCGCGAATTGGCGGGCGAGGATTGCGAAATCCTTTATCGGCCTTCGGGGAAGCCTTATCTCTTGGATGCCTCTACTTTCATCAGCATTTCGCATACACGGGGTTATGTGGCCGTCATCCTGGGGCGGAAGCCGGTGGGCATAGACATCGAGCAATACGGCCCGCGCGTGCATAAGGTGGCTTCCCGCTTCATGCGTGCCGACGAGTCGGCGATGCCTTTCGAAGGGGATGACACATGGAGCCTCCTGTTGCATTGGTCGGCCAAAGAGACGATGTTCAAGTGTCTGGACAGTGAGGCGGTGGATTTCCAGGAGCATCTGCGGATATTTCCTTTCACGCCTGTCCGCCAAGGCGTTTTCCATGCCCGCGAATACAAGACTGCATCCCGGCGGACATTCTTCATACACTACTTGTTGCATCCCGATTTCGTGCTGACTTGGCAGGTCGGGTAGGGGTATACCTCCGTCCGCGGACAGCTGTACCTCCGCCCGTGGGCAGCCGTACCTCCGTCCACGGGCGGCGGTATCCCCGCTCAAAGCCGGGGAAGCCTGGAGGCTCCGATGGCAATCAGCAACCCGAAGAAGGCGACAATGGCAAAGGTCCAATGCAGCGTGATGGCTTGCGAAAGATGTCCGATGACCGGCGGCCAAAGCAGGAAACCCAGGTAGCCGACGGAGGAGACCGTGGCCAATGCCGTGCCCGGGTTCATCCGGGTGGAGCGGCCCGCAATGCTGTAGCATACAGGGACGGTGGACGAGATGCCGAAGCCTACCAGGAAGAATCCGATAGTGGCAAATACCACGTCCGGCAGGAGGACGGCCAGCAGCAATCCAAAGCAGATGAGCAGCCCGCTGTAGCGGACAATCCGTTGCGCGCCGAAGCGGGACACGAAGTAGTCTGCCACGAAGCGGCCTATCGTCATGGTACACATGCAGGTGACGTAGCCCAGTTGCACCAGTTTGTCCGGTGCCCCTACCACTTGCTGGAAATACAGGCCGCTCCAGTCGTACATGCTGCCTTCGCACACCATGGCGCAGAAGGACATCCCGCCCAGCAGAAGCACGTATTTGTCCAACCGTTGGCGCAGGGGGATGTGTTTCTTTTTCTCGGATTCTTCCTGTGCCTGCGCGGATTTCCAGTCATGGCGCACCAACAGGCGGCGCATATAGGTGGTCAGGGCGATGGCTATGGCCGCCACCAGCAGGAAATGCGTCCACGGTTGTATCTCCAGGGCAATGAAACTCATGCTGATGACTCCGCCGAGGAATCCGCCCAGGCTCCACAACCCGTGCAGCGAGGCCATGATGCTGCGGGCGTAGAAATGCTCCACGTTCACCCCTTGGGTGTTGGCCGCGATGTTGAACAGGTTGCCGCTCATGCCGAACAGGAACAATCCGGCGGACAAAAGCCAGGCATTGCCGGCCGTGCCCAGCGGAAGCAGCATCAGCGGATAGAGCAGCGAGGCCAAGGTCAGCATCCGCCGGCTGCCGAAGCGGTTGATGAGCCAAGCGGAGAGATACATGGCCGTCATTTGCCCTACGGGGATGGAGAACAGGACAGAGCCCAGTTGGGCGTCATTCAGTTGCAGGGCGCTTTTGATGTCGGGGATGCGGTTGGCCCAAGTGGCGAAAACGGCTCCTTGCACAAAGAAAAACAGGCTGACAGCCAGCCGGAAGCGACGGAGCGCTTGTGTTCTTGTAAGCATACGGCTACGTGTTTTTGTATATTTTGTAGTGCAAAGGTCGGGATTATTGGAATAGGTTGGATTGATATGGGTTAAATATTGATTCATTTTAAGTAACACAAACCATTTACCCATTGCTTAATTTCTTCCTTTCCCGGTCTTAAGCATTGCCCTTATTGAACCCCTATTTCTCCCTTTCTGAATAGGACTATTATAGGAGTATTATAGGAGTATCATAGGAGTAATAGTGGAGGGATAGTGGAGGGATAGTGGAGAGAAAACGATGAGAGAAGTCGCGTCTCGTCTTGTATGTCATAGTATGAAATGTGGACAATTACTTCAATAAAAGCGTTGAGTGAAAACTTTTGAGAAAACCAAGAAAGACTTTTGAGAAAAGTGCTTTGAAGATAAAATGCTTAATTTTGCACCGGATTTAAATAGATGAAGCATTATGGATGCCGGTGTAACAGTTTACAACTATATGGATACCTTTTTCTGCTGCAAGGTGGAGAAAGACAAATGGTGTGAGGAAATGGTGTCGGAACACATGTTGGTTTATCTGTGTTCAGGAGAATTGGACTTGATAGCACCCGATAAAAAATATCATTTGAAGAAAGGGGATTCCTTTTTCATCAAGCGTAACCATCTGGTGCGGAAAATCAAGCAACCGTCGAAGAACGGCGAGCCGTTCAAAGGCTTGTTCCTGCAACTGAAAATGCCTTTTTTGAAGAGGATGCTGCATGAACATAACTTTACAGTGCCCTTGGTGAGCAATCCGGTGACGGCTAAATCCACTTATGTGATGTTGGAAAAACATCCCTTTCTAAACGGGCTGTTCTATTCATTGGAACAATATTTTGATGCCCAGCAGTATCCTTCCAAGGAACTGATGGAAGTCAAGCTGCAGGAAGCCGTTTTTACGTTGTTGCAACTAAGGCCCGACTTGGGACAGGTATTGTTTGACTTTGCCGAACCGTGGAAAATCAATTTGGAAGATTTCATGAACAAGAACTACAAGTGCGACTTGAGTGTGGAGGACTTTGCACATTATACCGGGCGCAGCCTTTCCACATTCAAGAAAGACTTTGCAGAGATATTCCATAATACACCCAGCCGCTGGATTGTCAAGCGCCGTTTGGAGGAAGCCAAATGCCTGATGGAGAAACTGGGGAAAAAGCCTACGGATGTTTATTTGGAAGTAGGGTTCAAGAACTTGTCCCATTTTTCCACGGCATTCAAAAGGGAGTTCGGCATTTCTCCGTCAGGGATTTATAATTGTTAGCAGATTGACGTTTCAGCAAAACAAATAAGTCGTTTAGGAAAAACAGCATTACCATAAAAGCCGCTACCTTTGCATCACTGAATCTACAATCGGGTTTAGTGATGTTTTATTTATATGGATATGAGAAAGAACAACTTTTCAGAACCTTACATCTTCGACCAAACGATGATGAAGAAATTTCAAAGGGCAGGCAGCCTTTGCATGAGATATAACCAAACAGGCGAAGAAGAACAGGAACTTCGCCGCAAGATATTGGAAGAACTTCTCGGCGAATGCGGAGAAGGTATCCTCATCGTGCCCGGTTTCCGTTGCCAGTACGGAGAAAACATCTTTTTGGAAGGCCATGTGACCATCAATTTCAACTGCACGTTGATGGACAACACAATCATCCGCATCGGACACCATACATTGATTGGTCCGAATTGCAGCTTTTACACCGTCAACCATGCTCTCGACCCGGAGGAACGGGCGCAAGGCTTCTGCATGGATGCGCCCATACATATCGGTAGCCGTGTCTGGTTGGGCGGTGATGTAGTCGTAATGGCGGGAGTCCATATCGGTGACGGTTCGGTCATCGGAGCAGGAAGTGTAGTTACAAAGGATATTCCTGCCGGAGTAATTGCCGTGGGAAATCCTTGCCGGGTGCTTCGGTCAATCACACCGCAAGATAAACTGTTTTGATATGCATGATACGGAATCCATATCAACCGTCATCTGCCATTTGCGGCAACATTGTTTATAAAAACGGATTTTCGGTATGTACAGGCTGTTGCCTCTGTATTGGTGAAAAGGTCGTTGATTTGTTGGATAGGGAAAGGGCATGGATGCAAAAGAAAGATTGACGTTTCAGCAAAGTGGCAAAAGACGTTTGGAAAAAACAGAAAAGGCAAATTCGGACGTAACTTTGCAATGTGAAATCCACGAGACAATCATCATGATTATGATTAAATAAAGATTATGACAGAATTAGAAAAACTCAACAACGGGGAATATTACAGTATGGATGACCCCGAAATCGCGAAAATCCACTATCGTGCCGCAACGCTTTGCCAACAATTCAATGCGTTGCCCATTACTGAAAGTGAAGAACGTGAGAAGGTGTTGCGCCAGTTGTTCGGCTCTGCCGGGAAGAACCTCAGCATCAAGCCGGGTTTCTTCTGCGACCTGGGCATCAACCTGCACGTGGGCGACAATTTCCTGACCAATTACAATGTGACCATCCTCGACATGGCTCCCGTAACCATCGGCAACAACACTTGGATTGGGCCGGGTGTGGGGATTTATGCCGTAGCCCATCCGATGGAAGCTGCCGGACGAATCGACCGACTCGGTATCGCCAAGCCGATAACCATTGGCGACAATGTATGGGTGGGCGGCAATTCCACCATCGTGATGGGAGTGACCATCGGCAACAATGTCATTGTCGGCGCAGGCTCGGTGGTCACGCACGA
This sequence comes from uncultured Bacteroides sp., assembly GCA_949292025.1. GTDB lineage: Bacteria > Bacteroidota > Bacteroidia > Bacteroidales > Bacteroidaceae > Bacteroides. The sequence continues at coordinate 3,864 of CASEYC010000131.1, read as the reverse complement.
TATACCCGACAATGCAGTGGCAGTTGGAAATCCGGCGAAAGTAATCCGTTATGTAGAAAACAAAAATAGGTGCGAGCAATAAATATGAATGCCAAATTTCCCTTGTTGCTCCTCGCAACAATTTTGTGGATGCCGAGAACGATGTCGGCACAAGATGCTGCACGTGACACTACTTTTTCCGAAAGAAATATCCCGTTGGATGAGGTGGTGGTGACCGGCACGCGCAGCGAAACGGATGTGCGGCATCTGTCGCAGACCGTGTCAGTATTGAACCGTCTCCAAATAGAACAGTCTCAGCAATCCTCACTCCTGCCCGTATTGACGGAACAGATACCCGGCTTGTTCACTACCTCGCGTGGCGTCATGGGATATGGCGTGTCCAACGGTGCGGCAGGCGGTATCTCAATGCGCGGACTGAGCGGCGGCAACGCTCGGCTGATGGTGTTGATAGACGGGCATCCGCAGTATGCAGGCATCTTCGGCCATCCGATTTCCGATGCCTACCAGACATTATTGGCGGACAAAGTGGAGGTGCTGAGAGGCCCTGCCTCTGTGCTGTATGGTTCGAATGCGATGGGAGGCGTGATAAACATCGTCACCCGGAAGATGCACGAAGACGGCATAAAGACGAATGTCCGTGCCGGATATGGTTCTTACAATACGTTGGAAACGGAACTGACCAACCGCATCCGCAAAGGTCGCTTCTCCAGCGTCGTCAGCGGTTCGTACAACCGCACGGACGGGCATCGGGAGAATATGCCTTTCGAGCAATACGGCGGCTATGCTAAACTGGGCTATGAATGGACAGACCATTGGAATACCTACGCCGATGTGAACGTGACGCACTTCAATGCCACTTATCCCGGTCCAGTGTCCGCTCCCTTGCTGGAAGGCGACCAGCGCATCACACGCGGTATGGCTTCTTTCGCCATCGAAAACGACTACGACCGCACCTCCGGCGGCTTGAGCTTCTTCTATAACTGGGGCGACCATTGGATAAACGACGGTTATACGCCCAGCGCAGGCGAGGAGCCGCAAGACGGGCGTTTCAACTCGTTCGATGACATGATGGGGCTTTCGCTCTATCAAAGCGCCCGGTTCTTCCCGGGAAACCGCATCACCTTTGGCTTCGACTGGTTTCGTTATGGCGGCGAGGCGTGGACAGAGTATGTGAAAGGCGAGCAGGCCGGGACACGGGCGGACATCGTGGACAAGCACGAGGATGAAGTGGCGGGCTACGTGGACTTCCGTCAGGACATCGGCGCGTGGCTGACCTTCAACGCCGGACTGCGCATTGACCACCATTCGCGCATCGGGACGGAATGGGTGCCACAGGCAGGATTGGCTTTCCACTTGCCTCACAATATGGAGTTGAAAGCATCCGCTTCCAAAGGTTTCCGCTATCCCATCCTAAGGGAGATGTATATGTTTCCTCCGCAAAACCCGGACTTGAAACCGGAGTCGATGTGGAACTATGAAATCGCCTTCTCTCAACGGCTATTGGAAGGCAGGCTTTCGTATGGTGTGAATGTGTTCTACATTGACGGGAAGAACCTGATTATGACCTTGCCCAATCCGAATGGCAGTGGCATGCTAAACCAAAACTCCGGAGAGATAGATAATACGGGCGTGGAACTACAGGCGGCTTACCGCATCAGTCAAGAATGGTCGGCAGATGCCAACTACAGCTTCCTGCACATGGAGAATCCCGTAATAGCAGCTCCCGAACACAAGTTGTATGCCGGAGTTAACTTCTCGAAAGGCAGATGGAACGTGTCCACCGGCGTGCAATACATTGCCGGCCTGTACACCGCTACCGACCCGGTGGCCAAGGAATACTTCACGTTGTGGAACCTGCGGGCTTCCTTCCGCGCCGCCCGTTGGCTGGACATTTGGGCAAGAGGGGAAAACCTGCTTGCACAAAGCTATGAAATCAATGCCGGATACCCGATGCCCCGTGCGATGGTAATGGCAGGAGTGAACATAAACTTTTAACCATTTTAATACGTTTGGATTATGAACAAGATTTTTACAGCTCTGATGGCATCCGTCCTGATGTTGACGGGTGCAGGTTGTGCTAATGCGCAAAAACAAGCCTCGAAAAAGGAGGGTTCTTCGCTTCCCAAAGTGTATTTCATCAAAGACATCACTTCGGAAAACCTGATTAAAATCTATGAAGCTCTCGGACGGAAAGCTGAAGGCAAGAATGTGGCCGTCAAGTTATCGACCGGAGAGGCGGGCAATCCCAATTACCTGCAACCAGCTCTGATCAAGGATTTGGTGCAGATGGTCAAAGGCACCATCATTGAGGGAAATACGGCCTACGGCGGCAAGCGCACCAATGTAGCCGACCATATCAAAGTGGCCGAGGAACACGGATTCACCGCCATTGCCGATGTGGACATCATGGATGCCGACGGGCAAGTGGAGCTTCCGGTGAACGGAGGCAAGCACCTGAAAGTGGACATTGTGGGAAAAGACTTTTTGAACTACGATTTTATGGTGGTGTTGTCGCACTTCAAGGGACACCCGATGGCCGGATTCGGCGGCGCGTTGAAGAACATTTCCATCGGCATCGCTTCACCCGAGGGCAAAGCATATATCCATTCCGGAGGAAAGACCCGCAATGTGACAGAAGTTTGGAATATGATTCCGGCTGACACAATATTTCAGGAATCCATGGCGGAAGCGTCCAAAGCCATCATTGACCACATCGGCGACCGGGTGCTGTACATCAGTGTGGCAAACAATCTTTCGGTGGATTGTGATTGTGTGTCTACTCCTGCCGACCCTCAGATGGGCGACCTCGGCATCTTCGCTTCCCTCGACCCGGTGGCTCTCGACCGTGCCTGCATCGATGCTGTGCGCAATTCTTCTGACCACGGCAAGATACACCTAATTGAACGCATCGACTCCAAACATGGGATGCACAATCTGGAATACGCCGAACAGCTTGGTCTTGGAAGCCAGAAATATGAACTTGTGAAATTGGATTAGCATACGGGGCGCACCTGCTGCACGTTTCTTGGAAAATTTACAGAAAGAAATCGAAGAACTAAATGTATAAACACTATCTTTGCGCAAACCTATCAGTGATATAGCGCAATGGAACAGGAAACGACTCATCAACTGGTTACTTCGCGTTTGATTCTCCGCCCTTGGCGGGAATCGGATGCGGAGGCCTTGTACAAATACGCCAAAGACCCTGCCATCGGTCCCGTTGCGGGTTGGCCTCCTCATACTTCAGTAGCGGACAGTTTGGAAATAATCCGCACGGTGTTTGCCGCTCCCGAAACGTATGCGGTGGTATTGAAAGCAGCGGATGAACCGGTAGGCAGTGTGGGAATCATGTTCGGAGACGGTTTGCACAGTGTTGAAATGCAGGCGGGCGAGGCGGAAATAGGCTATTGGATAGGCGTGCCTTATTGGGGGCAAGGCCTGATACCCGAAGCCGTGCGTTGCCTGCTGCAAAGGTGTTTTGAAGATTTGGGAATGACTGCCGTCTGGTGCGGGTATTATGACGGCAACGTGAAATCCCGGCGCGTGATGGAGAAATGCGGCTTCCGCTTTCATCATACGGAAGAAGGCAAGACTTCTCCGCTTGGCGATGTCCGCACGGAGCATTTCATGCGGATGACGAAGGAGGAATGGGAAGCCAATCAAGTCCGGATTCTACCTGTTATAACCGATAAGAAACGTTACTTGCCTCTTTTGCTCCTTGGGGATGAACAGGAATCCATGATTGACAGATATTTGGAGCGGGGTGAAATGTTTGTCATGTTGAATCGGGAAGCAACACCTATTGCCGTAGCTGTGGTGACTGATGAGGGAGACGGTATATTGGAGTTGAAAAACCTGGCGGTT
>CASEYC010000130.1 GCA_949292025.1 uncultured Bacteroides sp. | reverse complement strand
TCCGTTAGAAGTTAAAGCCAATACCTTGTGTATGGCATACATACAAATCGCCGGACTAACTATTGGCTTTAACTTCTGAGTCCGCCTTGGCGGACGATAACTTCTTCTAACTCCTTAACTCCTCAAAAATAAATTATCATTCATGGACTACATGCACTTCCAATCCCCTTATTCGACCCGCAACCGGATGAGGCGGATGTTATGGACGATTTGTTGGACCGTATTGGCGCGTCCATTCCCCAAGAGCTTATTGATGCCTTGGAAGCGTTTTCTGTTGCGCCTGTTCGGGGCGAAGGTGGCAGGTACGGCAAACGTCTATGCGACAGCCACCGTGTTCATGCCGTGGAACCTGGTGATGAAAGACCATGCCTGCCTGGCTTCGGGCGTGGATTGCTACAATGCAGCGCCCATAGAGATTGGCGTGAACGCCACTGTGTCCCAACGCAGTTTCCTGTGCACGGCTTCGCACGACATCTCTTCTTCCCGCCACGAGCAGACCGAAAGGCCCATTGTGATAGCCGACCGTGCCTGGGTGGCAGCCGAAGCCTTCATCGGTCCGGGCGTGACCATCGGCGAAGGAGCCGTGGTGGGTGCGCGGGCCGCGGTGTTCAAGGACGTGGAGCCGTGGACGGTGGTCGGGGGCAATCCGGCACGGGTGTTGAAGAGGAGGGTGATAAGAGAGGATTAGGGAGAGAATGGGCTTTTTATTCATCCCTATATTTGCTTAAAAACATATTTGGCATTTTGAAAGTTTATCTTTAACTTTGTCATAACTTAAATTATTTCCCGTATGAAGCTGAAGCATATACATATTGACGATTATAAGCTGTTTCACGATTTTGATATAGACTTTTGCAAAGGCAATGAACCGCTGGGCATCATTGTAATTACCGGAGTGAACGGGAATGGGAAAAGCACGCTGTTGGATTATATCAAGCCGAAACAAGCCGCCAAGAATCCTGCGGGCAAAATCAGTGTAGAAGTAGAGGGCACAGGCCAGATTTTTGAAGTACCGCCACGCCTTACCCAATGGACAGCCTACCAAGAAGCCTTTCGTTCCGTTTTGTACTTTAGTCCCGGTAATACGGGCAAAGCTTCCCAACAATTGGAGAAAGAAATCCTGAAATATGTAGACCGCTTTGTGTATGTGGAAGGAAAGACCAGCTTCGAGGCCTATCGGGAAATCCAGGCTTTGATAGATACGATATTTGCGGATTTTCATTTACAAGTGCGGTTCAAAGGCATTGATGCAGACAAACATTTGGTATTCATCAATCCAAATAATGAAGAATTTGGAGTGGAGGGGTTGTCCGATGGCGAAAAACAATTGTTGGCCAAAGTGCTTCCTTTGTTCTTTGCAGACATGAAAGGCCGAGTAGTTTTGATGGATGAACCGGAAAGTTCATTGCATCCATCCTGGCAGAGTTATCTATTGCCCGTCTTGCGGCGGTGTGTGGAGTCGCAGGATTGCCAATTTATCCTTACCACGCATTCCCCTCAAATCATAGCAGCAGCTTACAAGGAGGAAATCCGTATATTGACCCGCAGGGAGGACGGACATGTGCAGACTGAACATTGCGGGGAAGGACCTTATGGCTGGACCGTGGAAAGAGTGTTGGACGAGATTCAAAAAGTGCCCATGCAACGGGTGCCTGAAATAGAAAACAGGTTAGAAGAATTGCGTAAGAAGATAAGATTGGGCCAACATGAAACAGGGGAATTCACGAAAGAAATGAAAGGACTTGAGGCGTTATTAGGATTTTCCGATCCTGATTTGACGCTTATCCGTTTGGAAGTTGCCCGCCGGAAGAAAGGAAAGAAGGCATGAAAAAGATAGATAAAGGAGAAGCGCCTGCATTCTTTACAGATTTTGTCAAGAAAGAATGTCCGAAAGTATGGGACGATATAGCCCCTATACGTTCCAGATTGAGAAAGTATATCTCAGAAAATGAGCAACAAGGGTATTGTGCCTATACTGAAATTAAAATTAACGATGATAATGATTGCCATATTGACCATTATCGTACACGCAATTTATTTCCGGAAAAGACTTTCGAATATCAGAACTTGTTGGTTTCCTGCAATGTAGAGGAATATGGTGCCAAATATAAGGACAAACATGTCAAAGGGAAAAGTGACTATGACACCCTTGTCAATCCAGTGGAAGACAATCCCGCTGATTATATGGAATATGCCTTTACGGGAGAGGTTTTGCCTATAGATGACAATGAGAAAGGGATGAAAGCCATCGCTTATTTCAATCTGAATCAACGAAGTTTGCTGAACCGGAGAAAAAAGGCTATCCTTAATTTGAAAGCCATGAAAGGAATGTTGAATGAGGACGAATTAGTCGAAGCTATAGGTGAATTTGAAACTATGTTGCGGCAATTATATGCAGTTCTTGATTAAACTTGTTTATTAATTTTCTTATTAACAACACAGAGATACGGAGGCACTGGAGTGTCTACGCCATATTCCGTTGCCTTTTCACTGGGATCCGGATGAATTGAAAAGTTTATCCAATTATAACTTTGTGCCTCCGTATCTGTGTATTTGCCAAATTTAACTGAACGGTTATCGCACATGTAGGGGCGGGGCTTGCCCCTGCCCTGATTCAGGGCGACCGCAAGGGTCGCCCCTACACGTTTCGTGTTCAAATCTATATATAGGTAAGTGTTCATATTTGGTTTATACGATAAATAGGAATTTAGTTTAGGCGCGGATTACGCGGATGGACGCGGATTTATTATTTGTATAATCAATGGAGTCCAGCGTTTTACAGTGAAAAGATTATCCGTGAAATCCGCGTAATCCGCGCCAAAAAACACCGATAAATTATCATTTTATTTTGCACACTTACTTATCTTCTGCAATGATATTCAAATGAAAACAAGAAAAATATTATCAAATATGAAGTATGGAAAGTAATACCATTGCCGCCATCATCCTCACCAAAAACGAAGAAAAGCACATCGCCCGCTGCATCAAGTCGCTGAAAGATGTTTGTGACGAGATTTGGGTGATAGATTCATTCAGCACGGACCGGACTTGCGAGATAGCGGAAGAGCTTGGGGCGCAGGTGCGACAACATCCTTGGAAGAATTATGCCACGCAGTTCAACTATGCCGTCTATCAATGTCCCATACAAGCGGAATGGCTGTGGCGGATTGATGCGGATGAGTTTTTGGAAGGGGATATAGGGCGTGCCGTAAAAGAAGCCGTGAAGGATTGCCCCTGTGAGGTCAACGGCATATATGTGCGGAAACGCATAGACTTCATGGGAAAGCCATTGTTGCACGGAGGTTGGTACCCGTCATATCACTTGAAGGTGTTCCGCAGGGGGCATGGGGATTGTGAAAACCGATGGATGGACGAGCATATCCGTTTATCGGACGGCACAACTGTCACAGTGGAGGACGGCAACCAAGTGGATGCCAACCTGAACGATCTGACGTGGTGGACGGAGAAGCATAATGGCTACGCCAGCCGTGAAATGGCGGACATGCTGCTGATGGAGTATGGCCTGGATGACCAAGTCCGAGAGGTACAGCCCAAGTTTTGGGGCACGGAGGAACAGCGCAAGCGTTGGCTAAAATTGAAATACGTGAAAGCACCTTTGTTCATCCGTCCGTTCATCAATTTCTTTTACCGTTATATCCTGAAGGCAGGATTCTTGGACGGGCGGGAGGGCTTCATCTGGCACATCCTGCAAGGCTTCTGGTACCGGATGCTGGTGGACGCCAAAATCTATGAACTGAAGAAGCACTTCCGTTTCGACGAAGAGAAAATCAAGGCTTATTTGAAAGAAACATACGCGAAGTAAATGAAAATTTCCATCATCACCAGTTGCTTCAACCGCGAGGCAACCATCGGGCAAGCCATAGAGAGCGTGCTGGCCCAGGATTATCCCGATGTGGAGTATATCGTAGTGGACGGAGCCAGCCGGGACCGTTCCCTGCAAGTCATTGAGCATTATGGCAACCGCATTGCCCGGATTGTCTCGGAGCCGGACCACGGGATGTACGAGGCCATCAACAAAGGCATACGGATGGCGACGGGCGAAGTAATAGGCTTGCTGCATTCGGACGACTTCCTGTTTGACACGCATGTCCTTTCGGACGTGGCGGCTTGTTTTGAGCAGACCCGGGCGGACGTGGTGTATGGCAATGGCCTGTTCGTGGATGCCGGAAACACAAATCGCGTAGTGCGCAACTGGGTCAGCGGACCGTTCCGATCCTGGAAGGTACGGTGCGGCTGGTTGCCGTTGCATCCCACGGTATATGTGCGTCGCGAGGTGATGGAACGGACAGGGCTGTATGACGAGCGATACAAGATTGCGGCGGACACGGATTTCCTGCTGCGCTGCCTGCTGGATACGTCGTGGCGGGTGGAATACCTGGACCGCTACATCGTGCGGATGCGGATGGGCGGGCTGTCCACCGACCGGGCACGCCGGAAGCAGATGTGGCGGGAGGATGTGACCATTTATCGGGAGCATGGTTTCCCCGGCGTGTTGCTGAAGTTGATGAAAATGGGATGGAAAGTACCACAGTTTTTGAGGTGATAAATTATCAGTTCATGTCCGACTTGAAATCTATCTTTTTCCATTTTCTCCGATTGGGACTGTTCGGAGAAGATGACGAATGCCCTGTGCCGAAGTTGACGGACACAGAGTGGAGCCAACTGTTTGCCTGGAGCCGGGAACAGGCAGTGTCCGGCGTGTGGGTGGACGGAGTGGCGCAGACACCCTATCGCCCGCCGGAGGCGATGTGGGCGCAGTGGATTTTCCACGTGATGCACATCGAGCGGATGAACCGTTTGCTACAGGAAACCGAACAGCGATGGGTCAAAGCTTTAGAAAGCAACGGGATGCAAGCCGAAGTGTTCAAAGGCTCTTCTGTGGCCCGATGGTATCGGAAACCACTGTATCGGAGCTATGGAGACATTGACCTCGTGGTGATACAGGGATGGAAAAACGTGGAGCCGTATTTGCAGGTGAAGGGGTATGCCTATCGGCACGAAGAAGATAGCCTGGCTGTGCAAGACGGCAATATCCCCATAGAATTGCATCCTTGGCGGGAGTCCCTGTACAATCCGGTTGTAAACGCCCGCTTGCGGCAGTTACTGTCAGTAGACCGAGCGGGAAACGAACTGTACCTGGCTTGCCTGATGTTGCATTTGCGGCGGCATGTGCTGACTTACGGCATCGGGTTGAAGCAAGTGTGCGATGTGGCAGTGATGTTGCGTCGGGCGCCGCTGGATAAAGAACGGTTAGAAAGATTGTTGCGACAGTTGCGTCTGATACGTTTCAGCCAGGTACTGTTTGCGTTTATTGAAACCAAGCTTTCTCCAAAAGCCATCTACCCTATTTCTTTAAACTCCAAAGACAGATCTATTTCCCTTGATCACATCATTTGGAAAGAAGGTTATACGCTGAAAATGGAACGGGAAGCGACGGATATGCAGCGCGGGAAAATTCAACGCATAATAGGCAATGCCTGGTTCTGGCTGAAACGATGCACCCGGCTGTTGACTTGGATGCCTGATGAAGCGTTGTATTTCTTAGGATATAAGACGCTGAAACGCTTGAGTTGCCATAAGATATAAGCTATTGGACAATATAGCACGCCATGATGACAATTTGACCATCCCGACCCTACAAAAATCCTTTTATTTGCAGCCCAAAAAGAGTAATAGCGTCAAACAAATGGCAAAAATGCAATCCTATAATAAATTGGTTGAAGTCACCGTGATCACATTGGAAACGATTCTGTGTGGCGTTGCATTCGAAGGATTCTGTTTGTTGCTGGACGGCACACATTGGGAAAAGGCGATGAACGCACCGAAGCTGCAAATCGTGCTGACCTTGATGCTATGCTATCTCTTGTGCAGTATGCGGCGCTCAGTCATGCTCTATAAACGGAAGATTTATGCATACCAGATCGTCACCGTAGTATGCTGGAACATCGGTTCGTATGCAGTGTTGGCAGGCGCCATTTTGGCAATAGGAAATTACATGGATGTATGGTCATACTTCTATGCAGGCTATATTGCATTCTTATGGGTCTGCATGTTGGCTTTCCGATTGGGTTTCCGGTTTGCCATCAAGCGTATCCGGCTTGGAGGGAAAGACCGGAAAACGGTTTTGCTTGTGGGGAGTACGGAAAACAACCTGCAACTTTATTACGAACTGACCTCGGAAGCGTGGGCAGGATATGACGTGGCAGGCTACTTTGACAATGTGCCCAATCCTAAATTCCCTGCGGAATGCCGCTATTTGGGCAAGCCACAAGCTGTGATCGGTTTTCTACAGGAACACAGGTGGATAAGGGACTTGTTCTGTTGCCTCCCTCCTGCTGAGAAAAGCATCATCCTGCAATTGATCAATTATTGTGAGAATCACTTGGTGCATTTTTACAGCGTGCCGGATGTACATAACTATTTCCAAAACCGGATGTACTTGGAGCAGATAGGCATGGTGCCTTATCTGAGCCTGCGGAAGGAGCCGTTGAATCAACTGAGCAACCAACTGCTGAAGCGAAGTTTTGACATCGTTTTCTCGCTGTTGTTCTTGTGTACCCTGTTTCCAGTGATTTATGTGGTGGTAGCCATAGGAACCAAATGCACCATGCCTGGTCCGATATTCTTCCGGCAAAAACGGAACGGATTAAATGACAGGGAATTTTATTGTTACAAGTTCAGAAGCATGAAACTGAATGCCGAAGCAGATGCAATCCAAGCCACGCGATGTGACCCGCGCGTCACACGTTGGGGACATTTCCTGCGCCGGACCAGCCTGGACGAAACACCACAGTTCTTCAATGTACTCAAAGGAGACATGAGCGTGGTAGGTCCGAGGCCACACATGCTAAAGCATACCGAGGAGTATTCCAAGCTGATCAACAAATACATGGTGCGGCATTGGGTGAAACCAGGCATTACAGGTTGGAGCCAAATCTCCGGGTTCAGAGGGGAAACCCGAGCACTGGATGACATGGAAAACCGGATACGGAATGACATCTGGTATATTGAGCACTGGAGCTTCATGCTGGATTTGTATATTATATTCAGAACCGTTGCTAACAGCCTACGAGGAGAAGACAATGCTTATTAATGTTTATCTGATATAAAAAGAAAATGAGACGAATCGTTATTTATTTGTGCTTGCTGTGCATGTACAGCGGCATCCAGGTCCAGGCACAGACCGCGGAGACTGACACCGTGTTCAGCCATGAGGAAGCGGTGGAACAGCCAACTGACGACCATTACCGGGTGGTGACCAACCGCTTCAGGGACAACTGGTTTGTCACAGGAAGCGTGGGTGGCCATGCCTTCTTCGGCGATTACGGCAGTGTGGGTGATTTCAAAGGGAAATTGTCGCCCGACTTCAATGTCGGCGTCGGCAAATGGTTCACCCCAGGCATCGGTGTGAAGTTCCAGTACGGGTTGGGCCAGTCCAAGGGCTTCAGCAAGGAAGAGACCATGTTCGTGGTGGGCGACCAGCTACAGACTGCCGACGGTACGCCCTACTGGAAAACCAAGTTCAAATGGTGGAACCTGAATGCCAACGTGATGTTCAACCTCTCCCGGATATTCAAGGGCTATGAAGGCATCAACTCGGACAAGCTGATGAACCAGTTCATCTTCACCATCGGACTGGGTGCGCTGCACCACTATGGCATATCCGCACAACGCAACGAATGGATGGGCAACCTGGAATTGCAGTATAGCCGGTTTTTTACAAAGAAAAAAGCATTGTCTTTGGACGTGAAGTTATATACAGAGTTGTATCAGACCAATTTCGATGCCATTACGATAAAAAGCACGGGCGAAAACAGCAAGTGGTTCGACCTGAATGCAGGTATCCGTGTCGGCGTGACCTACTACTTCAAAAAGCGCGGGTGGGAGCGTTGCGTGGCTGGCGAGCCGGTCTATATTGTCAACGAGACTCCTGCTCCGGTCATCGTCACCAACGATTGTCCGGAGTATGGCTCGTTTGTCTTCTACGTGTTCTTCCCCAACAACTATTCCGGTCGCGACGATGCTCCGGTGGTTGCAGGCGACGAGGTCAATGCCATCGACTACCTGGCATCGGGCATCTTCACCCAGAAGAAGTTTACAGATGCCGATGCGGTGGCTTCCCGCCTGAAATCCGGAGCCTCACTGAAAGCCTTGCGGACAGAAGACGTACCTACGGAGAAAGCCAATATCTGCACCGGCACAGACGGCATAGCCCGCGGCTATGAAATGTCTGAAATGCCGCTGTCATTGGACATGGATGCAGCCAGCCTGGAGAACTTCAAGTCGAAAGAAGGATATTATTATGCACCGGTGTATGGCGACGACAAGACGTGGTATTACCGTGTGGACGACGAAACCAAGACACAGAGCCTGCTGAGCGGGGACAACTACAAGGAAACGGCCTCATACGCCCTGAATGCCCATGCCGGACTGGATGTGGTGAAAGAAAACATGAAGCCTGATGCAGAGGCTGAAACTTATAGCTTCGCCGACGTATATGCAGCCATCGAAGGAAACGGCGGATATGTGGCTTCGTGTGCCGACTCGGCCACGGTACAAGCCATCCGCCACATTCTTGACGAGGGACGCATCCTGCATGTGCAGGCCGAGGGATTGGCCACCAGCCAAGACAATTATACGGGCGAAGATGCCTCCGAAGTGGGACTGGAACGAAACAAAACACTGGCATACAACAGAGCTTATACGGTTATCAAATGGCTTAAAGGGAATGAGAATTTCCGCAAAGTCGTAGGAAACAACTTTTCACTCAATGCTTTAACTGACCCGATAGTAAATGTGTCCGACCAAAGCACACGAGGGCTGAATGCCAAATTGAACCGTTGTGTAAAGGTCAAGGTACATTATGTCATCGAGTAAGAAGAAGTAAAAAAACTGTCGTTGTGAAACGATATCTACCCCCTCCGTTTCAAGTGTGAACGGAGAACCGTTTGTTTGTTTTGTTTACAGGGGTGCCTCTATGTGTAGGCACCCCTATTTTTATAAAAGGTCGAGTTGATATGAAGAAAGTGTTTGAGAATGACAAGCTGTTGCCGGAAATAGCCGGACTGGTGAAAGAAGGATATGTAGTGAGCATACCGGTGCGGGGGAACAGCATGTTGCCCTTCCTGAGGGATGGTCGAGACGCCGTGATCTTGGGTACTTTCAAGCCTGATACCTTGTCTGTTGGAGCCTTGGTGTTGGCCCGCATCTCCGACGGACGGATCGTGCTGCATCGCCTCCTACGACGATCGGGTGACAAGTTGTGGCTGCAAGGCGACGGCAATGCCGGGCAGGTGGAGGAATCTACGCTTGCCGATGTCTGGGCAATAGCCGTGGCCGTTGTCCGAAGGGGACGGACTTATCCGGTGGATGGCCGGGTGTGGCGTGCCTATTCGTGGTGCTGGCTGCGGTTGGGAAGAGCGAAACGATATGTAGTGACGGTGTGGAGGAAAATAGGAATTTAGTTTAGGCGCGGATTACGCGGATTTCACGGATTTATTATTTGTATAATCAATGGAATCCAGCGTTTTACAGTGAAAAGATTATCCGTGAAATCCGCGTAATCCGCGCCAAAAAACGCCGATAAATTATCATTTATGACAAAATCAAACCTGCTTTATTTATGGCATGCCTCTGCCGGGTGGCGGAGATGGATCATGCTGAATACCGGAGTCGGCACCTGTTCAGTGTTGTTATCACTGGCCTTCATCTATGTGTCAAAGCTGGCGATAGACGTGGCAACGGGAGAAACCGGCAGCATAAGCCTGTGGCAGACCGGAGCATGGCTGGTGGGGCTGTTGGTGGCGCAACTGGCATGCAGCGCATGGGACAGTTGGCTGGTGGTGCGGATTCAGATTGGCCTGAACAATGAAATGCGCCACCGGCTTTTTGCCCATCTGCTCTACAGCCGCTGGAACGAGCTGGAGCGTTTCCACACCGGCGACGTGGTGAACCGGATAGAGCGGGACGTGTCCACCTTGACAGGAATGCTGGCAGTCTCCCTGCCTTCCCTGCTCATCACCAGCCTGCAACTGGTGGCCGCGTTCGTCTTTTTCTGTTGGCTTGACCCTTGGCTTCCTTGGGTGATATGGGCCATCCTGCCCCTATTCCTGCCCGCTGCCCGAACCTACATGCGACGGATGAACCGCTATACCCATGCCATCCGGGAGAGCGACAGCCATATCCAATCCCTCATCCAGGAAAGCCTGCAACATCGCATGGTCATTAAAGCGTTGGAACAAGACCGGCGGCGCATGGAGCGGTTGGACGCGCGCCAACAGACGTGGTATGGACAGGTGATGCAACGCACCCGCTTCTCGTTGGTGGTCCGACTGTTGGTAGCAGCGGCTTTCTCGGGCGGCTACCTGGTGGCTTTCATTTGGGGCGCTGTCGGGTTACGGGACGGGCTGATTACGTTTGGCACGATGGCGGCTTTCCTCCAGCTGGTGGGCAAGATCCAGCAGCCGGTGCTCAGCCTTGGCCGATTGCTGCCCGCCTTTGCCGAAACTTTGACGGCCATTGAGCGCCTGAAAGGATTGGAAAAAGTGCCCGAAGAAGAAAAAAGAAGTCCCCTCCCCTTCCCTGCCACGCCCGATGTGGAAATCCGCGACCTGACTTTCCGCTATTCACCGGGAGACCGCGCTGTGTTCCGCCACTTCTCCTGCGACTTTCCCGCGGGCAGTTGCACGGCAGTAGCCGGCGAGACCGGCAAAGGGAAAACCACCCTTATCCGCCTGTTGCTGGCCCTGGCCGAACCGGAAGAAGGAAGCATCTGCCTGAAACTGGACACGCGCAGGTATCCGGTCACGCCGGACACCCGTTGCAACTTCTCCTACGTGCCGCAGGGAAACACCCTCTTCAGCGGTACCGTGCGGGACAACCTGCTGATGGGCAACCCACAAGCCACGGAAGATGAAATGCGCCAAGCCTTGCGGACTGCCGTAGCCGACTTCGTCTTCGCGCAACCCGACGGGCTGGACACCCTCTTGGGCGAATCCGGCGGCGGACTGAGCGAAGGACAAGCACAACGCATCGCCATTGCCCGCGCCTTGCTGCGCCCCGCCCGCATTCTCTTATTGGACGAAGCGACTTCTGCGCTCGACCCGGAAACCGAACGACAATTTGTCGCCAACCTGAGGCGCGACTATCCCGACCGCACTTTTATCTTCGTCACGCACCACGAAGCTGTGGCCGCGGCGTGCGAACGGGTCATCCGGCTATAAGCTGTGGCACAGGCTCATTCCAAGATGACCACACCCTGTTCCTCCAGTTGCCGAAGCAATTCCTGCACATCGTTCAGGGCTTCTTCTGGGGCAACGTCGTACTGCTCCGCCAGGCATTGCGCCAGCTCGCTGTCCGTGGCCGTAGTCCTGTTTTTCAGCTCCGTGATGAGGTAGGCCGAAGTCTCGTTCAGCATCAGCATTTTCGAGAAATTGATTTGCTCGCCGCCTCCTATCAGGATTTGCTCGCCGGCGATGTCGTGGACCAAGAAGTCCGGTTTGAAGGTTGCTTTCATTGCTGCCATTGGTAATTTATCACCCGGCAAAGGTAGTGAAAATCCGGAAGAATCTTTATCTTTGCAGCAATGAAACTTTAATCCGTTGTGAAGTCATGAGATACTTGGACCCCAAAGCCGACCTGACTTTCAAAAAAGTCTTCGGCAACCACCCCGATTTGGTCATCAGCCTGCTCAACGCCTTGTTGCCGTTCGATCGGTCGGAAGAGGAAGTGAAGGAAGTGGAATACTTATGTCCCGACTTTGTGCCCGAAGATCCTTGGCGGAAAAATTGCGTATGCAAACTAAGTTGCAAAGATAAAAATGATAAATCATTTATAGTAGAGATACAAATGATATGGTCATTGATGTTCAAGATGCGTATACTCTTCAACACCTCGAAAGCTTACGTCCGCCAGCTGTTGGACCGCAGCGAGAACTACCGCCTGCTGCAACCCGTCTACTCGCTCAACCTGGTGAACGAGATATTCGAGCCGGACATGGAACAATACTACCATTATTACCGCTTGGTGCACAGCGAGCGCACGGACAAGGTCATCGACGGGCTGCACCTGGTGTTCATCGAACTGCCCAAATTCCAACCTCACAATTACAGCGAGAAGAAGATGCAGGTGTTATGGCTGCGCTACCTCACGGAAATCTCCGAACAGACCCGCCGCGCCCCGCAAGAATTGTTAGACAATCCCGAAGTCTGCAAAGCCTTGACGGAAGTGGAGGAGTCGGCCTATACCGACGCCGAACTGGCAGGCTACGACAAATTCTGGGACAACATCCGGGTGGAGCGCACCCTCGTGGACAGTGCCAAATACAGGTATGACGAAGGCATGGCAAAAGGTATGGCAAAAGGCCGCGCAGAAGGCGAACGCGACAAACAGATGGAAATAGCCCACAACCTTAAACAAATGGGGATGCCGACAGAAGCCATCATACAGGCGACGGGGCTGACGGCGGAGGCGATAGACGAGCTGTAAATCCGGTATACGGCCAAACGCAGGAACGAAAATGCGCCAAACGCAGGAACAAAAATGCGCCAAACGCAGGAACGAAAATGCGCCAAACGCAGGAATTGTCACGAATATATTGTACCTTTGCCCTGTATTAACCGACAAATAAAGCCTATTTGATATGTTACATCCATACAGACCACGAATTGCCGACCGTCTCTTAGCCAAGAAGTTGGCCGGAAAAGGTGCCGTACTTTTGGAAGGAGCCAAATGGTGTGGAAAAACAACGACAGCGGAACAGATAGCCCGGAGCATATTGTATATGTCCGAAACCGGCAAGATTGAGCAGAACAGGCAATTGGCCACAGTGAATCCGGGATTGCTGTTGAAAGGAGACAAACCACGCCTGATAGACGAATGGCAAGTCGCTCCCCAGTTGTGGGACAGCATCCGTTTCGAAGCCGATCATGCCAAAGAATTAGGATTGTTCATTTTGACCGGTTCCTGTGTACCTGCGGACATGAACACCGTGATACATAGCGGCACCGGACGCTTCGGCTGGCTGAGGATGCGCCCGATGTCACTTTGGGAATCAGGAGAATCCACCGGCGAAATCTCATTAAAAGAGCTTTTCGAAAAAAAAGAAGAACAGATTGAGGGCATGTCCCGGCTGGACTTGGAGCGGATAGCCTTTGTTGCCTGCAGGGGAGGTTGGCCACTGTCGGTGGACATGGACGACGACATCGCCCTCGACCAGGCTTTCGATTATTTGGCAGCCGTGGAAAAACGTGATGTCCAGCAAGCGGACCGAATAGAGCGCGATCCAACAAGGGTACATCGCCTGCTGCGCTCGTACGCCCGTCATCAAGGAGCGCAGGCAAGCTATGGAACCATCCGTGCCGACCTTGTCTCCAATGAGGGTGAATCTTTGGATGAAAGCAGCATCGCTTCGTATATCAAAGCCTTGAAAAACATCTTTGTCATAGAAGATGTAGAAGCCTGGAATCCGAATCTGCGTTCTAAAACCGCCATCCGCACCTCGGATACCCGGTATTTCACGGATCCATCCATCGCAACTGCAGCTTTAGGTCTGGGGCCCACGGATCTCATGGCAGACTTGAATACCTTTGGCCTGATATTTGAGGCATTGTGCATACGGGATTTGCGCGTGTATGCCGAGGCACTCAACGGCTCGGTCTATCATTACCGGGACAAGAATGGGCTGGAATGTGACGCAGTGGTTCGTTTGCGGACCGGACATTATGGCCTGGTGGAAGTCAAGCTCGGTGGGGATATCCTCATTGCGGAAGGTGTCCGCACATTGCTCAAGTTGAGGGAAAAGATTGATACGACCAAGATGAAAACCCCTTCGTTCCTGATGGTGCTCACTGCCAATGGTCCCTATGCCTATCGGCGGGAAGATGGAGTATATGTAGTGCCGATAAGTTGTCTGAAAGACTGAATATCATTCCATTTTACGCAACTACTATCGCAAGGCGTCGATAGTACTATCGTTGGCTGATGATAGTACTATCGTTGCCCGTTGATAGTACTATCGTGATTTTCCAAGTGACAGTGGACGATTTGACACTCCATCGTGACTTTTTGCCCATCCGCTTTCACCCTCTCTTCCTAATTTTGCGCGTAAAAATCAAAAAGAGAAAACTACTATGGAGAAAGAAAAGAAGAAATACGTGAAACCACTATTGAGAGTGGCGGAATGGGACTTTAATGAGGCGGTGTGCCAAGATTGGGTTACACAACACAGTGCTGGAACTATATGTATTGACGTTAAGGGGGGAACTTTCGACTCCCATTATACCGAAATCATTGATAATGCAGAGAGATGGCATACATGGACTCCTACCAACCAAAATTAAACTATTCAATTCAACAATGAAAAAACATTATTTCATAATACTATTGACGATATTTACTTTCATGGCATGCACCAATGACGAAAGTAAAGAGAATCTTATCCTACAGCCTGGGAATTACGGATTTGTAGTAAGTGTCGGAGTTAGCGGCGGTAGTAACAGCGTTAATACCAAAGCCATTGTAGATGACCGCTTTACAGACGAATATGATGCTAATTATATCTATCTTCATTCCATTGACAATCCCAATAAAGTCTTGCGCTTTCCAGTTCAAGAAGAGGAAGATGTTTGTGGCCCTGATTGTAAAGGCTTTAGGATATACACCCATGTGGGAGACGATGGAGATGTGATGATATTCAATTACGACCCGGCTCAAGGGGAATCAACATCTGGAAACGAAAAATATATAACACTGGACGCCGAAGAGAATATTTACTTTTCTTCACAAGAAAGCGATAGTTGGCAAGCAACACGTGTAGAAGATGAAGTTTCCCCCCTAAGCCAACAGCCTGTATTCATTAGAGATGAGAATAAGAATATAGAATTGTACCGTAGTGCAAAGAATTATACTGCAAACGGTTTAAATGATGGACTGGTTAGTAGTATAGGCGCACAACTTCAAATGGACAGAGTTTGCTCCGCTTATCAAGTGCGATGTGTCGTAACAGATTTAGATAATGATGTTAATGAGGACGGAAGCTACTTTACATTAAGCGAAGAGAGCTTCGAATCTCAAACAGGAACTGAGCGCAAAGATTGGTCAATAAAATTATATCTAGGTCCATTATTCCCATACACATATAATTTGTCTGAAATTGACCCGGACAATCGAGTTTCTTACGGTGAGGAAAATACAGGCGGCTATTATGTGACCAATCAGCAATCTTATACGGAATTGGCTTATCCTAGGCAAGTGGTAAGTTCAACTTCTGCGGTTGAGGATAATTCCAAAACATACAGGGGGCTAGGACTTGTGACAACGGAAGAATATGTGATAACTCCTGTAGACGAATCAACAGAGGGAACTATGACTGCCTATGTCTTCATAAAATATAATCCTTCTGAGAATGCTGATAACAAAAGTGACGAAGGTGCCAAGTATGCAATAATACCAGTTGAAGACCTTCCCGGACGAACGAACTACACAGAACAAGTGAATATTGTGATAGATATTGATGCACTAGTAGAAGCATTTCAAAATGAAATAAGCGGTGCATCACAACCATCTGTTCCTAATGGAATATTCACTAAGAACCTCTTTGGAGGGGAATTAGAACAAATTAATTTGGATGCTTTAGTGTTCTGTCAGTAAAGATATTTAAAAAGCTAATCCACAAATGAGGCGGGCTGGAGGTCCGCCTCATCTTATTTTCCCTGTTTCATCCAACCGATACCTTGTATAGCTATTCATGGCCAACCCGATGCGCATCTTCATCCTCACCCGCTTCAACCTCCGCCTATGGCCGGCAGACAAGCATAAGCATTCCACCCGCACAGACCTGTGGTTGCAACAACGGTTCGAACTGTTCGAACGTTATTGTTTCCCGTCCGTGCGGAATCAGTCGGTGCAGGACTTTGAGTGGATTGTCCTGTTCGATGCAGAGACGCCTTTACCTTATCGGAAGAGGGTAGAAAGCTATCGGCAGACGTTTACGCCGTTCACGCCCTACTTGGTGCCCGCTACGTCGGCTCCCTACTTTGCTCGGGTTTTCCAGCAAATCATCGCGACCAAAGTTACGGAAGGCGACCGCGTGGTGACAGTCTATTTGGACAACGACGATGCCTTGCGCTTCGATTATTTGGAGGAGGTGAAACGACTGGCCGGGCTTGTGCCGGATAAGACCTTTATCTCGTTCGCGCATGGCTTGCAATATGTTACTTCGCTGAATATGGCAACCCACTTGTCATTCAAGACTAATCATTTTATCTCATTCGTGGAAATCTGCCAAAGTCCCGAACAACTGAGAACCGTCTTCGGATACGGTTCCCACATGACAATAGAACAGCATAAGGATACCCACGTTTGCTATGCAGGCAATCCGAATCGGCCCGCATGGTTGGAAGTGGTACATACGACAAACGTGATAAACAGGGCGATGTTCAGACGAGGAACTCGCCCTGTTACTGATGCCAATACATTGAGAACAACGTTCGGGATAAACATAACCTTGTCCCGTCACCCGCGCTGGAAGTTCTGCACCGCCTTCCTATGGCAAGTGTTGGGAAGGATAAGAAGACACTTCTAAAAAAATAAATATTTAGCTGCTCAAGTTTCGGATTTAGAATGAGTGTGAAATAATTGCATAAAAAGGCATGAGTATTTCCGCATAAGTAACTAAGTAAGTGTACAAAATTAAATGATAATTTATCGTTGTAGGGGCGGGGCTTGCCCCCGCCCTGATTCAGGGCGACCACAAGGGTCGCCCCTACACGTTCCGCGTGCGAATCTATATATTGCTCCCATTTATTGAAAGGAAGAAAATTAAGCCAAGGAATAATACTGAACAAAATTTAAACAGGCTCTTCATTTCCAGTATAAGATAAATGGTGAGAACCTACTTATCAGAAGCCAGATGGAGTTATAGGGAGTTATTAGAACACTATTTTTGTTTTGAGAGATTGTTTAATGCGGTAATCAATTGTCCAAGCTCAGAATATGTATAATCTCTACCGTTCTTTTGTTTCTCATCCATAGAGCAATTGGCATTGGCAATAGCTGAAACAAGACTGCCTCCGTTCCGTTCAAAGTAGCCATGTAGCCCTCTTGTCTTGATAAAGAAATCAACGGTCTTTTTATACGCAACACATTGATTGAGATCTTTGAGCAATGGCTCTTGTGTTTCGTATAGACGTGATGTGTATCGGAAATAGTAGAGGAAGAACAGTTCCGTGCAACGGTGGGTCTCAAAGAACTCAACTTTACAAAATATACCCTTCTTCGGCTTGTTGATAGGCTTAGCGTATTTCGCTTTCAATTTTTGATATTGAGAACGTTCTGGTTCCACATCCTTCGTGTCCATATCAATAATGCAGAATATATGGCTGTAGCCCATTGCCACGCCATCCGCAATCTTAGCGTCAAGTTCCTTAATGTTTGTATGCTTGGGATAGTCTGGTTTGATGGTCAAGCGTTTGAACACATCACACAAGGACTTGAAGTAGAAGAATTCCGTAGGACCTTCGCCCAAAACGAGTGCAATTTGTCGTAAATTTCCCATATCAATCCTCTAGATTTATAAAGATACTGCCCAATTCAGGCTTTGCTCCCAAACGCCCAATGCGATAAGAGTTATAAAGAGATAGATTCTTATGTAGTCCGAAAGAGTCACCGCGAGAATATTCAGAAGATGCAGTCTCTTTGTTCTTCTCCACGAACCATACCACGCCTCTATTTTCATTGATAAGGTCTTGAGAAAGAAGTGTAGTTTCTTGACTGGTAATAATCAACTGTGATTTTTCAGAGTTGAAGATAAAAACATTGAGATAGTAATATAACAAATCATAGTGTAAATCCTCACCTAATTCGTCAAGATAGTACACATGAGAACTCGTAATCATATCATATAGCGCCTCCAAAATGCGTATATATTTTTGAGTACCTTTTGACTGCCATTTGAGAGGTATTTCGAAATCTCCATTTATCGAGTGGTTGATAAATGCAACAGAATCAGAGGTAGATTTAAGCAGTGCCTCTTTCATCTCTTCCGGAATGTTTTCCTTCTGAATTCGCTCACTAAATTCGACAGGTATATGGCGATCTTCCACAATTGGCCTATACTCTAAAATATTCAAATCTGCTTTTTGAAGCATAATGTTATAAAACTTACGCTTTTTAGGATTACTATAAGCATCCTTTAGAATTTCTACAAGCCCTTTTTCTACATCCCCATCAACATCGTGATAGTTTTCCATAATCCACCTATGAAGAATATTAAATTGTGCAATATCTTCTTTTAGGGCTGCTTTTCTACAAACAGACAAAACGCTGTGATTATTCAAAGTATTCTCGCGAATGCTCTCTTGCGTTTTTACGAACAGCCTAAGACTTGAACCGAACTTGATTTCTGCCTGCACATTATCGCCAACAAATGTACGCTCGTAGAACAGCGACTTTGATTTGTTTGGATAATAATACAATGCTTCGTTCAAGATGTACTTATCATTGAATCTAACATCATAGTCGTATCTGATGCCATTGGCATAGAATGAAACGTGCATTTCGGTTGGCTCGTCCTTAGTATGCACAAAAGGAATACTACCGTTTATTCTTTGGGTCGCATCTGATTTTGGCAGTACTAACAAACGAAAGACTTCGTTTAAAGCAATCAACATATTTGATTTTCCAGAAGCATTAGAACCATACAGAATTCCTAACTTGTACAAGAACACTCCTTCGGCAACCTCTGTAACAAGTTCGGAAGAAGGCCCCTTAGCCAAGAAACTCAACTCCTGTTTATCTCGAATGGAAAGATAATTCTTTACGCAGAAATCTCTTATCATATATTTGCATGGTTATCGTAATCGGGTTACAAAATTACCAATTATTTCCTTTGTACGGGAGATAAAGCCCGCAAATCTTGTAGCAAAACCACATTTTAACTATGTTTTAACATAACGGATACAAGGATAGAAAATAAATCTTCTATTTATAAGTAAGTGTGCAAAATTAAATGACACTATATACAGATTCGAACACGGAACGTGTAGGGGCGACCCTTGCGGTCGCCCTTATATTGGGCGGGGGCAAGCCCCGCCCCTACAGTGTTGGCATCATATCCCCATAGTATAAACTAAATATGATTGGTTACTTATAACAGCCGAATATAAGCAATTTGCCTTATTGTGCAAGCATATAAGGTTATGCTCTTAAGCAACTAAGTATAAATTAATTCTAATGACCCACTTAATTGTTTCCAGCTAAACTTTATCGCAGAATATTTCCCGTCAGAAAGGGAAATTTAGATGAACCGCAGCTGATTTATCGCGATTTATCCCTAAATTTGCACCCCCAAAACCAGAAACTGACATGAAAAGAAGAAAACTGCTCCTCACGCTTGCGCTCCTGCTGCTCTGCGCGGGAGCGAATGCACAGACATTCGACACGTATTTCGAGGACAAGACCCTGCGCGTGGATTACCTCTTCACGGGCGACGCCAGCCAACAGGCCATCTGCGTGGACGGGCTGTCCGCGCTGCCCCGGTGGGCGGGAAGGAGGCACCACCTGGACGAACTGCCCCTGGCCGGAAACGGGCAAATCACGATGCGCGACGCCCGGGACAGCACCGTCATCTACCGCACGTCGTTCTCCTCGCTCTTCCAGGAGTGGCTGAGCACGGACGAGGCGCGCACCACGACAAGGGGATTTGAAAACACCTTCCTGATGCCCTGGCCCAAACAGCCGGTGCTGGTGGAAATCACCCTGCGCGACCCGCATCAGGCGGTGCAGGCCACCTTGCAGCACCGCATCGACCCGCAGGACATCCTGATACAACGGAAAGGACTGAGCCACATCGCGCCCCACAAATACCTGCTGAAGAGCGGGACAGCCGACCGCTGCATAGACGTGGCCATCCTGGCGGAGGGATACACGGAGGAAGAGATGGACGTCTTCTACCGCGACGCGCAAACCGCCTGCGAGAGCCTGTTCGGCCACGAGCCATTCCGTTCGATGAAGGAGCGGTTCAACGTCGTGGCCGTGGCCAGCCCGTCGGAGGACAGCGGCGTCAGCATCCCGCGCCTGGGACAGTGGCGGAGCACGGCCTTCCACTCGCACTTCAGCACCTTCTACTCCGACCGCTACCTGACCACCTCGCGCCTGAAGGACCTGCACGACGCGCTGGCGGGCATCGACTACGAGCACATCATCGTCCTGGCCAACACGGACGAATACGGCGGCGGGGGCATCTACAACTCCTACACGCTGACCACCGCCCACCACGAGAATTTCCGCCCGGTGGTGGTGCATGAGTTCGGGCACAGCTTCGGCGGACTGGCGGACGAGTATTTCTACGAGGAGGACCTGATGAACGACACCTACCCCACCGACGTGGAGCCGTGGGAGCCGAACATCACCACGCGCGTGGATTTCGCCTCGAAGTGGCAGGACATGATTCCCGAAGGCACGCCGCTGCCGACGCCCGCCGAAGGCTTCAACGACTATAAGACCGGACTCTACGAAGGCGCCGCCTATTCGTTCAAAGGCTTGTATCGCGGCTCGTACAACTGCCGGATGCGCACGAACGACTATCCCGCCTTCTGCCCGGTGTGCCAACGCGCGCTCAGGAGGCTGATTGGATTTTATACCCAACCCTAAAAAACATAAACGACATGCTCAGATTACAACGCATCCACACCGCCGACGCGGAGCTGTACGCCTTCATGGAGCAGCTCCTGACGGCTTCATTCCCCCCCGAGGAATACCGCGCCTTGGAGCAACTGCGGCTCTACACGGACACCCGGGAGGCTTTCCACAACAACGTCATCCTGGACGGCGAGACGCCCGTGGGGCTGTTCACGTATTGGGATTTCGGCGACTTCTGCTACGGCGAGCACTTCGCCATCGACCCGGAGCGGCGCAACGGCGGCTACGGCAAGCGCGCGCTGGAGGAACTCTGCCGGACGGTCCATCCCCGCCCCATCGTCCTGGAGGTGGAGATGCCCGAAGAGGAAATGGCCCGGCGGCGCATCGGCTTCTACCAGCGCCAAGGCTTCGCCCTGTGGGACAAGCCCTACCAGCAACCGCCCTACAAGCCGGGCGACGGCTACCTGCCCATGCGCCTTATGGCCTACGGCGGGATGGACCCCGAACAGGACTTCGGGAAGGTGCGCGACTGCATCTACCGCGAGGTCTACGGCGTGCGGTGACACCCCACCCCGCTCACTGCCGCTCCACCGCCGAATAGTTGACATTCAGCGCGCCCGCCTTGCGCAGCTCCTCCTTGATGTCCGCCACGATGCCCATGGGGGCGTCCTCGTCCACCTTGAGCGACACCTGCATCCGGGGGCGGTCCTGCGGGGCGAGGCGGGCGCGTTCGGCTTCGATGTAGGCGCGTATGTCGCCGATGCCGGCAAGGGCGTCGTTCAGCTGGATGCACCACTCGCCGCTGCCAGGCGAGGCGGGGCGGCCCACGTAGATGAAGGTGACGAGCGACTTCTTCTCCAGCCGCTCCAGCTGCGTGGCCTGCGGCAGGGTGAACTCCACCTTCAGCTTCACCTCGCGCATGGTGGTCACAATCATGAAGAAAAACAGCAGCGTGAAAATCAGGTCGGGCAGCGACGAGGTGTTCAGCGTCGGCATCGTGCGCCTGCCCGTGCGGTTGAATCGTCCCATATCTCCTACTTCTCCTCTTTTCCTTTCAGTTCGGTTTCAGCAATCTTTTGCGGGAATACCATGCGGACGGCCTGCTTCTGCCCGTCGCCGAGGGCGGCGTAGGGGCATTGCCACTTCCGGCGGGAGAGCTCGTCGCGCAGTTCGGCATACGCCGCCACCAGCTCGTTTTGCACGGCGATATAAGCCTTGTAAGACGCCTCCCGGTGGCATTGCAGGAAGATGACGTGGTGTTCCGTCACCGGCACGACGCCCAGGTAGGGCACCTCGGTCATCACCTTCTCCGGCAAGTCGGGGTCGTCCGCCGGGTTGGCGATGAAGAGCTTGGCGCGGTCGTGCAGCTCGTCCAGCGTCACCCGCTCGCCCGCGCACTCCAGCCTGTCCTGCGCGTCGAGGCTGACCGTCAGGGCATTGCGCTCCTTCAGCTTCAGCGGCTCCGCGACGGTGTCCGTGGCAGCGGGGGGCAGGCGGCGCGGCAGGCCCTTGTCCGTGTCCATGGAGGTGGTCAGCAGGAAAAATATCAGGAGCAGGAAGGCGATGTCCGCCGTGGAGCTGGCATTGATTTCGGGCACGCCTCGCCGGGGTCGTCTGTTTATCATAAGAAAATGTCCTTATTTGGTTTATACTATTTTGCAGGATAAAATGCCAACACGTTCCATTCCATTCACTTCCCGAACCTCTTCCGCACCGCAAACGCCGCAATCAGCGCCACGGCCAGGGCCAGCAGCGCATACACCGCATAGAGGAACATGTCCGCCAGCTTCAGCCAGAAGGGCGTGTTCTCCGTCCCGTCATAGCCGGGGATGTCCAGGGGGACGTCGCTCCCCACGAGCCAGGACACGAGCAGCACCACGGCCAGCAATCCCGCCCCCAGCCACGGGCGCAGGGCGGCGCGGGGCGAAGCGGCCCACGCCAGGGCAAACTTGCAGGCCATCATGGCCAGCGTGAGCAGCAGGATGCCTCCCAGCAGGATGTACATCCACACCAGCAGGGCGTCGATGCGGGCCACCACCAGCGCCGTCACGCCCAGCAGGACGTAGAGCACGGCGGCCGACACGTTCTGAATCCTCATCCGCCTCCTCATCGCCCGTAGCGCAAATCATACTTGATGACCATGTCCAGCAGCGTGACGGAGGCGTCTTCCATCTCCTGCGTCAGGGATTCTATCTTGGACAGCACGTAGTTGTAGAACAACTGGAGCACCAACGCCACGATGAGGCCGAAGATGGTGGTGATGAGGGCCACCTTCATGCCTCCGGCCACCACCGCGGGCGATATGTCGCCCACCTGCTGGATTTTGTCGAACGACAGCACCATGCCGATGACCGTGCCCAGGAAGCCCAGCGAGGGGGCCATGGCGATGAACAGCGTGATCCACGAGCAGCCCTTCTCCAGGTAGCCCGCCTGCACGCCGCCGTAGGCCACCACGGACTTCTCCACCACGTCCACGCCCTGCCCGATGTGCATCAGGCCCTGGTAGTAGATGGAGGCCACCGGGCCGCGGGTGCGCCGGGCGATGTCCTTGGCCGCGTCCACGTCGCCCTCGTCCAGCGCCCGCTCCACCGAGGCGGTGAACCGCTTCGTGTTGATTTCGGCCAGGTTCAGGTAGATGATGCGCTCGATGCAAAAGGCCAGGCCGATGACAAACGCGGCGGCTATCCAGCTCATGAAGAAGGCCGAGCCTTCGATGAACTTCTCCTTCAACACCTGGTGGAAGCCGGGGGCATCCTGCGCCGCCGCGGGCAGCACGACCAGGAACAACGCCGCGCCGAGGGCGGCGGTATAGGCAATCTTTCTCTTCATACGCAATCCTTGGGTTTACTACGGGGGGGGCATCGTGCGCGCGGGCGGTGGGAGCCCTTCCGCGGAGCATTTGCCTCCGTTCCGTTTCGCAAAGATAAGGATTCCGCAAGGAATAACCAAATTTTCCGGGGCGATAAGCGGGCGTCCGTGCGGAGTTTTGCGTCAAAAGAGGATTATCAACTTGGAAACAAGCGCATTACGTTGCAAAAAAGACAAAAGCAGATAAACACGAAAGCGTTACAGCATAACAATAACAGTTATAACAGTTATTTTTTTGAGAAATCAGTGTCGAGGAAACAAGAAGCCGGAAGTCGCCCCCAAAAAGAGTCAGGATTATTATCTATATTATATGTTATATATATTATATATTATATAATATATATAATACTAT
>CASEYC010000129.1 GCA_949292025.1 uncultured Bacteroides sp. | reverse complement strand
TCCGTTAGAAGTTAAAGCCAATACCTTGTGTATGGCATACATACAAATCGCCGGACTAACTATTGGCTTTAACTTCTGAGTCCGCCTTGGCGGACGATAACTTCTTCTAACTCCTTAACTCCTCAAAAATAAATTATCATTTAACAACCAATATGCCAAGAACATTGAAAATCGGAATCATCCAACAAGCCAACACGGCCGATATGCAGGCGAACCTGATGAACCTGGCACACAGCATCGAAGCCTGTGCCGCACACGGTGCCGAACTGGTCGTGCTGCAAGAGTTGCACAACACGCCCTATTTCTGCCAGACGGAGGACACGCGCCTCTTCGACCTGGCCGAGCCTATCCCCGGCCCGTCCACGGGATTCTTCTCCGAGCTGGCCGCCTCGCTGGGCATCGTGCTGGTCACCTCGCTGTTCGAGAAACGCGCGCCGGGACTGTATCACAACACCGCCGTGGTCTTCGAGAAAGACGGGAGCATCGCCGGCAAATACCGCAAGATGCACATCCCCGACGACCCGGCCTATTACGAGAAATTCTACTTCACCCCAGGCGACTTGGGCTTTGAGCCTATCCAGACCTCGGTGGGCAAGCTGGGCGTGCTGGTGTGCTGGGACCAATGGTATCCCGAAGCCGCCCGCCTGATGGCCCTCCGAGGTGCCGAACTGCTGATTTATCCCACGGCCATCGGCTGGGAAAGCACGGATACGGACGACGAGAAGACCCGCCAACTGAATGCGTGGATCATCGCCCAACGCGCCCATGCCGTGTCCAACGGCATCCCGGTGGTCAGCGTCAACCGCGTGGGGCACGAGCCTGACCCGTCGGGACAGACGAACGGCATCCTCTTTTGGGGAAACAGTTTCGTGGCCGGCCCGCAAGGCGAAATCATCGCACAAGCCGAGAACAACCGCCCGCAGAATCTGGTGGTGACGGTAGACATGGAACGCTCGGAGAACGTGCGCCGCTGGTGGCCTTTCCTGCGCGACCGACGGATTGACGCGTATGAAGATTTAACGAAACGGTTCAGGGATTGAATGTCACCCGGCGGTTCACCACGAACTGCACGCCGCCATAGACAAAGAGGCCGAGGAACTGCGCAAGGTATTCGTTGCAGCGCAAGCCCTCCACCAAGAGGATAAGGAAAAGGAACTGCGCCACGTAGGCCAGTCCGAAAGCCAAGGTAAAGAGCAGCACTTGACGCCAAGTGTTGCTCTTTTTGTCAGTAGGAAAGATCCAATATTTGGACCATACAAAATTGTGTATTTGGGCCACGACGTAGGCCGTGACGTTGGAGAGGCGGTAGTTGACGTCCGCCACGTCCATCATCACCCAGACAACAAATGCGGTGATCAGCGCATTGAGTGTGCCAATCACCGCAAAACGGAATATCCGGGTAGTCTCTTTCACGAGCCTGTCCTTGATTAATGCGAATTATTCCTTGACCACCAGCTTCAACTCGTCCAACTGCTTGGATTCCAAGACAGAGGGAGCATCCAGCATGACGTCGCGCCCGCTGTTGTTCTTGGGGAAGGCAATGCAGTCGCGGATGCTGTCCAAGCCGGCAAAGATGCTGACCCAACGGTCCAAGCCGTAGGCCAAACCGCCGTGGGGAGGCGCGCCGTACTTGAAGGCATTCATCAGAAAGCCGAACTGCTCCTGCGCCCGTTCGGGGGTGAAGCCCAGGATTTCGAACATCTTGGCCTGGAGCTGCGAATCGTGGATACGGATGGAGCCGCCGCCCAGTTCGACACCGTTGCACACCATGTCGTAGGCATCGGCACGCACGGCTGCGGGGTCGGTGTCCAGCAAGGGAATGTCTTCGTCCTTGGGATGCGTGAAGGGATGGTGCATGGCCATCAGACGGTTCTCCTCGTCGCTCCACTCGAACATCGGGAAGTCCACCACCCACAGGAGGGCGAACTTGTTCTTGTCGCGCAAGCCCAACTGGTTGCCCATCTCCAAGCGAAGCTCGCAAAGCTGCTTGCGGGTCTTCATGGCGTCGTCGCCGCTCAGGATGAGGATGAGGTCGCCCTCCTTGGCGCCGAAAGCCTCCTTCATCTGCTGCAAGACCTCTTGCGGATAGAACTTGTCCACGCTGGACTTGACGTGTCCGCCTGCCTCCACACGGGCATAGACCAAGCCTTTGGCACCGATTTGAGGCTTCTTGACAAACTCAGTCAGGGCGTCTATCTGCTTGCGCGTATAGTGGGCGGCTCCCTCGGCACAGATGCCGCCGATGTAGGCTGCATTGTCGAAGACGGAGAAGCCGTGTCCTTTCATGATGTCCATCAGCTCGACGAACTTCATGCCGAAGCGCAAGTCGGGCTTGTCGCTGCCATAGTACTTCATGGCCTCCGACCACGGCATACGCTGGAAAGGTTCTGTCAGCTCCACGCCACGGAGGGTCTTGAAGAGGTATTTCGCCATGCCCTCGAAGAGGTTGATGACATCGTCTTGCTCCACAAAGGACATTTCGCAGTCTATCTGCGTGAACTCCGGCTGACGGTCGGCACGCAAGTCCTCGTCGCGGAAGCACTTGGCTATCTGGAAGTAGCGGTCGAAGCCGGAGACCATCAGCAACTGCTTCAAAGTCTGCGGGCTTTGGGGCAGGGCGTAGAATTGTCCGGGATTCATGCGCGAAGGCACCACGAAGTCGCGGGCGCCCTCGGGGGTGGAGCCTACCAAGACGGGGGTTTCCACTTCGATGAAGCCTTGCTCGTCCAGGTACTTGCGCACCTCGATGGTCATCTTGTGGCGCAGCTCCAGGTTCTTGCGCACGGCCGTGCGGCGCAGGTCGAGGTAGCGGTACTTCATGCGGATGTCGTCGCCGCCGTCCGTGTTGTCCTCGATGGTGAAGGGCGGGGTCAGCGAGGTGTTGAGCACCTTCAGCGCGGACACGATGATTTCAATGTCGCCCGTAGGCAGGTTGGCGTTCTTGCTGAAGCGTTCGTTCACGGTGCCCGTCACTTGGATGACATATTCACGCCCCAAACGGTTGGCTTGTTCGCAAAGTTCGGCATCCACCTCCTCGTTGAAGACCAACTGGGTGATGCCGTAGCGGTCGCGCAGATCTACGAACGTCATTCCGCCCATCTTGCGGGTGCGTTGCACCCATCCGGCCAGCGTAACCGTCTGATTTACATTTGTAATGCGGAGTTCTCCGCAAGTATGAGTTCTATACATATCTTAATTGGGTATTTCATGTTCGGATAATGTCCGTGCAAAAGTACATAAAACCTACAGACGAAGCATCAAAATCGGACAAGTTTTTTGTTCGCAATGTTTCGCAAAGCCTCATTCTCCGCCCCGCTTTTCCTCCGGCTTTCCGAACCATTGCCCCTCTTTGCCCTTAAAGTCCTCGACCAGGCGTTGGAAGTAGGAACGGTTCAACTGCTCCAGGCCGCTGATGTAGTCTTGCGCGCGTTGGATGACATTGGGCGAATCCGCCTCCACATTGCGGGGAACGAGCACCCGCAAGCCGTGTTTGACAATGTCCACCTCGATGTCCTCGCCCATCATCACGGGGTCCCCGTCATAATGCACCACGCCGGGACGACGCCGGTGAATCTTCAGGCGCTGGCAGCGGAAAGTCTTGATGCGGCTGTTCTGGTCGATGGTCTTGTGGAAAAGCTGGTAAGCCAAGGCGGGCACGTCCAAGGCTGTAAAAGGTTCGAGGATGGTGACATCCAGCAAGCCGTCGTCCACCGTGGCCTGGGGGGTGATGTAGGCATTGTTGCCATATTGCGAGGCATTGCCGCACGCGATGAGGAAAGCCTTGTAGCGGGCGGTGTAACCGTCCATCTCCAGTTCGTAAGTCCTCGGGCGGTATCTCAAGCTCTCCAACAGGGTCTTCTGCAAGTAGGTCAGCGGTCCCCGCCGTCCTGCCTTAGAAAACTGGAGGCTGACAAAGGCATCGAAGCCCACGCCACACGTGCAGAAGAAAGGCGTCCCGTTGATGGTGCCATAGTCGATGGTATCCACGTTTTCCTCGTTGAGGACGCTGATGGCACGCCGGGGATCCAAAGGAATCTGCAAGTGGCGCGCCAATCCGTTGCCCGACCCGCAGGGAATGATGCCAAGGGCCGTCTGCGTATGCACCAGCGAACGGGCAATCTCGTTGATGGTGCCGTCTCCTCCCACGGCCACCACGGCGTATGCGTCGGCTTCCGCCTCACGTGCGGCAATCTCCACGGCATGGCCTGCATGTTCAGTACGCACAAACTTTGCCTCGTAGGCATCCTTGTCCAACTTCCGGTTGACCCACTCCACAATCTGGCGCTTGTCCAATATGCCGGATATAGGGTTCACGATGAATGTGATTTGCTTCTTTTCGTCCATACGGGATACGCTTGTAATTCAAGTGTGCAAAGATAAGCCTATTTCATCGTATACCAAGGCTTGCACCTGATTTTTTGATGCTGCTGGATGCATTCATTCCGCCGCCTCCATCGCCAGCATCTCTTTCAGGACAGCCAACGCCTCTTCTACCGTAGCAACGTCTTTCACTATCATGGAGCGTTTGCCAGTCTGTTCGCGGAGGTCGCAACGGCGGGTGTACTTCATCATGTAGGCTATGAGCCGTCCGAAGGCTTGGCTTTGGTAATAGGGACTTTCGAGGTTGTGCACCAGATAGAGGGTCATACGACCGCCTTTGAGGAAGATTTTCTCGACACCGAGGCGGGCGGCGACACGGCGCAAGGGGACGATGCGGAGCAACTCCTCCGTCTCGGACGGCACAGGGCCGAAGCGGTCGATAAGGCGGGAGCGGAAGGCTTCGACATCCTTGTCGAGGGTGAGGTTGTCCAACTCGCGATAGAGGAGCATACGTTCGCTGCTGCCAGTGACGTAGTTGGCGGGAAGGAGAAGCTCGAGGTCGCTCTCCACCTGGCACTCTTCGACGAACTGCTCGCCACTGATCTTGCCGCTGTTGTCCGCTTCTTGCTGTTCGCGGGCAAGGAGGTCGGCGAACTCTTCGGTCTTCAGCTCGCGGACGGCCTCGCCCAGTATCTTCTGGTAAGTTTCGTATCCCAAGTCTGCGATGAAGCCGCTCTGCTCGGCACCGAGCATATTGCCTGCCCCCCGGATATCGAGGTCCTGCATGGCGATGTGGATGCCGCTCCCGAGGTCGCTGAAGTTCTCAATGGCCTGCAGACGACGCTTGGCCTCGGGGGTGAGACTGGAGAGAGGCGGCGCCAGCAGGTAGCAGAACGCCTTCTTGTTGCTGCGGCCCACGCGGCCACGCATCTGGTGAAGGTCGCTCAGGCCGAAGTTCTGCGCCTGGTTGATGATTATGGTGTTGGCATTGGGGATGTCGATGCCGCTCTCCACGATGGTGGTGGCAAGCAACACGTCATAGTCGTAGTTCACGAAGTCCAAGATTACTTTCTCCAACTCGTCGGGAGGCATCTGTCCGTGTCCGATACAGACACGGCAGTCGGGGACGTTGCGCTCTATCAGCGCCTTCAACTCGGGCAGATTGGAGATGCGATTGTTGACGAAGAAGACCTGGCCGTTGCGGCTCATCTCGAAGTTGATGGCATCGGCGATGACCTCCTCGCTGAACGTATGGACCTCGGTCTGTATCGGATAGCGGTTGGGAGGGGGCGTCTGTATGACGCTGAGGTCGCGCGCGCCCATCAAGGAGAATTGCAGTGTGCGGGGGATAGGTGTGGCGGTGAGGGTGAGGGTGTCCACGTTGACCTTCATCTGGCGCAGCTTCTCCTTGACGGAGACGCCGAACTTCTGCTCCTCGTCGATGATAAGCAAGCCGAGGTCTTTGAACTTCACGTCCTTGCCCAAGATGCGGTGTGTGCCGATGAGAATGTCGATGTCGCCGGCGGCAAGCGCCTTGATGACCGCCCGTGTCTGTGCCGGTGTGCGTGCCCGACTAAGGTACTCCACGCGGCAGGGCATGTCCTTCAGGCGCTCCTTGAAAGTCTGGAAGTGCTGGTAAGCCAGTACGGTGGTGGGCACGAGGACGGCCACCTGCTTGTTGTCCGTCGCGGCTTTGAAGGCGGCACGTACGGCGACCTCGGTCTTGCCGAAGCCCACGTCGCCGCAGACCAGGCGGTCCATGGGGCGCGAACTCTCCATGTCGGCCTTCACGTCAGCCGTCGCCTTGGACTGGTCCGGCGTGTCTTCGTAGAGGAAAGAGGCTTCCAACTCGTGCTGGAGGAAGCTGTCCGGGCTGAACTGGAAGCCTTTCTCCTCGCGACGTTGGGAGTAGAGCCGGATGAGGTCTCGTGCGATGTCCTTGATCTTCTTCTTGGTCCTGTCCTTCAGCTTCTCCCACGCTCCTGTGCCCAGTTTGTTGAGGCGTGGAGGCTCGCCGTCCTTTCCCTTGTACTTGGACACCTTGTGCAGGGAGTGGATAGATACGAACACGACGTCGTCATTCTGATACACAATCTTCATCACTTCTTGGGTGGTGTTGCCGTTGGGGACGCGTATCAGGCCTGCGAAGCGGCCCACTCCGTGGTCGGTATGTACCACGTAGTCGCCGGGGGTGAACTGGTTCAGCTCCTTCAACGACAACGCTACCTTGCCGCTCCGGGCTTTGTCGCTCTTGAGGTTGTACTTGTGGAAGCGGTCGAAGAGTTGGTGATCGGTGAAGACACAGAGCCTGAGCGTGTCGTCGGCGAAGCCTTCGTGGAGGGTCTTCCCTATGGGGGTGAAGGTGATGTTGTCGCCCCTGTCCTCGAAGATGGCACGCAGGCGGTCGGTCTGCTTGGTGCTGTCGCTACATATATATAAGGTGTATCCTTGGGCGAGATATTGGGTGAAGCTCTGCGCGACGAGGTCGAAGTTCTTGTGGAAGACGGGCTGGGCGGTGGTGTGGAAGAGCACCGTCGCGTCCGGCGTGCCCGTAGGCTTGGCGCCGAACTCCATCCGGCGGAAGCCGAGGACATGTGCGGCAAACTCTGCCCCGTCTATCAGCTTTCCGTCGAGGGAAAGGGCACCGTTCTCCTCGGCTTCGCGGGCTGCAATGGCCTGGGAGGTCAGGGACTCGTCGTGGACCTTCTGTATGCGTTCGCGCAGCCAAAGAAGGTCGTGCATGGCGAGGATGGTGTCCTTCGGCAGGAAGTCGAACAGGGAGACCATGCCGCCCGTGCCCGTGCGTTCGAGGTCGCGACTGAGGTCGGGCACGATGACGACAGCGTCCTTCGCCTCGAGGGAGAGCTGGCTTTGGACGTCGAAAGAGCGGATGGACTCGACCTCGTCGCCGAAGAAGTCGATGCGGTACGGGCTCTCGGACGAGAAGGAAAAGACGTCGATGATGCTGCCGCGGAGCGCATACTGGCCCGGCTCGTAGACGTAGTCCACGCGCTCGAACCCGCTGCCATGCAGGAGGTCGGTGACGAACGTCATGTCCACCTTCTCCCCCGCATGGAGCTTCAGAGTCTTGTCGTCCAGCTCGGCGACAGACACGACCTTCTCCGCCAACGCATCGGGATAGGTGACGAGGCTGAGCACCGTGTCCGCCTTGCCCAGGCGGCTAAGGGCCTCGGTCCGGAGCACTTCGCTGGCAGAGTCCTTCTGTCCATACTTGATGGCCCGACGGAAGGACGAGGGGAAGAAGAGCACCCGTTCGTCGCCCAACAGTTGGACGAGGTCATGATAGAAGTAGCCCGCCTCCTCCGCGTCGTCCAGTATGAAGACGTAGGGGACGTCGTAGCGTCCGGCAAGGACGGAGCAGAGCATCGAGGCCGACGAGGCACACAGCCCGCCGCAGTGGACGTGGTGCGTGGAGGGGTCGGACCACAGGTGGTCCAGCGCCGCGACATTGGGATGGGCGGCAAAGCGTTGTTGGAGGTCACTGAGGGTCATAAGCATTCTGTTTGATGGCGCAAAAGTACAAATTATCCCACAACTTGCGCAGGTATCTGATGGAAAAACTGTACATTTGTCGCAAATATCATACACTATGGACCATACAGCAGACAGTATCATCATCATCCCGACGTACAACGAACGGGAGAACATTGAGAATATCATCCGGGCCGTCTTCGCCCTGCCCCAGGGCTTCCATGTCTTGGTGGTGGAGGATAACTCGCCCGACGGGACCGCCGACATCGTCCTGCGGTTGCAGCGCGAGGAGTACGCCGACAGGCTCTTCATCCTCCAGCGTCCGGGCAAGCAAGGCTTGGGCACGGCATACATCGCAGGCTTCCAGTGGGCCTTGGACAGGGGCTATGCCTACGTCTTCGAGATGGACGCCGACTTCAGCCACAACCCGGCGGACCTGCCGAGGCTGTACGCCGCTTGCCGCGAAGGAGGGGCGGACCTGGCCATCGGGTCGCGCTACGTCAGCGGTGTCAACGTGGTCAACTGGCCCATGGGGCGGGTGCTCATGTCCTACTTCGCCTCCAAGTATGTCCGCCTCATAACGGGCCTGCCGATACACGACACGACCGCCGGCTTCGTCTGCTACAGGCGGGAGGTGCTGCAGGCGATACCCCTGGACCGCATCCGCTTCAAAGGCTATGCCTTCCAGATAGAGATGAAGTTCACGGCCTACAAATACGGCTTCCGCGTGCAGGAAGTCCCCGTCGTCTTTGTCAACCGCGAGCGGGGGACGTCGAAGATGAACTCCAGCATCTTCGGCGAGGCTGTGCTGGGAGTGATACGCCTGAAGTGGGACAGCCTGTGGAAGAAATACGAACGAACCAAATAACGACCTACATGAAACGAACATTGATTCACAACGCCATCCTCGTCAACGAGGGTGCACGCAAGCAAGGCTCGATCGTCATCGAAGACGGTCTGATAGCCGAAGTTCTGACCGACGGACGCCCATTGTCCGCACCGTGCGACGACACCGTCGACGCCACCGGCTGCTATCTCCTGCCGGGAGTGATAGACGAACACGTACACTTCCGCGAGCCGGGAATGACGCACAAGGCGGACATACTGTCCGAAAGCCGCGCGGCCGCCGCCGGAGGCGTCACCTCCATAATGGACATGCCCAACACGGTGCCCGCCACCACCACGCTCGAAGCCCTAGAGCAGAAGCAACAGTTGCTGGACGAGAAGTGCATCGTAAACCATGCGTGCTACTTCGGGGCGACAAACGACAACTTCGACCTGCTGAAGCAGCTGGACCGGAAGACCGTCTGCGGCATCAAGCTCTTCATGGGGTCGAGCACGGGGAACATGCTCGTCGACGACGAGAAGACCCTGCGTCGACTCTTCGAAGGCACGGACATGCTCATCGCGGTGCACTGCGAAGACCAGGAGATCATACGGGAGAACGTGAAGAAGTACACGAGGAAGTATGGCGACGAGTCGCGCATCCCGGTCAACATCCACCCCTACATCCGCAGCTCGGACGCCTGTCTGGCGTCCACGATGACGGCCTTCGACCTGGCCCGGCGCACCGGGGCGAGGATGCACCTGCTGCACGTGTCCACGGCGCGGGAAATGACGCTGTTCAACTATGACACGCTGGACGAACACAAGAACCTCACGGTCGAAGTCTGCGTGGGACACCTGCTCTTCGAGCGCAAGGACTATCGTACGCTGGGCGCCTGCATCAAGTGCAACCCCGCCATCAAGCGCGCCGCCGACCGCGACGAACTGCGTGACTACCTGCTGACGACACGCATCGACACCATCGCCACCGACCACGCTCCCCACCTGCTGACTGAGAAAGTGGGCGGCGCGCTCCGTGCCGCTTCGGGCATGCCTCTGATACAGTTCTCGCTCGTCAGCGTGCTGCAACTGATGGAGGAAGGCGTACTGCCCATGGAGACGGTGGTAGAGAAGATGTGCCACAACCCGGCGCGACTGTTCCGCATCGACGGCCGCGGTTTCCTGCGCGAAGGCTATAAGGCCGACCTCGTCCTCGTGCGACGGGAGCCGTGGCAACTGACGCAGGACTGCATCCTGAGCAAGTGCGGTTGGAGCCCCTTAGAGGGCCGGACGTTCGACTGGAAGGTGGTCAAGACCTTCGTCAACGGGCACCAAGTCTATGACCAGTCCACGGGCGTCGACGATGCCTGGCGCGGCGAAGCCCTGCGGTTTCATGCGTAGGGCGGAGATTGTCACCTACGACGTGAACGAAGTAGCTCCCTATATCAACTGGAGCTACTTTTTTCATGCCTGGGGACTAAGAGGGGCGGCGTTGCAGTCGCAGACGGCGGGCGAGCTCATCGGCGACGCCCGCCAGTTGCTGGCGGAGATGCAGGGCAAGGCACGCCCGCAGGGGCTCTTCCGCCTGTGCACGGCGTGGGCGGAGGGCGACGACATCGTGGCCGACGGCACGCGCATCCCCCTGCTGCGCCAACAGGTGCCGCACGCCGACGGCAGCCCCCTGCTGTGCCTGAGCGACTTCGTCCGGCCCGCCTCCCTGGGCGGCGACGACCGCATAGGCATCTTCGCCACGACCGTGCGGACGGACCTGGCGTTCCCCGAAGACCCCTACAAGGACATGCTGCTGAACACGTTGCTGGACCGCCTGGCCGAGGCGGCGACGGAGCGGATGCACGCCCATGTCCGGCGGGAGGCGTGGGGATATGCGAGGGACGAGCGCCTCGGCATCGGCGACCTCCTGGCCTGCCGATACACGGGCATCCGCCCCGCAGTGGGTTATCCCTGCCTGCCGGACATGTCCATCAACTTCATCTTGGACTCTATATTAAATATGTGTAGGATAGGCATCAGCCTGACAGAAAACGGAGCCATGCGCCCGCATGGCTCCGTGTCCGGAATGATGCTGGCCTGCCGGGAGTCCCGCTACTTCAGCGTGGGACCCATCGGCGAGGACCAACTCTGTGACTACGCCCGCCGCCGGGGCATCCCTGCCGCACGGATGCGGCAA
Organism: uncultured Bacteroides sp.; assembly: GCA_949292025.1. Lineage (GTDB taxonomy): Bacteria > Bacteroidota > Bacteroidia > Bacteroidales > Bacteroidaceae > Bacteroides. Next base: position 12,062 of record CASEYC010000129.1, on the reverse strand, counting down.
TACCTGGCGGCGCTGCTCTGAAATCAGCCGAAAGAACCGTCGCTTCCGCTGCCGCCTTCGTCCGGGGTCTCCGGTTCGGAGGGGCTGTCGGGGGTGAGGCCCATCACCCGCTTGTAGTTCTCCAGACTGGCGTACTGTACGCCATTGTCGTCCACTCCCGCATTCTCGAAGGTTATGTCGTTGAGGATGCGCGCGCGCAGGTCACTATCCATCGTAAACACAATCTTCACGTTGCGGATCATGCTTGTATTGAACTTCGTGATATCGGCAACGCCTTCACTGCCGAACGACACTCTGAATGTGCCCAGTCCGGGTATGCGTACGCGGTTGCCCAGTATCGTCTGGTTGTAGAGGAACCTTGCAATGACCTTTGCCGAACCGAGCAGCTCGAAGTCGGCAATGGTCGTGTCCTCTGTCGCCATACGTGTCATGACTTTTTCCTTCAACGGTTTACCCGTCTTCGGAGTGGCGTGCCATTCGCCGGGTTCGTCCGGCTTCTGGGGGTTCTTCTTACGTTGAAGCTTATAAGGAACTGTCATAAGCCATTGGTTTTAAGGATAAAACATCGGTTATCAATTCTCTCGTGCCGCGACACGAAGTACGCACGTACATCGGGCGCAAAGAGATACGTATCTCCCCGATGAGGTTTTCCGTATCTCTCGAGTGAGGTTTCCCGTATCTCTCGCATCAAGACATACGTATGTCTGCACCGCAGACTTGCGTATGTCCCTGCCGATGACGTGCGGGAAGCCCCACTATGTACGTACTTTTCATCATGTCATAGAGCGACACGCTTTTTATAGGAGCAAATATACAAACCCTATTAATGATATACAAATATAGGTGGTTAATAATAACTAATATTAAAAATGTCAATAAACGTATAGGACTTTGGGGGAAATACGTATCTTTGCATCAAAATGAATGTTAAACCTTAGCAAAGATATACACTATGGCAGGCATCTATATCCATGTCCCCTTCTGCAAGACGCGCTGCTTGTACTGCGACTTCTATTCCACCGTCAACGCCCTGCTCCGGCAGCGATACGTGGATGCCCTGTGCTTGGAGCTGCGCATGAGGCACGACTACCTGAAGGGCGAGCTCGTGAAGACCGTCTACCTGGGAGGCGGCACGCCCACGCAGCTGGAGCCGCAGCAATTGGTGGCGATATTCGACACGCTGCGTGAGGTCTACGGCCTGGAGCAGGTGCAGGAGGTGACCCTCGAGGCCAATCCCGACGACCTGACAGAGGAGTATGTGGCGTTCATCCGCACCCTGCCCATCAACCGTCTGAGCATCGGTGTGCAGACCTTCGACGATAAGATGCTACGTCTGCTGCAACGCCGGCATACGGCACAGGAGGCCCGCGACGCTGTCCGACGCTGTCGCAAGGCGGGGCTGAAGAACATCAGCATCGACCTCATCTACGGCCTGCCCGGGCAGACGGAGGAGATGCTCCTGACGGACCTCGAGACTGCCTTCGAGCTCTACCCGCAACACCTCTCCACGTATCACCTGACCTACGAGAAGGGCACTCCCCTCTACCGCCTGCGGCAGTCGGGCAATGTGAAGGAAGTCTCCGAGGAGCAGAGCCGGCGGCTCTACCGTGTGCTGACGGACACGATGAAGGCCAGGAACTACGTGCACTATGAGATATCGAACTTCTGCCGCGGCTCGCACTATTCGCGGCACAACATGGGCTACTGGACGGGCGTCCCCTACCTGGGATGCGGGCCGTCGGCGCATTCGTTCGACGTCGTCAGCCGCGAGTGGAACCGTCCGTCGCTGAAGGACTATGTGGAGGGAATGGAAAAGGGTGAGCGACCCTTCGAGAAGGAGACGCTCACCCTGTCGATGAGATACAACGAATATGTGATGACCGGACTGCGTACGTTGCGGGGCATCTCGCTGACGAAAGTGGCCAAGGAGTTCGGCGCTCACCGCCTGCGATACTTGTTCTCCATGGCGGCGCCGCACATGCAGCGCGGCACGCTCGTGCGACGGAACGGTTGCCTCCGGCTGACGGAAGAGGCGTTCTTCGTGTCCGACGACATCATCAGCGACCTGATGTACGTGCGCTGAACGCTACTTCCTCTTCGCCTTCTTCCGGGCCTGGTCCCGCAGGTAAAGGGCGTCGATGATGCCGTCGGCCAAGCCAATCACGGGCACGTGCACATAGTCGGCCTTGACGACGTCGGCGATGGTCAGGAATATCTCCGCCGCAGGGACGATGACGTCCGCGCGGTCTTCCTTCAGCCCGAACTGCCGCATGCGCTGCTCCGGGGTGAGGGGCTTCAGTTGGTCATACAGGCTCCGTAGCGACGTGATTGGGAGCCTCTGCCGGTCCTTGTCCTTGTCCGTCGCCATGCGGTAGAGCTTGTTGATGTTGCCCCCGGAGCCGATGATGTTGATGCCGGGGAAGCCCTCTGTCAGCCGCCGAAGGTCGTCCTTGAGGTTCAGCCAGGTGTCCGGCTTGACCGCCCCGCTCAGTATGCGGACGGTTCCGACGTTGTATGACATCGACTGCAACAGCGACCCATTGACCATCAGATTGACCTCCGTGCTGCCTCCGCCGACGTCCACATAGATGAAGTTCCCCGTACGGTCCTGCAGGTCTTCCACGTGATTGTTGTAGATGATCTGTGCTTCTTCCTGCCCGTCAATGACTTCGATGCGGATGCCGGTGGCCTTCTTCACCTTCTCGATGACAGCCTGTCCGTTCTTCGCGTCGCGCATGGCGGAGGTGGCGCAGGCGCGGTAGTCCGTCACGTTGTATATGCGCATGAGGTGGCGATAGGCTTTCATCAGGCGCATCATGTTGTCCGCCCTCTCCTCGGACAGCCGCCCCAGTGAGAAGACATCAAAGCCGAGCCGCAGCGGGACGCGCAGCATCAGGACCTTGGACAGCCGTTTGTTGATGAGGTTCTCGTTCTCTTCTTCCCGTTTGATTAAAAGCCGCGCGGCGTTGGAGCCGATGTCTATCGCGGCGTAACACTTCTTTCCCATAAATTCAGTATGTTAGTAGGTTATTGTTCGTCCCGGTGCTCGAGGTAGTGGTGGTACAACGCCTCTTGCGAGCGGAAAGGCCGGTCTTCGCCGGTGGTCCAAGGGCGGTTCTCGCCGCTGCCGTCCACCACCCTGCCCTGGCAGGTGTCCCGCAGGCCGTAGCTGACGACGGTGTGCAGCTCCGCCTTGATGGCTGGGTCATGGACGGGGCAAACGACTTCGACGCGGTTGTCCAGATTGCGCGGCATCCAGTCCGCCGAGCCGATGAAGCACTTGTCCTCGCCGCCCGCCTTGAAGATGAAGATGCGCGAATGCTCCAGGTAACGGTCGATGATGCCGTTGATGTGTATCGTGTCGCTGAGGCCGGGAATGCCTGTGACCAGCGAGCAGTTTCCCCGCAGCACGATGTCCACAGGGACGCCGGCGGCGGCGGCTTCATACAGCTTGCGCACCATGACAGGGTCGGTGATGTGATTGAGCTTCATAGATATGCCCGCCGGCTTGCCACACTGTTTGTTCTTGATTTCGTCGTCTATCAGTCGCAGGAAGCGCCTCTTCATCTCGTTGGGAGATACCAGGAGTTGCCTGAACTTGATGGGCGTGTAGGGCTTCTCTATGAAACAAAAGACGTTGGAAACGTCGCTGACGATGGTGCGTTCGGCGGTCATCAGCATGAAGTCCGTATAGCTTCGCGCGTTGCCTTCGTGGAAGTTGCCGGTGCTGACGCAGGCGATGTCCGGCCCGGACTTCATGCCGATGTGCGTGATCTTGCTGTGCACCTTCAGCCCCTCCACGCCGAAGATGACGTGTATGCCGGCGTCCTGCATCAGCTTGGACCAGCTGATGTTGCTGGCCTCGTCGAAGCGCGCCAGCAGCTCGATGACTACAGTCACCTTCTTGCCGTTGCGCGCCGCGTTGATGAGTGCCGTCACCACCTTGGAGGTCTTGGCGAGGCGGTAGAGCGTGGTCTTTATGCTACGGACGTGCTTGCTGATGGCGGCCTCCTGCAGCACGCGGATATAGTAGTCGAAGCTGTGATAGGGGACGTGTATGAAGCGGTCGTGCGCCTGTATGAGCTTCAGGAGGCTGACGTCCTCGTCCAGTTCGGGCTTCACGATGGGCGTCCAGGCCGGGTATTTGAGGTCCTTCCGTCCACAGTCGGGGAAGGACATGAGGTCTTTGTGGTTGTGGTACCTGCCGCCGGCCTGGACGGTGTCCAGCTTGTCCAGGTTCAGCTTGTTCATGACGCGCTTGAGGAGGTCCTTGGGCATCGCCGCGTCGTAGATTACGCGGAGGGCGTCGCCTTTCCTGCGGCTCTTGACTCCCTTCGATATTTTCTGTAGCATGCCGTTGCGCAGGTCGTTGTCCATCTCCATCTCGGCGTCCTTGGTGAACTTGAAGGCGTATGCCTCGAAGCGCGTGTAGTCCATCCCGCTGAAGATCATGGGCAGGCAGAAGCGCACAACGTCGTCGAGGTACATCAGGAAAGACTTGCCTCCCTTGTCCGGAAGGTGGATGAACCTGCCGCAGACAGACACGGGCAGCTCTATCAAGGCATACTCCGCGCCCTTCTTCCCTGCGGCATTCATCTTCACGGCCAGGAAGATGTTGTCGTCGGCCTCGTCCGTCAGTTGGCGCACGGCTGCGAGCCAGACGGGATTGACGAAGCCGCTCAGCTTCTGCCGGAAGAATTGGCGGACGAAGAGCTGTTGGTCGTCCTCCAGCTCGTCGTCCTTCAACAGGAAGATGTTCTCCGTGCGCAGGCAGCGGGTCACTTCGTGGATGGCCTCTTCATACTCTTTCGCATACTTGCTGTTGAGTTTGTTGATCTGCTTGATGAGCTGCGCCGCATGTTCGCGCTCCTTTCGGACACGCTTGTCGTCGCATTCGGCGATTCTGCTCAGCGTGGCCATGCGCACTCTGAAGAACTCATCGAGGTTGTTCGAGTAGATGCCAAGGAAGCTCAGTCGCTCCAACAGTGGGAGAGTTGGCTTCATGGCCTCTTGGAGTATGCGCCGGTTGAAGTACATCCAGCTCAGGTCTCGTTCGACGTAGGCATCGGCGATGCCCTTCTTGTCTGATGGTGATTTGCTCATGTTGATATATATAAAGATGTGTGACGTGATTAAACAAGTCAGACCGTGCCTGCATCGCGCGGGCACGGTCGTTGAGGGAATTTATGGAATATTACGTAAGAAGTTCCCCACGCTTTCCGGTCGGGAGGCTATACATACTCCTCCACCATGTACATGTCGCTGATGAAGTCGTCTATAATCCGTTCGAGGTTCTCATAGGCTTCATCGGGTGTTTCGCCGTAGGCGCTGCAGAGCAGGTTGTCCCTGTAGTAGGCAAAGAATCCCCCGCCTGCGGCGGCCTCCAGCGTGCAATCGTTCAGTGTCAGTTTCTCCATTGTCTTGTCCTCCTTCTTTGGGTTGTTTTCCACTGCAAAGGTGGGGAAAAGATGTTGCAAGGGTGTGACACCGGGGTTACGATTGTGCGACGTTGTGCGTGGGGTTATTCCATGATTTCTATCGTGTATCCGCCGTGGAAGACGCCGCCGGCGCCCAAGTGTTGCACCCAGTCGCGGTCTTTGTATTCGCCGGCGAAGTGCGCACGGTCGCAGCGGCCATACCAAGGCTCGATGCAGACGAAGGGCGCGTCCTTGCCCGGGGGCGACCACAGTCCCAGCACCGGAGCGTCGAAGTGCAGGGCGAGGACAGGCTTCCTCTTGACGTCGTACAGCGTCACTTCGCGCACCTGTCCGCCCTCCAGGATGAAGGTGTCGATGTCGAACGTGTGCGTGTCGAGGGGCAGGAGGCCGTCGGTCAGTTCCAAGGGATAGCGGGTGTCGGGGTCTACACAACCCTTCTCGGCGATGCGGACATAGTGCAGGCCTTCGGCACGGTCGAAGCCGAAGAATCCCCGGCGAGGGTCGTCGGGAGTGTAGTCGGGGAAGTAGAAGGCCGGGTGCGCGCCTATCTGGAAATACAGGTCGTCGGCGGCGGGGTTCGTCACCTGCCAGAGCACGTCCACGCACCGTCCGCGCAGGCGATAGCCTATCTCGAGGATGAAGGGGAAGGGATATTTCCGGCGGGTTTCCTCGGTGTCGGCCAGGCGGTAGCGCAACTCGTCGGGCGTCTCCAGCGTCAGTTCAAAGTCCATGTCGCGGGCAAAGCCGTGCTGGGACAGCGCGTATGTCTGCCCGCCTGCGCGGTACTCGCCTTGCCAGACGGAGCCTACGATGGGAAACAATACAGGGGAATGGCGCTTCCAGTAAGTGGGGTCTGCCTGCCAGAGATACTCGTGGCCGTTGCGGACGATGCTGGTCAGCTCGGCCCCGTGCGGGGACACTCGGAGTGTCAGTTCGTGGTTGGATAAGGTGTTCATAAGGTCTGTATCAATTAAGAAGGTTCTATCTTTAGCGGCAAAGATAGGCATTATTCCCAATAAAGTATGTACCTTTGCACGATTAAATAGATACGACATGAAAAAGTTTATCCATGCGACACGCTTCACGCCCAGAAACTACTCGGACGACGTGGAAGCGACTATACAAAAGTACAGGAAAGAGGGCGTCCGGCTGCCCCAGCGGCACCTTCTCCGCACGCCCGAGCAACTGGCAGGCATCCGGGCGAGCGCCAAGATCAATACCGCCCTGCTGGACTATGTGGCACAAAACATCTGCGAAGGCATGACCACCGCCGACGTGGACCACCTGGTCTATTGCTTCACCACCGACCACGACGCCATACCCGCCCCCTTTCTCTACGAGGGCTTCCCGAAGAGCGTCTGTGTCAGTGTCAACGACGTCGTGTGCCACGGCATCCCCAGCACAAGGGAACACCTGAAGAGCGGCGATATAGTCAACGTGGACGTCTCCACCATCTACAAAGGCTACTTCTCCGATGCCTCGCGGATGTTCCTCATAGGCGACGTCAGCCCCGAACGCAGGCGGTTGGTGGAGGTGACGCGCGAGTGCCGGGACATCGGCGTGCGCATGGCCCAACCCTGGACGCGCCTCGGCGACATCGGCGCCGCCATACAAGAACATGCCGAGAAGAACGGCTACTCCGTCGTGCGCGACCTCTGTGGCCACGGCTGTGGCGTGAAGTTCCATGAAGAGCCGGACGTGGAGCACTTCGGCAAGCGGGGCACAGGCATGATGATTGTACCGGGCATGACCTTCACGATAGAGCCGATGATCAACGCCGGCCGTTACGAAGTCTGCATCGATGAAGAGGACGGCTGGACCGTCTTCACCGACGATGGCTCGGACTCTGCCCAATGGGAAAGCATGGTCCTCATCACGGAAACGGGCAACGAAGTTTTGACGGAATAAACATCCCTCAATAGAAAGGGCGCACCACAATGGCACGCCCTTTCCTATAGAATCAATTTTAAACTTTATGCACAGCAGGCATTAAGATTATTCAGCCAGCTTGCCGTTGGAGCCAAGCACATTGATGATTTTGTGCTTGTACAGCTTCTCCATTTCGTCGCGGGCCGGACCCAAGTACTTGCGGGGGTCGAACTCGGCAGGCTTCTCGGCGAATACCTTGCGGACAGCAGCCGTCATGGCCAGACGAGAGTCGGAGTCGATGTTGATCTTGCAGACGGCAGACTTAGCAGCCTTGCGCAGTTCGTCTTCGGGGATACCGATGGCGGCTTCGAGCTTGCCACCATACTGGTTGATCATATCCACATATTCCTGGGGAACGGAAGAAGAGCCGTGCAGCACGATGGGGAAGCCCGGCAGTTTCTCCATCACTGCATCCAATACGTCGAATGCCAAGGGAGGAGGAACCAGGCGGCCCGTAGCGGGGTCAACGTGGCACTGTTCGGGTTTGAACTTGTATGCGCCGTGGGAAGTGCCGATGGAGATAGCCAAGCTGTCGCAGCCCGTGCGGGTAGCGAAGTCGATTACTTCCTCGGGGTTCGTATAAGTGTGGTGCTCGGCAGATACTTCATCTTCCACACCAGCCAATACGCCCAGTTCGCCTTCTACGGTAACGCCATATTGGTGAGCGTAATCAACGACCTTCTTCGTCAGGGCGACGTTCTCCTCGTAAGGCAGGTGGGAACCGTCAATCATGACAGAAGAGAAGCCCATGTCCACGCAAGACTTGCACAGCTCGAAGCTGTCGCCGTGATCCAGGTGAAGCACGATTTCAGGATGTTCGCATCCCAGTTCCTTGGCATACTCAACGGCGCCTTCGGCCATGTAGCGCAGCAAAGTCTGGTTGGCATAGTTGCGGGCACCCTTGGAAACCTGCAGGATGACGGGGCTCTTCTCTTCGGAAGAAGCCTTGATGATAGCCTGCAACTGCTCCATGTTGTTGAAGTTGAATGCCGGGATGGCATAACCGCCCTTGATGGCACGCGCAAACATCTCTTTGGTGTTTACGAGACCTAACTCTTTGTAATTAACCATGTTAGTATAAATTTATTGTTAGTGAATAAAAATTCTATGCAAAAATAAGCATTCTCCGCCAAATACAAAACAGGGAAGAGCAAAATATTTTCTGCTCTTCCCCATGATTTGTAAATTATTTAAGGCTCGTGAACATTATTTAATAATACACTTTCCCATGAGCGTTATTCTTGCTGCAAATCCACCGCATAGCTTGCACGCTTGCCGGAGGGGAACATGCCGGTGATGAACAAGACTTGCTCAGGTGACTGGGTGGCGGCTCTCAGCTCGGCTTCCAAGTCTTCCACGGTCTTCATGCTCTTTCCGTTGACCTTTAGGATGATGAAGCCCTTGCGGATGCCGGCATCCTTCATCTTGCCTGTGCTGACGCCGGTCACTTCCAAGCCATAGCCCAGGTTGAGCTGGCGCTTCAGATCGTCACTGACGGACTTGAAGGCGGCTCCCAGGATTTCCATGCCGCGGTCTTTGACCACCTTGGTGTTGCCCTGCGAATTTTTCAACGTCAGGGTGACTTCCTTCTCCTTCTTGTTGCGGACGATCACCGCCTTTACCTTGTCGCCCGGGCGATGCTTGGCCAGGATTTGCTGCAAGTCGTTGAACTTGTGAATCTTACGGCCGTCCAGCTTGATGATGACGTCATTCTCTTGCAGGATGCCTGCTGCCGAACCTCCATCCAAGACTTCAGCCACGAAGACGCCTTCAGTGACGCCAAGTTCCTCGGCTTGCTTCTTGATGTCCTCCACCAGTTCGTCGCTCATCTGCAACTCCGTGGAGAAGTCGCGGCCCTTAATGCCCAGCAGGGCGCGTTGCACAGCACCATATTGCTTGAGGTCGGACACTACTTTCTTCATAATGTTCGTGGGGATGGCAAAACCGTAGCCCGAGTAGCTGCCGGTGGGCGAATAGAGCATCGCGTTGATGCCCACCAGCTCACCTCGCGCATTGACCAGCGCGCCGCCGCTGTTGCCCTGATTGATGGCAGCATCTGTCTGGATGAAGGATTGGATGGTGGCGCCTTGGCCGTTGGCTGCCGAAGAACCTATGTTGCGCGCCTTGGCACTGACGATGCCCGCCGTCACCGTGGAGCTAAGACTGAAGGGATTGCCCACGGCCAATACCCACTCGCCCACCTGCAAAGCGTCGGAGTCGCCCACGGGGAGTGTGGGAAAGTCATCACCTTCAATCTTGAGCAGGGCGAGGTCGGTATCGGGGTCGGTGCCGATGATGCGTCCCTTGAACTCGCGCTCGTCATTGAGCTTGACGGTGATTTCGTCGGCATCTTCCACCACGTGGTTGTTGGTCACGATGTAGCCGTCCTTGGAAATGATGACGCCCGAGCCAAATCCCACGCGCGGTTGCGTCTTCACTTGGCGCTCCTGTCCGCGGGGGTCGCCGAAGAAGAAGTCGAAGATGTCCGGCATCGTGCGCACCGTCTGCGTGCGTCCCAGCTGGGTGGAGCGGATGTGCACCACGGCATGGACCGAGGTCTCTGCGGCTTGGGTCAAGTCCACCGGCTGGGCGTTGGCGGAGGAAAGCCCTGCCAAGCGGAAGTTATCGGGATTCTGCTGAAACAATTCGTTGAATGTGGCCGAAGCCTCCTTCTGGTTGCTGAGCAGTTTGTAAGCCGTGAAGCCGCCCACTCCCGAACTGAGGAGCACGATGGCGGCCACGCCCATGAATTTCTTTGCTGTCTGTTTCATAATCAATATCACCTTTAATTGTTAATATTCGGGTTTGTTTTAAGATTTCGGCGTTAAAATAACGACAAAAATCATTCACTTATTCCGCTTTTCCCGAAAATTTGTTCACCTTTAACAATGGCCGTTTGGAGCTTAACAGGGGTTAACGGCGCAGGCTGCCAATTTAGCATTTCTGCACGATTTGAAGTGTTAACGCGCTGACAGAAAGTCAGAGGGGGATTTTGCTCTCCCCGCCCTATGGCTTTATCTTCTTCTTATATTGCTCGAAGCGGTCGGTGATTTCGCGCACGAAGGCGTAGGTTTCTGTCCCTCGGAAGTACCCGAACTTGCACACGGGGTCGGTGAAATACTCCTCGTTGCTCTTCAAGAGGATGAACTTCTCCACGTTGTCGCGCCAGACGTGTTTGTCTTTGCCGTATTTCTCGGCCAGGGCCATGGCGTCCAGCACGTGGCCGATGCCGGAGTTGTAGGAGGCGAGGACGAAGTTGGTGCGCTCGGGTTCGGGGATGTTGGTGAAGCTCTTGGCGGTGATTCCCAGGTATTTCACCGCCGCGCGGATGCTCTCCTCGGCATTCTGTTCGCGCCCCGGGGGGACGCCCATCGCCCGCGCGGTGGAGGGCATCAGTTGCATCAGTCCCCGTGCGCCCGCCCAGGATACGGCCGTGGTGTCGAAGTTGGATTCCTTGTAGGCGAGCGAGGCCAGCAGGCGCCAGTCCCAGCCGATTTGCGGGGCATATTTCTTGAAGAGCGGGTCGTAGTGCGAGATGATGCCCTGGCTCAGGGAGAGGATGGGCGTATGGGGCATGGCTTTGCTCGTCTCGAAATACCGCTTCATGCTGGCCGTGTAGGCGGGCGAGGCGGCGTTGGCCTGTTGCCAGCGGTCGGCGGCGGCGGCCAGCAGGGGGCAGTCGCGCCTCACGGCCCACGACGAGCGTTGGTCGAAGCTGATGGCCAGGCGCGTGTCCAGGTTGGGGTAATAGGTGGCGTTGAGGCGGGCCACGTCGTCGTCGGCCACGGTGTAGTCAATCTCCCCGCGCGACACCAGCCGGATGAGGTCCTCCACGCCGATGCTGTCCGCCCGCACTTGGTGGATGAGGATGCCCCCGCCCAGCTCCTGGTTGAGGTTGACCAGGCGGTCGTAGTACTTGCCGGGCTTCACGAAGACCTTCTTGCCAATCAGTTCCGTCACGTCCGTCAGCGTCTCGCGGCGTCCGCGCCTGCGCTGCACGATGACCTGGTGGGTGACCACCTCGTTGCCGCAATACGTCAGACTGTCGCGACCCTCCTTGGTGATGGGCAGGTTGTAGGCGATGAGGTCGCCCTCGCCCGCCAGGAGCTTCCGCTCCAGGTCTTGCACGTCGCGCGCCACCTCCACCTCCAGCTCCAGGCCCTGGCTCTCGGCAAACTGCTGCGCCAGCTCGTACTGGAAGCCCATCTCCTGGCCGCGGTAGTTGAAGTAGGACGTCGAGCTGTAGAGCGTCAGCACCGTCAGCCGGCCGCTGTCCTGCAGTTGGGGCAGGTCGCGCGGGGCAGGGGCGGGGGCGGCTTGCTTCCGTCCGCCTTGGCAGGCGGCGGACAGGAGGACCAGCAGCACGAGCAGCGTGCAGGGCAGGAGGACGGGGCGGGGAGTATGGGTTTTCTGCATCATGGGCAATCAAGGTTTTTTCGGGTTACGCCCACAAAGATAGGCATTATGTCCGGGATAACCAAGAGATGGAGGCGTCGCGGGAGGTGTTTTTGCTGTTTTTTTTAGTGGAAATCAATGTAATAAGCAAAAAATCAGGATATTGCGATGAAAAAGTGTGGCGATGATGTCCCTAATCCTGCAAAAATCTAACAGTCTAACAGTCTAACAGTTATTTTTTTCGATTTTCAGCCTGCCGTCCTCTGAATACAGATGTTATATTATATATATAATATATAT
>CASEYC010000128.1 GCA_949292025.1 uncultured Bacteroides sp. | reverse complement strand
GGCTTTGGCGCAGGTGGAAAAGGACAACCCCTCGCTGAAAGGAGCTTTGCCCAGCAATTATTATTCGGGGTTGGGACTGGACCGCACCAAACTGGCCAGTCTGTTGGATGTAATTGGCAAGATTGATACACAGAAAGACAAGGAACACGACTTGATAGGCCGCGTCTACGAATACTTCTTGGGCAAGTTCGCCATAGCCGAGGGCAAGGGTAAAGGCGAATATTACACGCCCAAGACGATTGTCAACCTCATTGCTGAGATGATACAACCCTACCGGGGCAAGATATACGACCCCTGTTGCGGTTCGGGCGGCATGTTTGTGCAGAGCATGAAGTTCATCGAAGCGCACCACGGCAACAAGAAAGACATTTCCGTCTATGGACAGGAATATACCAACACCACTTACAAGTTGGCAAAGATGAATCTTGCCATCCGGGGTATTGCCTGCAACTTGGGCGAACGTGCTGCCGATACGTTTCATGACGACCAGCACAATGACTTGAAAGCCGATTTCATCATGGCCAATCCGCCTTTCAATCAGAAGTCGTGGCGCGCGGAGAATGAATTGACGGGCGACCCGCGTTGGCAGGGATATGAAGTGCCGCCTACGAGTAATGCTAACTACGGCTGGATTCTGAACATCGTTTCCAAACTATCTGCCAACGGCATGGCTGGTTTCTTGCTTGCTAACGGTGCATTAAGCGGCGATGGCACGGAATTGAACATCCGCCGTCAGTTGCTGAAGAATCATCTGGTGGAAGCCATTGTCATCCTGCCGCGCAATATGTTCTATTCTACGGACATCAGCGTGACACTTTGGATATTGGCGGGCAACCGCAAAGCTCGCACGGTGGAGCAGAACGGCGAACTGGTGAAATACCGCAACCGGGAAAACGAAGTGCTTTTCATTGATTTACGCCAATGGGGAGAACCTTTCGAGAAGAAATACATCCAGTTTTCACAAGAACAAATTGCACAGATTGCTGAAAACTTTCATAATTGGCAACGTGAAGGTTATGAACAAACCTATCAAAACGTACCCGAATACTGCTATTCCGCCACGTTGGAGGAAATCGAAGCAAAAGGTTGGTCGCTTGTGCCCAGCAAGTACATTGAGTTCAAGAACCGGGACGAAGGCATCGACTTTGAAACCCAAATGAAGCAGCTGCAAAGCGAGATGCGCGAGTTGTTCCGGCAGGAGGAAGAGAGCAAACGGGAATTGTCGAACTTGTTTAAAGAGTTGGGATATGGACTTGAATGATAAAATTGTAATTTACCGTACTGCCGACGGTCAGACCACCGTAGATGTCAGGATGGACGGAGACACGGTTTGGCTTTCACAGGCACAGATGGCAGAACTGTTTCAAAAGGACAGGACTGTTATCGGGCGACACATTAATAATATATATAAGGAACATGAATTGGAGCGTGAGACCACATGTGCAAATTTTGCACATACCAAGAATTATGGCCGTAGAGAGGGATTTACGCAGACCAAGAATGTCGTATTATACAATTTGGATGTCATTATCTCGGTAGGCTATCGTGTAAAAAGCCAGCGTGGCACACAATTCCGTATTTGGGCCAACAAGGTACTGAAAGAGTATTTGGTGAAGGGCTATGTCATCAATAAGGCTTTGACGGAACAACGCTATACGGAACTGAAGCAATTGGTAGCTGTCTTGGGCAGGACGGTCAAGGCACAAGAGGCTTTGACCTCAGATGATGCACTCAATTTGGTGGAGGTGGTTTCCGACTATGCCTATGCCCTCGACACCTTGGATAAATACGATTACCAGCAACTGGCTGTGGAGCAAACCACCAACGAAGCAAAGTTCCGCGCCACTTATGAAGGAGCCATGCAAGCCATTGAAGAGTTGAAGGCGAAGTTTGGCGGAAGCCAGTGGTTTGCCCATGAGAAAGACGATTCGTTCAAAAGCTCCATCGGGCAGATTTATCAGACTTTCGGTGGGCAAGACCTCTATCCGTCCGTGGAGGAGAAAGCTGCCATGTTGCTTTACCTCGTGACGAAGAATCACTCGTTCAGCGATGGCAACAAGCGCATTGCTGCCACGCTCTTCTTGTGGTTCATGGCTGGGAATGGCATCCTTTACAATCCGGACGGAACGAAGCGCATAGCCGACAACACACTTGTTGCCCTTACGCTG
>CASEYC010000127.1 GCA_949292025.1 uncultured Bacteroides sp. | reverse complement strand
GAGGGGAACTACAAGTACAGCTACAACAACGGGCATCTGGCGATGGCGGACACCCATGCCGCCGCCGTGAACTTCCTCAATGCGTTGGAGCGCATCCCTGCGATTATCAGGCAGTACGAGGAAAAGAACGAGGTGCTGGAGCGCGAGATACCGCAGCTAAGGGAGATAGCGGGCAAGACGTGGAAAAAGGAGGATGAACTGAAACAACTGAAATCCGAACTTGCCGCCCTCGACCGCAAGATACAGCTGGAACTGGCTCCCGCCCATGCAGAAATGCCCGAACAAGGGCAGGAACAAGGCGGCGGTCAGGCGGTGACTAAAGCGGAGAACGTGACGAAGCCGGATATTCCCACTTCGGACTATATCCGTGACCATGTTATCATAGGCAGGCCGGGAATGGAGCACCGGGAAGCCCGTGGCGTGAAGCTGTAAACGGGAGCCGCCCCATAATAAAAATCCGCGATACCCGCAAAAAGGCGGACGTTTTTTCTCCCGTTTCGCGGAAATTGTTTACCTTTGGTGCGTTATTGGGGTTGGTTCCCCATAAAATGAACGCGATGAGCAGGAACAGTTTTAACAGGAAAGAAGATATATGGCAAAGGAGACAAGGGCATATTATGGCGCATTGGCATCCGTCCCGTCCGGGCCGGGTTCCCGCCTCGTGCCGTTTCCCGATGCGGTTTTCCTGCTGTCCGGCTATCCGCGTCCCCCGATAGCATCCAGTCGAAAATACAGCGTTCTCCTGCGTTCCCAAGAACGGGGCGGAACGGAAGTCTTGTCCGGCGACATTCATCCGACGGGTTTCCCGTGCCTGAATGCCGCCGGATTCTGTTCATACCCCAAACGGATTGTTATGGAAACATACCGAGCAAAACCCCGAATCAGGCTTTCGCCTACCGTCAGGTACGGCAGGAAGTTCATTGAGGTAGCCTTCGACCACGACGGCCTGCGCCTGCCCTTGTCGAAGGAGGAAGGCGCACAGCTTGTCGGCGGCAAGGCTTATCTGCCCGAAGAGAGCTTCGTGCTTGCGGAGTTCTTCGACCGCTATGTGAAGATGGCGTTCATCGACTACTCCGCCATAAAAGGATACACGGGCCGGAAAGAAAAGGAAGACAGCCGTCCGCCGCTTCCCGAAGGCTATCTGGAGGAGCTCCGGCAGGTGCGCTACAGCGACCACACGGTGAGGGTATATACCGCTTACTTCCGTGATTTCCAACAGCATTTCGAGGGGCGGGATGTAAAGACCGTCACGCCCGACGAGATAAACGGCTACCTGCTGCATCTCATCCACGAGCGGAACATATCCTCGTGCCAGCAGAACCAGCGCATCAACGCCATCAAGTTCTACTACGAGAAAGTGCTCGGGCAGGAACGGCGGTGCTACAGGGTGAACCGTGCCAAGCGCGAGAAGACCCTGCCCGACGTGCTGGGCAAGGATGAAATCAAGCGGATACTCGACGTGGCGGCGAAAGACCTGCGCTTCTTCTGCATCTTCTCCATCCTCTACTCCGCCGGCCTGCGCATCAGCGAACTGCTGGAACTGAAGCCCGGCGACATCAACGAGTCCCGCAACCTGATACGGGTGCGGCAGGGCAAGGGCAGGAAAGACCGCTACACGCTGCTGTCGAGGCCGCTGATGAAGAAGCTGGCGGAATACAACCGGCTGTACAAGCCTCAATCATGGCTCTTCGAGCGCAGGCCGGGCGAACCCTTTACGGAAAGCATCGTGTCGAAACGGCTGAAGGCCGCCGCACGGGAGGCGGGCATCACCAAGCGGATTTACCCGCACCTGCTGCGCCACTCCTTTGCCACGCACCTGCTGGAGCAAGGCACGGACATCAAGATAGTGAAGGAACTGATGGGGCATAACAACATCAAGACGACGGAGAGGTATGTCCACATCGCCGACACCTATAAGAGCAATATCAAAAGCCCGTTGGACGACCTGCTGACGGCGGAAGACGGGGACTGATACTTAAAGAAAATAACAGCCAAATCGGCTGATAGTATAACATTATCGGCTCAATAAAATGTTCAATTTTTAATTAGAAGAAAATGAATACTAAAACAAATGATTTAAAAGAAGTTATCAAAAGATGGATCATCAATATTGATAAAACAGAAGAATTGCCTTCTGATATTGTGGCTTTGAGCTTTAATCTTTATGAACCTTATGGCTTAGAAATGGTCGGTTCTACTTGGTTTGATGAAAAGGATGAAGATTGGGCATGTGATGAAAGTTTTGAACCAGCTCAAAGAAGTTGTCCTAATTTTGAAATTTCAGACAAACTAAAATGGGAAGAAGTGTTAGAAATAGTTGTAGCTATTCTTAAAGACTTACTCAATGAACTTGCTGACTTAAATATTTTTAGAGTAGAACATATCGCAGTTGGATTTGTAGATGGTGATTTGATTATCATTAAATAATCAATATGCCGATAACACGCACCGCAATCGCCTAAACGGTGATTAGCTGCCGAACATTAGTGATTATGAATCGAAAAAAGGAAATATTAGAAAAAATGGCTTTCATAAGACGCCATAAAGAATTAGCATCTTTTGGTGTAAAGGAACAAGAGGTGTCTTATAATCCTTGTCTATCTGAAGAAGAAATTGAGGAATTTGAGCATAAACATTGTATAACTCTTCCTGATGATTACAGAACTTTTATTTCTGAAATAGGAAATGGAGGTTTCGGACCGGGACATGGATTATTGCCACTTGATAAAGCTGTTGTTGATTTCAAATTAGGAGATAAACCTAATATTTCCTTGAATAAGAAATTCCCATATCAAGATAGTTGGAATGAGGAATGGATAGCCTTTTTTAATTGGGACGAGGGATATCCGGAAAAGGAAATCGTAGATGCGTATATTAGTACTACACATATTGCAGGCTGTCTGCAAATAAGTCATCTCGGACATGGATGTACATTCATATTAGTAGTAAATGGAAATGAAAAAGGACATATCTGGTTTGATGGACGAGCTGATTATAGTGGACTTATACCAAAACTGAAAGATGGGCAAAGAATATCATTTATAGAATGGTATATAACCTTTCTTGATATGGAAATTGAGAACATAAATAAATCACTAACACACAGCACTACCGCCTAACGGCGGAACGCTGCCAAACATTATCGGTAAATCCAAGAATTAAAAGTATGGAGATATATGATATAAATACAATTTACAGTCAGTATAAGGAGTTTATCAATTCTAACTGTACAGATTTGAAAGATGAAGTAGAGGTGATAGTTAGACGGAGAGGGCTATCTTCTATAATGAATGATTCCAAGTGGCTAAAATTACAAACCGCTATTCTGTCTATTCCGAAATTTGAACCCATATATGGTGTTCAACTTTTGACTGATGAGATTGAACATTCTCCTGTATTTGAAGTACCGACGCTTCCGATTTATGGAGGTTGGGAACTTATATATGAAGATTGGGAATACGCCCCGCCACCATTTTTTAATATTGAATGGATGGCAATACAGCCTTTGGATAAAATTGACAAAGGAAGATTAGTAAATCCTGAAATCATAGATAAATCAAATATATTGGTGGAAATTCTTCATAAGTATCATATACCATTTGAGAAGGAAGATGAACATACGTTTGTAATCTACGGGTATAAATGATGAATAAACCGATAACAAACAGCAAACCGGCTGAATAACGCGGAATGCTGCCAAACATTAGTCACTAATAACATACACTAAAATTATAACAAACATGGGACTTGGATTTAACATTCATACAAGGATCAGGAATATCGGAGCATTCAAGCGCACCGTGGAAAAACTGGCCGCTGAATCCGGCTATCATGCAGAGCATGACGAATCAGCAACGAGGGTAAGTTTTTGCAAACTGGGCGACCTGTTCCTGAACTATCAACATGAGGGTAAAGAAAATACGGAAGACACTGTTTCCGTAACCGGAGAATGCCAGACCAACCTGCTTGGTCCCGGCTTCCACAAGGCAGCCATAGCGTTCATTGACCGGCTTCAACAGGCTGCTGACACCCGCTTCGAGGTGGAAGATGAAACGGAGTATTACACGGAAAGGGACTTTGAGGCCATGAAAAAGAACCATTTCCACAAGTGGCTGGCCAAACTGTTTGAAGTCATCCATGAGCAGGAAACAAAAGGCGACAAGTCATTATGCATGTGCTGGGACCTCTATAACAGTTACTATCCTGCATCGGAGGATGGTGTTGTCATCTCTCCATTCGGCTCTTTCCGTCTTGACGAAGTAATCAGCCGTATAGAGAAAGAAGGTATCGAACCTTTTGCCAATGAGCTCTTCATCTGGAACAATCCGGAGCAGGACGCACATTCCCACCGGGGACTGGCACTCAACGCGCTATGGGAGGACTGCTATTTCATGCCCTCGGAGAGAAGCGAAGAAGACGCCCGGATAAACGGATACATCATCGACGAACTGGAAACGGCGGCCTCGCTCGACCCGTCTCTCCCTTTCCCAAAAAAGGAATACGAGGAACTGTGCCGACTTCATGGATGCACGCCCATTCCAACGGAGGGAATGCCGGCCTACGAAACCGAGTTTGCCATCGGCTACAGGCGCGGGACTGTCAAATACAAGGTCGGAAGCATCAGTTTCAGTCTGCCGGGCAGCTATCTCAGAGATACGGACGAAGGCACCCTTGTCTATTATGACGGGCTCGAAGAAAACTGGCACACGGTCAGATGCACGGGATATTCGGCGAAGAAAGAACCTAAGTTTCTCGACATGGACGAGGAAATAATTGAAGAAGGGACATTTGACGGCGGGAAATACCGGCTCTATGACATGGGTGAAGACCAGGATTCGGAAGAGGAAGAACCTTATTATGGCTACAGCTGCCACGCGCTTTGCCAGGACCAGTACACCCTTTTCACATTCTGCGCTCCCCGGGCGGAGGAAGTGAAAAGACTGGCGCAGGAAGTCATTTCAAGCCTGGCTGCGGAACATCCTGTTGAACCTGAAAGAAAGAAAATCATCTATAACAACGAGACCATGAACGACGAACTGACCAAACAAATTGCTGAATGGCATGAAGCCGACAAGCATCAGGAAATTATCGACGCGCTGGAACAGATTCCGGCAGCCGAAAGGGATTATGAGACAACAGGTCTTCTTGCAAGGGCATACAACAACATCGGGAAATATGCCAAGGCCGCAGAACTGCTTGAGTCCGTCAGGGAGGAAGGCGAAGAGGACGAGCGGTGGAATTTCAGAATGGGATATGCCCAGTATGGTCTGGACAATTACCGGGACGCACTGCGCTACTTCACCAAAGCCAGGGAGCTTGACCCGGAGGATGAAGACACGCTGACTCTCATCCGTCAGTGCAATCTCTCCATGCCATTGGCCCGACGGGTGGAAGAGTTCTGGGACTGGTTCGTAGAAAACGAAGAAAAATTGTCGGACATGATGCACCCGAAATCCAAGGAGGAAGCGGACGCCTTCACGAAGTTTGTCAACGAGGGCACCGGCCTTCTATCGGAAAACACACATTTTAATGTAGGGGGCGACCATGAGTTCACATTCTCGGTGGAAGGATGGCCGGACCTCTTCATCCTTTATCCCTACATCATATCCCGTATGCCCGAAAGTCTGAAAGGAAAATGGAAGTTCTTCCCGTTCAACCAAGGCATGAAAGGGTCGTCGCTCGCCTTCAGGATGTATGATACCGATATTAATATGGCCAAGATAAAAGTAAACGCATCCTATCTGGAAGAAAGCAACGATTTCAATATCCGGTATTACGACGAGAACCTGTGCGCTTTGCCGGAAGAAAAGAGTGACAGCATCTTCCATATCATCCTGGAACTGACGCTGGGCGAAGGCGTTTCATTCAAATATATCCGTGAGATAGAAAGGGTATCAGGCACTGAGGACGGCATGATCACACTGTCCGAATTGAGACGGCACATAGAGGAAACCCTGAAATCCCACAATCAGGAGTTCTTCGAGAACCCGAAGGACATTTATACCACCTATCAGCTGTCCCCAAAAGAAAGCGACGAACTGCGCTCCGACGTAATAATAGGCTCTACTTGCCTGTATTCCCTCGTGGCCGACTACTATAACGATTCGACTGATGTATTTGACCATGCCAACAATTTCGGTGCGCAGGCCCTGTTCATGGTCTTCCCCAACAACACTGACGGTGACGGCCATCAGATTCTGGATTTCCGCCATGACCTTGAAGACAGGATAACGGACGAGTTGCTCGAACCGGAACACCTCGGCCTGATAACAGGCGGCGCGACGGGAACAACTTACAGCTATATCGACCTGCTTGTCTATAACCAGCCTGCTTTCATCCGGAAGATAAGACCTCTTCTGGAGGAATATCCCGCATACTCCTTCTACATTTCAGACTTCATCCGCAACGGAAGTGTCCATCAACTGACAGAAGCGGGCAGCGGTTCCATACCGAGCACCAAGGAAAAAGAAGAGTAAACGGCCGAAAAAAAGATAATATGGAAAGACAAAATCATGGAGAGCGGCACGACTTCCGGCAGCGAGGACGACGAGACGGAATCCCCCTCCGTAGTCTGAGCCACCAGTCCCGCCAAGTTGCCCGACCCGCTTCCGTGAGTCGGGCAACTCAAAGTGAGTCGGGCAACTCAAAGTTCTGAGTTGGGCAACTCAGCAAAGTGAGTTGAGCAACTCAGCAAAGTGAGTCGGGCAACTTGGAAAAGCGAGTTGCCCGACTTGGAAAGGCGAGTTGGCGGGGATGGCGGCGGATTCCGCTGGAGTGAGCAAACTGAGATTGTGATTGTGGCGCATTGGGATAATGACGGATGCCCTATTCGGAAAAACTGTCACCAATGACACTTTTTTCGAGTAGCGGGACATGACGGTGCGGACGATTATGCTGCCATGCTGTTATGTTGGCAAACACGGGTTATGACCTGCCATTTTTGCAAAGAATGCAGCTGAATATTATCCAAGAAATATAAAATGAGGAAACGAGAACAAGAACATAAAGAACAAGAGCGGCCACGGCGCTACTATTTCTTCGACTATCTGTTTTGGTTGGGAGAAATGGCGCGGTGGCATTACAAGGGCGAACCACGGCGGCCCGACGGGAACGCCATGTTGATGCTTTGCATCATGATAGTTGTCATTGAGCCAATGTTGGTTACCGTATTCTGTTTCGACCCTCCCATACGTGATTTCATTGCAATCGGCATGGCTGTTGTCAGTGGCGTGGGAGTAGTCAATAGTCTCGACAGGATATATCCGCCCTCCCGGCGGAAGGCGGTCATGCGGCACTATGAGGGACGCAAGTTCAGCCCCGCCCGGTGTTACTTTTTCGTGTTCTTTCTGGTCTTTCTGCTTATCGCGCAGATGTGCTTATGGGGAACAATGCTGAGATGGATAAACGAAACAGCCAAATGACAAACAGCCGGAACGTGTTTTGCCGCTTCTTCCGCACGATGGTGATGGTGCACAAAATCCCTCATGCCCGTCTCACCGAGTGGAACAACAAGAGGAAGCATAAGGCATTGGCAAGCGGGATATACCTCCTGAGCATCCTCCCCGAATTGCTCCTGCTGAACGGCACTCTGTTCGCGGCGGCGGGACAAGACGGGTATGTGCATCTGGAATCCGGCTGGCAGAAGGCAGTCTTCTACGGCGTGTCGGTGCTGGCCGTGCTGCTGATGATTATCCCCTTGGGATTCCGCGACGACAAGAAGATATGCAAGGAAGTCCGGCAGGAACTGCGCGAGCGTCCCCGCTACTGGAAACGGGCGATAGCCGTCTATTGGGCGGCAATCGTGGCGGCGGTGGTGGCGGTGAATGTGGTGTTTTCCTGCTTCCCTGCATAAACAAATAACTAAAAAACGGAACGCTTTATGAAACTATTCTCCTCCATACGCAGCTTCTTCCGCACGGTGGTGATGGTGCACAAGATAGTCTATGTGCGCCACTTCAACCGGGCACGGAAACAGAAGAAGTGGAGCGTGTATTACATCTCCCGCAGGGCATACGGCTTCGCCATCCTGCCCAACCTTGTCCTGCTGCTCGGAACGGAATTGGCACAAGTCGGAAGCGACGGGCAGATGCAGCCGTCGGCGCATGTTTGGCAGTCGGTCGTGGAGTACACGCTAACCGGATGGGCATTCTTATTCATGGCTATCCCCATCCTTTTCGACGGGACGCACGGCAGCCTGCAAAGAGAAGTCCGGCAAGAACTGCGCGAGCGTCCCCGCTACTGGAAACGGGCGGTGGCGGTCTATTGGGCGGCAATCGTGGCGGCGGCGGTGGCGGTGAATGTGGTGTTTTCATACCTGAAGCCAGAGGCAGTACCGCAGAAAAATGAACCGCAGTCAAAAACGGTTTCCCAACTTCCAAAAGCCGAAATGAAGCATCAGGAAAACTTCAAGACAGCAGATGACGGCAATCACCGCTCCTATCGCCAACAGCCTCCTGCCCGTGTGTTTGTGGCTGAACCTTGCGAAAATCTCATCCCGGTGCTTCGCCGTGTATCTGAAACGGCAAAAGACGAAAGGGACAAGCAGCACCACCGGGACAGCCACCAGATAGAACCACCAGCCGCCTGCCACCCTGTGAAGAAAGGTCAGCAACGGCAGGGCCGCATCCAAGTACCAGCATCCCATGAGCAATGCCTCCCCGTCGCCCGGAGACTTTTCCCGCACGTGAAAAGACTCGCCGACAAACCATATATAGTCTATCCATTTCAGCATAACCGCACCGGTTGTCGCAAACCGACTGTAAAAATACAGATTTTCCGGCTTTTACGGCAGGATTGCGGAGCGTTTTTATAATTTTGCAGGCAAATGGAAAGCGAAAGAAGAAAATACATATCGGTTATAGTGTGGCTGGCGGTACTGCTTGTGGCAGGGTGTGCCGCTTCTCCCATGCCACCGTCCGACGCCGGACGGGAGACGGAACGCTTCGCCACGGGAGGGATAAGGATCACCACGGACTATGACGACATGGGGCTCGTACGCTCCCGACACGTGCATTCGGGCGAAAGACATACGGGATGGAGAAGCTACCGGTGGGACGTGGGCGCAAGGCTGATGTCGATGCGCTGCAACCTCTCTCCCGAACCGGTC
>CASEYC010000126.1 GCA_949292025.1 uncultured Bacteroides sp. | reverse complement strand
TGATTTAAGTGAAGAGAAGGAGACTCGAACTCCCACGACATAATTGTCACTACCCCCTCAAAGTAGCGCGTCTACCAATTCCGCCATCTCTCCAACTCGTCAATAAATCAAAGAACTGCGTCCTTTGCATTCAGAACATGGTGCCCAAAACAGGACTCGAACCTGCACGCCTCGCGGCACACGCACCTGAAACGTGCGCGTCTACCAATTCCGCCACTTGGGCATTTGCTCCCTTGCGTTGGCTTGGGATTGTTCTGAATGTCAAAGAGCAGTGAGCGGCAAACGAGACTCGAACTCGCGACCCCGACCTTGGCAAGGTCGTGCTCTACCAACTGAGCTATTGCCGCATTTGCGATTTGCGGTTGCAAAGGTAGGCATTTTCTTGAAACTGACAAGCGTTCAAGCTACTTTTTTTCGTCTAAATTTGTTTTTTCTCAGTTGGCAGATTGGCATAGCGTTGATAATCAGTCCATTCTGTCCCGGTAGTCTTCGTATGAAAATTGGCGGAGCACGTGTGCCTGTCCGTCTTTGGTCCACAAGCCAATGGCAGGATGGGGGATACCGTTGAACATGGTGGTCTTTACGGTGGTGTAGTGCATCATGTCTTCCAATAGGATGCGCTCGCCTATTTGCAGTTCATGGTCGAAGCTCCAATAACCGATGTAGTCGCCGCTGAGGCAGGAATTCCCACCCAGACGGTAGGTGTAGGGGCCGTCAGCATCTGTACGGGCGTTGCGCACGGCTGGCTGGTAGGGCATTTCCAGGCAGTCGGGCATGTGGCACGTGAAGCTGACGTTGAGGATGGCGGTGCGGATGCCTCTGTTTTCCACGATGTCTACCACTTCGGCGGCAAGGGCACCTGTCTGCCAGGCAAAGGCTGAGCCGGGTTCGAGGATGATTTGCAGATGGGGATAGCGTGACTTCAGTCCACGGAGCAACCCGATGAGGTGGTCCACGTCATAGTCCTTGCGCGTCATCAGGTGTCCGCCACCCAAGTTGAGCCAGTGGATTTGGGCGAACCATGGCGAGAATTTCTCCTCGATGTGGGCCAGGCTGCGCTCCAGTTCGTAGGACGAGGATTCGCAGTGGCAATGGCAGTGGAAGCCCTCGATGCCTTCGGGCAGTTGTGCGGGCAGTTGTTCGGCCATCACGCCAAAGCGCGTGCCGGGGGCGCAGGGATTGTACAGTTCAGTCTCCACTTCGGAATATTCGGGATTGATGCGCAAGCCGCAAGAGATTGGCCCGTGGGCCTGCACTTGGGGCCAAAACCGCCGGTATTGGCTCAGGGAGTTGAATGTGATGTGGCTGCTGCACCGCAGTATCTCCGGGAAGTCGGCTTCCGTGTAGGCGGGTGAATAGGTGTGCGCCTTGCTGCCGAACTCTTCGAGGGCCAGGCGGGCTTCGTAGGGCGAGCTGGCCGTGGTGGCATGGATGTATTCGCGGAAGATGGGGAACGTGCGCCACAAGGCAAAGGCTTTGAAAGCCAGGATGATTTCCACACCGGCGCGGTCGGCCACGCTTCGGATGAGGCTCAGGTTCCGGCGGAGCAGGTCTTCTTCCATCACATAGCAGGGGGAGGGGAATTGGTTATAGTCTACCATAAATGTCTGATTTATATGTTATTCATTCTATTATGCTATTGGGTTTGTCCGGCGGTACCGCGGCCCGTGCTTAGCGGTACGCCCGTCTGTGCTTAGCGGTACGCCTGTTCGTGCTTGGTGGTACGCCCGCCCGTGCCCGGTGATACCACAGCTTTTTTACACGATTTTGAACCGTGCGAAGCGTAGCAGCAATTGCTTTTCACCCACGTTCTCGAAGCGGATGGTGGCTTTGGCGTTCTCGCCCGCTCCTTCCACGCGGATGACGGTGCCCCGTCCGAAGCGTTCGTGCTCGATGAGTTGGCCTTCTTGCACGGCAGGGGTATCCTTGCTTGCGGAGGTTGCCCGGGATACCGGTTTCATTCGGGAGGATGCAGGCGGCACGAACGTCTGCTGCCTGGGCCGGTAGCTTGGGGTGGGGGAGGTGCTGCGTGCGGGGATGTCGTTTTCCGGCAGGTCCAGGTAGCAGGCATCAATGTCGTGCAGGAAACGGCTGGGGCTGCAGAACTCCATCTTGCCGAAACGGATGCGGCTTTTGGCGTAGGAGAGGAAGCAATGTTCTTCGGCCCGTGTGATGGCAACGTAGAACAGTCGGCGTTCTTCTTCCAATGCGCGGGGCGAGTCTCCGGTCATGGACGAGGGGAAAAGTCCTTCCTCCAGCCCGACGACAAAGACGTTGCGGAACTCCAGTCCTTTGGCGGAATGGACGGTCATCAGCGTCACCTTGTCCTGGTCGCCGTCCTTGTCCGTGTCCTGATCGGTCAGCAGGGACACTTCGGACAGGAAGTCAGACAGTCCGGTGCGGGTGTCGCCCTCTTCCAGGCGTTGCGTGCAGAAGTCGCTCAGTCCGTTGGCCAGTTCCTCGATGTTCTCTTGCCGGCTCAGGTTTTCGGGACTGTTGTCCTGGCAGATGTCGGCAATAATCCCTGCCCGGCGGATGATTTCCGTGCCGGCTTCGTAGGCTGTTTGGGTGCTGGCCAGCACGGTACACTCCTCTATCAGCGTGCGGAACGCCTGCAGTTTTCCGAGGGTGCCCTTGTTCAGGGACAGTTCGTAGGCCTGGGGGGCGCAAAGCACGGTCCAAAGGCTGACGCTGTGGGCATCGGCGGCTTGCAGGAGGCGTCCCACGGTGGTGTCGCCTATGCCGCGGGCGGGATAGTTGATGACGCGCTTCAGGGCTTCTTCGTCATGCGGGTTCACCGTCAGTCGGAAGTAGGCCACGGCGTCCTTTATTTCCTTGCGTTGGTAGAAGGACAGGCCGCCATAGATGCGGTAGGGCACGGAGCGTTTCCGCAGGGCTTCCTCGAAGATGCGGCTTTGGGCGTTGGTGCGGTACAGAATGGCAAAGTCTGCCCATGCGTGGTGTTCGCGCCGGTGCAGGGCTTGTATCTTGTTGCCCACGATTTCGCCCTCCTCCACGTCACTGTAGGCTTTGAACACGCCGAGGCTGTCGCCTTTCTCCTTCTTCGAGTAGACTTCCTTGTGGATTTGCCGTTGGTTCTTTTCTATCAAGCTGTTGGCCGCGCCGACGATGCTTTGCGTGGAGCGGTAGTTCTGCTCCAGCTTGAATATCTTCGCCCCGGGCCATGCCTTGGTGAAGGTCAGGATGTTGTCAATGTCCGCCCCGCGGAACGAGTAGATGCTCTGTGCGTCGTCGCCCACCACGCAGACGTGGCTATGTTCGGCACCCAACTGGCACACAATGGCGTGTTGGGCCAGGTTGGTGTCCTGGTATTCGTCCACCAATATATATTGGAAATGGGCGCGGTATTTCTCGAGCACGTCCGGATGGTCGCGGAACAGCAGGAAGGTGTAGAGCAGCAGGTCGTCGAAATCCATGGCGGCCGACTGGCGGCAACGGTCCCAATATTTCTTGTAGACATCGCGCAGGGCGGGCACACGGGCGGCATTGTCCGCCTCGTAGGCTTCGCGGCTGTTGGCGTAGGCGGCAGGCGTCACCAGGTGGTTCTTGGCATTGGAGATGCGCGATTGCACCAGGCCCGGCTTGTAGGTTTTCTCGTCCAGCTTCATTTCTTTCAGCAGGGTGCGGATGAGGCTTTTCTGGTCGGCTGTGTCATAGACCGTGAAGTCTCTGGGGAAGCCCAGCACGTCGGCTTCTGTCCGGAGGATGCGCAGGAACATGGAGTGGAAAGTGCCCATCCAGAGCTTGGAGGCACTGTCGCGGCCCACTTGGCGGGCAATGCGTTCCTTCATCTCGCGGGCGGCCTTGTTGGTAAAGGTCAGGGCCAAGATGTTCCACGGGCGGTATTCCTGCTCCAGCAGGTAGGCAATCTTGTAGGTCAGTACCCGTGTCTTTCCCGAGCCGGCACCGGCAATGACCAGCGAGGGGCCGTCGTTGTAGAGGACGGCGGCCCGCTGGCTATCATTCAGTTCGTTGATGTAGTCGGACATGTATTCGTTCAGTTTCTTCTTGAAAATCCGGGCGAAGATACGAACATATTCCCGCCTGAGCAAATGACGGGGCGAAATTCATAGGGATTGCGGGTATCCGCGTGTGTTCAGAGCGGCACTACCGTGATTTGCGGCGTGCGTATGCCGGGTTTGATTTCCCCACATATCATATATAGGAAACCTTCGTGCAAGAGCAAGATGCCGCCGGCACGGGCCATGCCTGCCACATCGTAGGTGACATGCCACGTCCGTTTTTCCAAGTCGTAGGTCAGCAGATCATCGTTGAAGCGATACCACTCCACAGGTTTCTTCATGTAGTCGGCGGGGCCTTTCCCTTCCATGGCTTGCCGGAAGATGTCGTGATGGACGCCTCCGGTCAGTATCAGCTGGTTGTCCTTGACCAAGCCGCTTCCTCCGGCAAGGCAGCGGGGGGAGCCGTCGCGTTCGGATATCAGGGTATCGAGGCGGCTCCAGGTGCCGGAAGCGATGTCGTATTGCAGCATATCTGTAGAGGGTGTGCATTCCTTGCGGACGGCATCAAAGGCATAGCCGCCTATCAAGTACAAGGCGGTGGAGGTGGCTGTTACGATGGGTTGCACCCGTTGCGGGTCGGGATAGTCCGCCAGGCGTTTCCAGACCGTGTCTGTGTCAAGATGCAAGGCATACAACGCTTGGCCGCCTTCCGGTTGGTTGCCTCCGGTGACATAGACCGTGTTTCCGCTCAGGGCTGCCCCGCCATTGTCCAAAGAAGTCGGAAGTGAGGGCAGGGGAGTGACAATCCCTTGGGCATCCAGCAGGAAGACATCGGTCTGCGCTCCTTGGGCGTTCTGTCCGCCGATGCACACGAGGCCTTGCGGGGTGGCCACGGAAGCCCCGTAAGCAATGGGGGCGGGGAGAGGAGGCAGGGCTTTCCATCCGTCGGAGAGGTGTCGTAGGTCCAGAGCGTAGGTCGTGGCGTGGAACACTTTCTTGCCACCCTCTGCGGCGGGGGTGTCCGGGAAATTGCATCCGCCTGCCACTATCAGTGTGTCGCCGATGAATCCGGCGAAAGGGGCCGACACGCCTTCCGCCTGCGGGTGGGGCGGAAAGGGGACCGTCCCCTTCTCCTGTCCGGAAACGGGGAGGAGAGGAAGGACGGTCAGTAAAAAGAGTAAAACGGTCCTCATTTCACCAGGTCTTTCAGTTTCACGGCCTGGAAAGTCATGTGGGCCACGCTGCTCTCATAGAGGATGCCCACCGTCTCGCGGTCTATCATCGTCAGGCAGCTATAGCCCCAGCCGTCGTCCTCGTCCAGCATCACCTGATGTTCCGTGGGCCAAGTCAGTCCGCCGTCTAGGCTGGCCTTGATGGTGATGTGGTGGCGTCCCTTGGTGGTGTTGGGGTTGGAGAAGAGCAGGAGGTCCTTGCCCAGCACGTTGTCCTTGGCGTCCACGTGTATCAGGCTGGCCATGCAGACGGGTTCCTGCAGGGCTTTGCGCGATGAGGGATGCTCGGTCCACGTCTTGCCCAGGTCGCGGGTGGTGGATACGGCGCGGCTGCCGCCCCGGTTGTCACGCATGTTCAGCATCAGCACGCCCGGCTCCACTTCGGCCACTTGCGCTTCGGTGGTGTTGGTGCGTGCCAGGTTGTGCGCCTTCCACGTCTTGCCCCGGTCCTTGCTGTACATGATGCCTGCATTGGGCACGCGGGTGGAGTCGATGAACTGGATGGGGAACACCAGCGTGCCGTCCTTCATGGTGATGCCGCGTCCCGGTCCTTGCAGCAGGAGATACCAGGACGGGTCTTTGATTTGCTCGGTGATATTGATGGGTTCAGACCATGTCTGGCCGTCATCGGTGCTTTTGGCCAATACCAATTGTCCGGTGGTGGCGGTGGTCATGCCCGGGTGCGAGCTCCACCATGCCCGTTGGTTGCCCATGCCGTGCGACCACAGGGCCACAATCCAGGCGGTGTTGGTTTGGGTATCCACCAGGATGGAGGGGTCGCCCACACCGTTTTGGGCCGAAGGCAGATGGCCGGTGTTCTTGAAGGACAGGGGCACGCGCATCTTTTCCCACGTGCGGCCACCGTCGGTGCTGCGGCTCAAGCCGATGTCGATATGTTCCTGCAAGTCCACGGAACTGTTGTAGCGGATGTCGTAGACGGCCAGCAGGGTGCCTTTGTTGGTCGTCACCAGTCCCGGTATGCGGAAGGCTGCGGAGCCGTCGTCGCCAGCATGGCGGACGCCCACGGCCATGCGGTGCTCAATGTTCTGCGGAGACACCACCTTTGTAGTGGCTTTCGCCCCGTCAAGTTTGGCGGAGAGGAATTGGGCCTTCACCTTGTTCAGCAGGGTGGCTTCGGGCTTCATCTGGAGGCTGACCCAGAAGAAGTTGTAGCCGGGGAACAGGGGATAGTCGCATTTCAGCGTGGTCTTGCCGGAGGGATTGGCCACCTTGGCGCATTCGATGGAGTAAGAAGGATTGGCTGCCAGCGTCTTGCCCGGCGTGAATCCGGAGACGTAGGCCACTGGCGCGAAACGCTTCTTCGGACGGTCCTGCAAGGCTTCGGTGCCGCCGTAGTAGAGCTTGACGCACTCGATGGCGGATGCCTCTTGCGGGTCGATGTTCAGGGTGATTTCGTTCAGTGTCCGGCTATCCTTGGCGTTGAGCCGCAGGTAGAACAGCACGTTGTCCTGGCGTTCTATCAGGATGGGCACTTGGGTCTCGCGCACATAGAGCGTGTCGGCAGCCTGGGCTGTCCAGACGGTTCCTGCCAGTAGCAGCAGGAGGAGAAAACGGAGGGTCTTCATGGTGAACAAGTTTTTAATGAATGATAGAGTGCAAAGGTAGGATTTTCGGGTGAATTGGGAAAATGTAGAAGCAAGTATTTTGGGAAGAAGCCAATTTCTTTTGTTGCATATTCCAATAGGAAGCATTACTTTTGCATATAGTAAAAAAAGTTTGTGCGTATGGAATCTGTAAAAGACAGGAAATTGACGGCTATCCATTTGAGGGCTTCTTTGGTAGAACGGCTGCGTGTGGAAGCTCGCCGGGAAAATTTGAGTTTGAACAGCTTGGTGGAAACGTTGTTGCAGGATGCTCTTGACCGTAAGCCGAATCCTGAAACATTGGCAGCTATTGAGGAGGCCCGCCGGGGTGAATACGCGGGTACGTTAGATGTGAGCAGTTTTGACGCTTTTATGAAATCCGTCAACGCGATAGACTGATGAAGGCAATTCGATATAGTACCAGTGCAAAAAGGATTTGAAGCGTTATAGGAATAATGTCTGTAAGATGCAATCCCTTTACGAAGTGTTGGATATGCTTGTCCGTGGGATATCTTTGCCGGAGCGTTTTCGTCCTCATATTCTGAAAGGGCAATATGCTGGATGTATGGAATGTCATGTGGAAAGTGACTTCCTGCTTATCTGGATAGATGAAGAAACGGACGTTATTGAAATTGTGCGTATCGGTTCTCATTCCGAATTGTTTTGACGAGATAAAAACAATGCCCGTCTTTCCAAGGAAGAGACAGGCATTGCGAAAAAGAAGAATTATTGATTACTATTATTTTGCAAAATCAGGTATGTTTGCTTTGTCTTTGACGGGGCGGACTTTGTAACCGTTTGCACGGTCATAACCGTTTCGAGCATAGTATTCGTAATAGAGCATAGAAAAGTCAGGCATCCATGCTAAAGATTCATAGCTCCAAGCCAATTTATTATCTCCTGCTTGATTCCAAATCCATCCGCCGGTATGTCCTCGATAGTCAAAATCATTTGTGTTTATTTGAGTGCTCAATGAACTAGACCAATAGTAGTAACCGTTAGCATCTTTCCAATCACCACCATTATATGAATAATATCCTGTCTTAGGTAAGAATAAAGTGTTTCCGTTATTGAAGGTGAATGTTACACCTCTTTCATTTTCTTCAATAGTATTTGCAAAGCTCATGACCATTTCATCCCATTCGTCTTGTGTAGGCATTCTCCAGCCATTTCCCCATCGCATGGTGGCCACATCTTCTTCAGGGTCAAGTGTCCATTTATCATCTTCAGAGTTCTCACTATCATCCAATCTGTATTTGCTAAGTTCTGCTGTACTTCCGTCAAAATAGCGGTAATTATCGTATGTGTAGACTGTTTTTTGTTTACTGCCATTTCCTTCTGTCCAATAGCTTTCATCATTGGTGACAACAATTCCGTCAGGAGAAGTGAATGAAAGTCCATATTTGTCAGCCTCAAATTCTTCCCAAGTATTCTCTCCAGAATCCGCATGGAAAATTTCTCCCCACGCATAATATCCTTCCACATTCTCCGTTGCCCAAACAATATCGCTATCGTCACCCGGGTCTACCCAGTCGTGATTATCTTCCGGCTCTCCCGGCTGTTCCTCACCCTCTTTCATGAACTTATACACCCGCACGCCGCTCTGTCCGTAGGCGATGTAGATATACGTGTTGTTGCCATTGTGATGGGCGGTCACGAAGTTGGGAGAGTGGCGCTTTGTAGTGCTGGCACCTGTGGTGGCGGCTGTGGTGGAAGTCGGTGCGCCGTTGCCTTCCTCGTCATACGTCTCTACCTCGAAGGCATAGAGAGGCAGTTCGCCCGTCTCGTCGTTGAATTGGTAGATGCGGAGACCGGAGCCTGTGGCGGCGTAGAGGAACTCGTCGTCGGCATAGAGGCCGGTGGCGAAGATGCCGTTGATTTTCGTTTCCTTGCCGTCCGTGAGGTTATACTTGTAGATACCGCTCTTGCCGGCTGCCACGTAGGCAATGCCCTTGCGGATGACCATCACGTGCTTGCCGAAATATACCGATTGGCGGGTGCCTTCCGTGATCCATTTTCCTGTTTCCGGGTCATAGTCCTCGGCGTACTTGTTTTCGGAGAGCAAGGGCACGGTCATGTTGATGGTCTTCCCATCTTCCACGTTGATGATTTGTCCATTATCTCCGTTTTGGCGCAAGACATACGCCTTGCCGTTCTCATCTACGGCCACGTATTTGCCGCCGAAGTCCTTTTCCGCTTCCTCGCTTTCGGTGAACAGCTTCAGGTAAGCGTTGTTTTCGGGATTTTCGTAATCATAGGATTGGGCATCTGCATTCGCATCAAAGGTGCCATACGTGCCTTTGAATCCGGATACGGCAATCAGTGTGTTAGGACGGTATTCGGCCACGGCATTCACCGACGAGCCGGGGAAGCCGATCAGGTCTGCCGTTGCAGGTGCGCCCGGATTGATGCGAGCCACTACGCCGCCTTGGCGCGGGTGCATGGCGGAGAGGAACAGCTTGCCGTTGTATTTCATCACATTGTTGAACTTCAGCAAGTTCTCGTTGCCTACCATTACTTCGGATTGGGGCTTGTCTTCATTGGTGATGTCTATGACGTCCAGCGCGCCGCCCCATGTCTGTGCCGGGTTGGTGGCTTGGCGGTCGGAGTGCCATGTGACGTAGGCTTTTTTGTTTTCATCGTCCAAGTAGACGGAGGTAGCAGACCATACGTGTTTTTCGTCTTGCCACTCCAGATTCTTAATGGTGGCCACGTATTGCAGCCGTTGGCTCTTCAAGGCGCGCGTATTGGGCGCAGCCGGAGTGTGGATACGGCCTTGTTGCGAGGCGCCGTCCAGTACG
This sequence comes from uncultured Bacteroides sp., assembly GCA_949292025.1. Taxonomy (GTDB): domain Bacteria; phylum Bacteroidota; class Bacteroidia; order Bacteroidales; family Bacteroidaceae; genus Bacteroides. Next base: position 35,642 of record CASEYC010000126.1, on the reverse strand, counting down.
GTCAGGTTGACTACATTGCTGTTTGCTTCAGGATTTTGTCCGTTGTTCGCGCCATTATCCAGCGCATCGTCTGTGCACGATGCCAGCAGCAGCACCGCGCATCCCAAGGATTGCAGGTAAGGTTTGATTCTCATGTTGTTTGTAAGTTTAATAATTACCCCTTGTTGCTTGTTTTTGTTTCAAGCTGTTTTTCGGGGACAAAGGTAAGGGATTTTCCAGATATGCACAATAGCTTTGGTTGTTTTCCGTATAAATATGGGCTAAAATCTGAGGTGAATAAAGGTTAATTCATCTGCTTCCCCTTGTCTGTTCCAAAGATTGTGCTACCTTTGCATCGACAATTTTGTCGAACACTATTGACGAAGCACGTAAAGTGATGAAGAACAACGAACAGAACACCGAGAAAGCCATCCTCGAAGCCGCCGAGGCCGAGTTCCTGGAGAAGGGCTATGCCAACACCAAGATGCTCTCCATTGCCCGCAGGGCAGGGGTGGCGCACTCCATGCTGCACTACTATTACCGGAGCAAGGAGAACCTTTTCCTGATCATCTTTATGAAGAAGGTGCAGGTGATGCTTCCCGCCTACGAAGATTTGTTCAATGAAGCCCTGTCGTTCGAGGAAGTGCTGCGCCGTCTGCGCGATGCCCGCGACCGTTACTTCTGGTCGCAGAATCCCAAGATGCCTTACTTTGTCCTGACGGAAATCCTGGCCAACAAGAAGAACCGGGAAATGTTCCTGGAAGTGCTGGAGAAGGCCGTGCCCCGCCAGTTGGCCCGCATGAAAGAGCTGCTGGAGGCCGAGATTGCCAAGGGTGCCGTACGCCCCATTTCCTTTATGGACTTCATGATGTTGCTGGTCACCATCGATGCCTCGTCCCTTTCCGCCATCTCCATTTGCCGCGACGTGCACGAGTTGGACAAGGGCATTGTGGAGCGCCTTCAGGAGACTTACCGGGAGCATAACATGCAATTGATGATGGAGGCTTTGCGGCCTTGACTTGTTTTTTTACCCCTGCATCGACAGGACTGTCGAACAACGATGACAATCACGCTTTAATCCGATAAACAATGAGAACCAAGACCTTCCTTATCATCCTGTTCCTCGGCGCATGGCTTCCCGCCGGGGCGCAACTCACCTTGGAGGAGTGCTACCGCCAGGCGCGGGCCAACTACCCCCTCATCCGGCAATACGGCCTGATAGAGAAGACGCGGGAGTATAACCTGGAGAACGCCGCGCGTGGCTACCTGCCCCAACTGGCCTTCTCGGCGCAGGCCACGTATCAGAGCGACGTGACCCGTATCCCCATCGACCTGGACGCCCTTGGCTTCACGGGCGTGGAGATACCCACGTTGAGCCAAGACCAGTACAAGGCGGAACTCTCGCTCAGCCAGACGATTTGGGACGGTGGAGCCATCCGCTCGCGGCGCAGCTCCATCCGCACGCAGGCCGAGGTGGAGCAACGCGACCTGGACGTCAGCCTCTACGCCTTGCGCGACCGGGTGAACCAGCTCTACTTCGGCATCCTCCTGAGCGATGCCCGCCTCCGCCAGAGCCGGGTGTTGCAGGACGAGCTACGGCGTCACCTCGACCAAGTGGCTTCCTATATCAATAATGGCATAGCCAACCAGGCGGATTACGATGCCCTCCGCGTCGAGCTGCTCAAAGCCCGGCAGGACGAGGTGCAGCTCCGCCACGCCCGCCGCGCCTATGTGGCGATGCTCTCCCGCTTCATCGGGCAGGAGCTTCGCGAAGGCGTGACGCTGGAAAAGCCTCGCGGAGACCGCCCCAATGTTTCGCGGAACCAACGCCCGGAGTTAGCCCTCTTTGAGGCGCAAATCCGTAATCTCCGTGCGCAGGACACCGGCATTACCGCCGGACTGATGCCCCGCCTTTCGCTTTTCGCCACGGGCGGGTATGGCAAGCCGGGGTTGGACATGTTCGAGAACAAATTCCAGCTTTACGGCCTGGCCGGCGTGCGCCTTTCGTGGAACATCAGCAACTTCTGGACGAAGAAGAACGACCGCCTGAAGATACGGACCGGCATCCAATCCGTGGAGGCACAACGTGAGACCTTCCTGTTCAACACCGCTCTTGAGGTGGAGCAACACAATGCCACCATCGACCGCTACGTGGAGCAACTGAAGTATGACGACGAAATCATCGCCCTGCGCCGCTCCGTGCGCCAGGCCTCCGAAGCGAAGATGGCCAACGGCACCCTCAGCGGTACCGACCTGACGCGCGACATCCACGCCGAGCAGGCGGCAATCCTCGCCAAAGCCCAGCACGAACTGGAGATGCTGCTGGCGGTTTATGGACGGAAGTATGCGACGAATGAGGAATAAACAGAATTTAATTTAGGCGCGGATTACGCGGATTTCACGGATATATTATTTGTGAAACACTTGGCATTCATAACTTTATGATAAGACTTAATCCGTGAAATCCGCGTAATCCGCGCCAAATATCACCCATAAACATCCACTAATACAACTATGATGAAAACTATCTTTTATGCCCTGAGCGCCGCTCTCCTACTGGCTTCGTGCCGGGGAGGAGACTCCGGCTTCGACGCCACGGGCGTCTTCGAGACCACCGAAATCACCGTCTCCGCCCAAGGTGCGGGCGAAATCAAGCTATTCGACCTCCGCGAAGGCCAGACCCTCCAGGCGGGTCAGGCCGTGGGCTACATCGACACCCTCCAGCTAAGCCTGAAGCGCGAGGAACTGCTGGGCAGCCTCCAGGCCACGGACAGCCGCCGCTATGACGTGAACCGCCAGATTGCCTCCTTGCGCGAGCAGATTGCCACCCAGAGGCGGGAGCAGAAACGGTATGAAAACCTCTTGCAGGCCAACGCCGCCAACCGCAAGCAACTGGACGACATCAATGCCCGCCTGGCCGTATTGGAGAAACAACTGGCCGCACAGACCGAGACCCTGGAGAAGGGCAACCGGAGCGTGGGCGGGCAGGTGCGGATGCTGGAAGCGCAGATAGCCCAGGTGGAAGACCGGATACGCAAGTGCGTCATCACCAGCCCCGCCACGGGCACCGTCCTGGCCAAGTATGCCGAGCCGGGCGAGCTGGCCGCCCAGGGCCGCGCCCTCTTCAAGGTGGGCAACCTGGAGAAGATGTATCTCCGCGCCTACATCACCGCCCCGCAACTCACCACGCTGAAGATAGGCCAGTCCGTCCGCGTCTTTGCCGACATGGGCGAGGAGGACCGGCGCGAGTATCCCGGCACTGTCACCTGGATATCCGACCAGGCCGAGTTCACCCCCAAGACCATCCAGACGCGCGATGAGCGGGCCAACCTGGTCTATGCCGTCAAGGTGGCGGTGAAGAACGACGGCTATATCAAGCGGGGCATGTACGGGGAACTCAAACTGAATGGAGAATGAAAGCAGTAGCGGCAAACTCACTCCGTAAAGCCTACGGCAACGTGCAGGCATTGGACGGCTTGACCTTCACCGTGGAGCCGGGCGAACTCTACGGCATCATCGGGCCGGACGGGGCGGGGAAGACCACCCTCTTCCGCATCCTCGCCACCCTGATGCTGCCGGACGAGGGCACGGCTACCGTCGGTGGGCGGGACGTGGTGCGGGACTATCGCGCCATCCGCCGGCGCATCGGCTACATGCCCGGCAAGTTCTCCCTCTACCAGGACCTCACCGTGGAGGAGAACCTGCAGTTCTTTGCCACCGTCTTCGGCACCACCATCCGCGAGAACTACCACTTGATAGCGGACATCTACCGGCAGATAGAGCCTTTCAAGCACCGCTTGGCGGGGAAGCTCTCCGGCGGCATGAAGCAGAAGCTGGCCCTGAGCTGCGCCCTCATCCACAAGCCCGAAGTGCTCTTCCTGGACGAACCCACTACGGGCGTGGACCCCGTCTCGCGCAAGGAGTTCTGGGGGATGCTGCTCCGCCTCAGGGAGCAGGGCATCACCATCCTCGTCTCCACGCCCTACATGGACGAGGCAAACCTCTGCGACCGCATCGCCCTCATCCAGGGTGGCCGCTTCCTGGAGGTAGACACGCCGCAGGGCATCGTGGCACGTTATCCTGACCCGCTCTTTGCCGTGCAGGCAGCCCGGATGCACGCCTTGCTCGCCGACCTCCGGGCGTGTCCCTTGGTCAAGGCTTCGTTTTCCTTCGGCGCTTGCTGCCACGCCACGGTGCGCGAGGAGGTGCGTCCCGAAGACGTGGCCGCTTACCTGGAAGGCAGGGGGCACCGGGACGTCGGCGTCCGCCCCATAGCTGCCACGATAGAAGATTGTTTCATGTCCTTAATGAACAAGCACGATGAACAAGGACGTATATAATAAGGTAATAGCCGTGGAAGGGCTGACCAAACGCTTCGGCACCTTCACCGCCGTGGACCACATCTCCTTCTCGGTGCGTCCGGGCGAGATATTCGGCTTCCTCGGCGCCAACGGGGCGGGAAAGACCACTGCCATGCGGATGCTGTGCGGGCTGAGCAAGCCCACGTCAGGCACGGGCATGGTGGCGGGCTTCGACATCGCCGCCCAGTCCGAACAGGTGAAGCGGCACATCGGTTACATGAGCCAAAAGTTCTCCCTCTACGAGGACTTGAAGGTGTGGGAGAACCTGCGCCTCTTCGGCGGCATCTACGGCCTGAAGGAGCGGGACATTGCCCGCAAGACCGACGAGATGCTCCGCGAACTGGGCTTCGAGGCCGAGCGCAACACGCTGGTCCGCGCTCTTCCCTTGGGCTGGAAGCAGAAGCTGGCTTTCTCAGTCTCCATCTTCCACGAGCCGAGGGTCGTCTTCCTCGATGAGCCTACGGGGGGCGTGGACCCCGTGACCCGCCGACGCTTCTGGGAGCTTATCTACCGCGCCGCCGACCGGGGCATCACCGTCTTCGTCACCACGCACTACATGGACGAGGCCGAATATTGCGACCGAGTCTCCATCATGGTGGACGGACGCATCGAAGCCTTGGACTCGCCGAAGAACCTCCGTGCGCAATACCGGGCGGAGAGCATGGACGACGTGTTCCAACAACTGGCAAGGAGGGCCACGCGGCCATGAAACCGTTCCTTTCCTTTGTCCTCAAAGAGTTCCGCCAAATCTTCCGCGACCGGCGGACGCTGCTCATCCTCCTGGGGATGCCCCTGATGCTCGTGCTCCTGCTGGGCTATGCCATCAAGACGGAGCTGAACGACGCGCGGGTGGCGTTCTACGACCCTTCGAAGGACGACGTGACGCTGCGCATTGCCGAGCGTTTCCGGGCCAGCGCATACTTCACCGTGGTAAGAGACCTGGAAGGGCCGGACGACATACACCGTGTCTTCCAGGAGGGCGACGCCGGCCTGGTGCTGGTCTTCAGCGAACACTTTGCCGACGACCTGCTGCGCGGCGGGGCGGCCGTCCAGCTCATTGCCGATGGCACCGATCCCAACCAGGCTTCCATGATGACGGCCTACGCCCAGGGTGTGCTGGCTTCCTGCCAGGCGGAACTGATGGGACAGCACCGCGTCCCCATGCAGATAGCCGTGGAGACCCGGATGCTCTACAACCCGCAGATGGAGAGCGCCTACAACTTCGTGCCCGGCGTGATGGGCGTCGTGCTGATGCTCATCTGCGCCATGATGACCAGCGTGGCCATTGTCCGCGAGAAGGAGACGGGCACGATGGAAGTGCTGCTGGCTTCACCCATGCGTCCCCTGCAAATCATCCTTGCCAAGGCGACGCCCTACTTCGTGCTCTCCGCCGCCAACATCGCCACCATTCTCCTGCTGGCCGTGCTGGTGATGGGCGTGCCCATCCGGGGCAGCCTGTGCTGGCTGACGGTGGTGTCCGCGCTGTTTGTGCTGGTGGCCTTGGCATTGGGCTTGCTGATATCCACGCTGGTCAGTTCGCAGATGGCGGCGTTGCTCGTCTCTGGCATCGGGCTGATGATGCCCACGCTCATCTTCTCCGGGCTGATATTCCCCATCGAGAGTATGCCTGCCGCCCTGCGCTGGATACCCGACTTCATCCCCGCCCGTTGGTACATCTCCGCCGTGCGGAAGATTATGATAGAAGGCGTGGGCGTGGATTGTTTCGTCCAGGAGCTGGGCATCATTGCCCTGATGGCGGTGGTGCTGGCGGCGGTGGCGTTGAAGAAGTTTCATGTTAGATTGAGTTGATATGTTGAAATACCTGTTGGAAAAAGAATTCAAGCAAATCCTTCGCAACAAGTTCTTGTCGAAGCTGATTGTCGTGCTGCCGCTGATGACGATAGTCGTGTTTCCCTACGTCACGAACCAGGAAGTGGCCGACGTAAAACTGGCCGTCGTGGACCACGACCACACTACGTCTTCCGCCCGCCTGGTGCAGAAGGCTGCCCAGTCCGGCTATTTCCGCTTGGCTGTTGCAGCCCCGGCCTATGGCGAAGCCCTGCACGAGGTGGAGAAGGGCGATGCGGACCTGATACTGGAGATACCGCCGGACTTCGAAAGCGACTTGCAGCACGGGGGGGCGGCCCGGGTGATGATTTCCGCCAACTCGGTGGACGGCATCCGCGGCGGGCTGGGCACGCAATACCTCTCGGCGGTGGTGGCGGACTTTGGCCGTGAGTTGCGCGAGGACATGGGTGGGGCGGTCATGCTGTCGGCCTCCGGGCTACCCGCGTTCAGCACGCAAGTGCGCTACCGCTTCAACCCCACGCTGGACTACAAGGTCTTCATGGTGCCCGGGTTGATTGTGATTCTGCTGACGCTGCTCGGCTGTGCCTTCACCGCGCTCAACACGGTGGGCGAGAAGGAGGTGGGCACCATCGAGCAGCTCAACGTCTCGCCCGTGCCCCGTTCGCTGCTCATCCTCTCCAAGCTGGTGCCCAACTGGGTTATCGGTTTCATTGCCCTGGGCTTCGGCATGGCTTTCGGGTGGGCGGTGCACGGCATTGCGCCCGTGGGCAGCCTGGGGACTATCCTGCTCTTCACGGCGGTGTATGTGCTGGTCACCAGCGGCATCGGCATGGTCGTTTCCAACTACTCGCACACCATGCAGCAGGCCATGTTTGTCATGTTCTTCTTCCTCATCCTGATGATGCTCACTTCCGGCCTGTTCACGCCGGTAGAGAGTATGCCCGTGTGGATGCAGCGGCTCACGGCGGTCAACCCCGTGCAGTATTTTGCCCAGGTGATGCGCCTGGTCTACCTCAAGGGCAGCAGCCTGGCAGACTTGTGGCCCCAGTTCGGCTGGCTTTGCGGCTTTGCCGGGGTGCTGAATGCGTGGGCGGTGTGCAGCTATCGAAAGAGCAATGCGTGACATAAAAAATCAGGGACTGGCGCCGGCCTTTTCTGTGCCGTTGCCAATCCCTGGCTTTTAATCCTTGTTCCTCAGTATTACTTCAGTCCCAGTTTCTTCTTGATGTCCTTGGGCAGGGCGTCTTTGTGCACCAGGATGTTCATCGTCTTGTAGGCCACGAAGGCTTTCGAGGCATACCAGATGCCGTTGTATTTGCCGCTCAAGCCCCAGGAGTTCTTCACCATGAAGTATTCCTTGCCGTTTTGGTCCTTGGCGATGCCGAAGATCACCATGCCGTGGTCGTCCGTCGTCTCCCAGTTGTCGAAGGCCGTTTGGCGCATCTCCTGCGTGATTTCCATTTCGGGCATGGGCTTCGAGGTCAGTTCCTTGCGCTTGTCGGCGGCGGTCAGGCCGGTCCAGCGGGCCATGTCGCTGCCGGACAGTTCGGAGGCGCGGGCTGCGTCGGGCATCACGGCCACACCGTCGCGGGTGAAGCCCTGCTCGCTGACGTCGCTGCCCCAGGCAAAGGTGTAACCCGTCTTGACGGCGTTGTCCATCACGGCCATCAGCTCGTCCAGCGGCAGGTTGTAGGACAGGGCGTTGCGCCAGTTGTCCTGGATTTCGATGGCGAACTGCGTGTAGAACGGATGGTGCGTGTACGAGGTCAGCGACACATAGTCGTCCGGGTTGATGCCCAGCGATTCGCCGAAGCTCTTCGGGGTGTATTCCTTGCCCTCGTAGGTGAAGGTTTCAGGATACTTGCCCAGATAGGTGTCATAGATGGCGCTGATGCCGTTCTTCCACACGGGCGTCAGCTTGCTGAAGCGGCCCTTGCCGATGGCCTGCACGTAGGCGGTGGCCACGGCGTCCAGCTCGGTGTGCACGGGCAGGGAGTCGCCGTACATGATGCCGGGCATGGCTTCCTGCGGCACCAGGCCGTAGTTCTTCAGGCAGTACATCACGTCGTAGAAGCTGCCGCCGGGGCCGAAGGGAGCATCACCGTGGTAGCGCACGTAGTTGACGGCGCGGTCCACCATCGTGTGGTGTACGACGAACATCTCGGAGAAGTCATACGTCCCCTTGCCCATGCGGAGCAGTTCGGCCTCCAGGAAGCTGAGGCTGGAGAAGCTCCAGCACGTGCTCGAACGGTGCTGGTCCTTGATGCTGGTAATGGGGTTTTCTTTCACTGTGGTGAAGACGAAGCCCTCGTTCTTCGGGGCGTCTTGAGCAACCGCGGAGAGGGACATCAGGCCCAGCGCGGCGATAAGTACGGATTTTTTCATCATTTGGTAAGTTTATTGTGTTTAATAGTGATTTTTGGGCAAAGGTAGTATAAAAATGTGGAGTAAGCACGTTTTGTCCGTGCAATTCTTATTTCAGTCCGTTTTTCTTCAGCAGTTCTTCTATTTCTGCCTTGGAGATGCTGTCTCGTTCGGTCTTATCATAAATATAAAGCAAATCAATCTCAGCCTCCTCCACAGAGAGGATGACGCTGAGAGATATGACCCTTGCCCCGCCGCTCTTTCCCCGTCCTTTCGAGGCAATGCGCATACGGATTTTGCGCAAACCTCCTCCCAGGTCGGTGCCGAGGGTGGGGTTGGCATGAAGTTCTTCGAGCAGGCGGGCATAATCATCCACGAAGGAGGCATAATGTTTCCCCAGGCGTTTGGCTTCACGCATGAACGTCGGCAATGGCTTGATGTTTATTTTCATTTCTCAGTTCTTCTAAGAATTCTTCCGCAGATATGACGTTCAATTTGCCTTCTCTCATTAATTTCAGGTCCTTTAGTCCCGCGTCTATTCCCGCCAGGATTTCTTCCTTGCTGATATATTCCGTTTCTTCTTCGCGGAGGTTCTCCTGCAATTTGTCGGCCAGCCACTTCCGGTTATTGAACGAGAGGGACTGTATGGTTGCCCATAGGCTGTCTAAAGAAATAGTTGCTCTCATTGCTCTTGTCTATTAAATTTGCACAAAGATACACATTGTATCGGAATTAACCCCGCCAAGCCCGCCGAAAAAGTTCCTGAACCCGCTTAAAAGTTTTCCGAAACAGCCGGAATAAGTTCCGAAGTTAGGAGAAAACTCTATTTCCAGCCTATAAATGTATATTTCCAGCCTGGAAATGTATGTTTTAATTGCGGGAATCCCTATCTTTGGCTTGTAATTTTGATACAAAACCTGTTACTTTTGTTACATGTATCAAATTTACAAGCCTTTGAAACATGCGTTACAGCCTTGTGACGCCCTTCTCCCTACCTTTGCCGGTGAAAAACGTCCTCGGCGAGGATGTGGTGAGAATGATCAATCTTATACGTAAACTTTTAAAAACACAGCTATGATGAAAGACATCAGACTAAGGATTTGCACCCTCGCGGTGCTGCTGCTGGCGGGGCTGACGGCCATGGCCCAGCAGATGCAAGTGACAGGAACGGTCGTCGACAAGGCGACTGGCGAGACCATCATCGGTGCCTCCGTGGTGGAGGCGGGCACCCAGAACGGCGTCATCACGGACTTTGACGGCAAGTTTACCCTCTCCGTGTCGCCCGATGCACAGATTACCATATCCTATATAGGGTATAAGCCTGTGACGGTGAAGGCGGCTCCCACGCTGGAGATTGCGATGGAGGAGGACAACGAGATGCTGGACGAGGTGGTGGTGACGGGCTATTCCACGCAGCGTAAGGCGGACCTGACCGGCTCGGTCAGCGTGGTATCGGTGGATGAATTGCAGACCATTTCCGACCCCGACCCGATGCGCGCCCTGCAAGGCAAGGTGCCGGGCATGACGATTACGGCCAACGGTTCGCCGAGCGGCGTGGGCACGGTCCGCATCCGTGGTATCGGTTCGTTCAATTCTTCACAAGACCCGTTGTACATTGTGGACGGCGTGCCCACGACACGCGCCTTGAACTCGTTGAACGCAAGTGACATCGAGAGCATGCAGGTGCTGAAGGATGCTGCATCCGCCTCCATCTACGGTTCGCGTGCCTCGAACGGCGTCATCATCATCACGACCAAGCAGGGCAAGAAAGGCGACAAGATCAAGGTGGATTTCTCTGCCAACCTGACGGCCCAGTTCTACACGTCCCAGTCTATGATGAAACTGCTGAATGCGAGCGGATATGCCACCGCCATGGCTCAGGCTGCCCTGAACGATGGGTTGGACCCGGTGGCCTACGCCAGCAACTACGGCCTGAACCTGAACGCGGCCAACGGCACGCCCATCACGGTGTGGAATCCCGCCACGAGCAGCTATGTAGATTATACGGTGAACGGCCTCTATGACGGCTATATCAACCAGAACCGCACGATGCGCTACTCCGACACGGACTGGCTGGATGCCATCACCCGCACGGGCTTCGCACAGAATTACGATGTGTCCGTCTCGAAAGCCAGCGACAAATCGTCCACGATGTTTTCTTTGGGATATAAAAAGAACAACGGTATCATCAAGTACACGGACTTCCAGAACATATCGGCCCGTATGAACTCTTCGTATAACATCAACAAGTACCTCACGGTGGGAGAGAACTTCACCGTCACCTATACCAGCCAGGTGGACGTGGCCCCGATGGAGAATGCCCTGAAGATGTCGCCCATCGTTCCTGTCTACGAGGAGGATGGCAAGACCTTTTCCGGCCCCGTGGGCAGCATGAGCGACCGCCAGAATCCGTTGCGCGAGGCTTATCACAACAAGGACAATAGCTTGGACTATTGGCGCCTCTTCGGCAATGCGTACGTGGACGTCAAGCCGTTCGCAGGCTTTACTTTCCGTTCGAGCTTTGGCATTGATTATTACAGTTCCTTCATCAACTCGAAGGGATATACTTACCACTCGGACATCGTGAACAACGACATTGCCAAGACCACCCTTTCGCACAACAACGAGGTCAACTGGACGTGGTCCAATACCGCGAACTACGCTTTCAAGGTAGCCGACAAGCATAACTTCACCGTCTTGCTAGGCGCCGAGCTGAACAAGCAGACTGTGGTGGACTTCTCCGCCTATTCCGAGGAATATGCCATTGAGACCCCCGACTATATGTGGCCCAACGCTGCCACAGGCACGATGCGCAACACCGGTGCCAAGGTAGGCTACCGCTTGGCCTCCTTCTTTGGCAAAGTTGACTATAACTATGACGACCTGGTGCTGGCTTCGTTTACCATCCGTCGCGACGGCTCTTCACGCTTCGGCAAGGACAACCGCTGGGGTACCTTCCCCGCAGCGACGTTGGGCTTCCGCATCTCCAAATTGTTGGAGAAGGACTGGATGGACGACTGGAAAATCCGCGTGTCTTGGGGACGTACCGGTAACCAAGCCATTGACAACAACGCGCAGTTCGGCTTGTATGTGGCCGACTACGGTTTGGACCGCGTCACATCGACGGCCTACGACCTCTTTCTGCAAGGCAGCGGTCTCTTCCCCTCGGGGTATCGCGCCACGCAGTTGGCCAATCCCGATCTGAAATGGGAATCAGCCGAGCAGTTCAACGTAGGTACGGACTTCACCCTGTTCCACGGCTCGCTGTATGGCAGCATTGATGGCTACGTGAAGGATGTGGACGATATGCTCATCTCGCCCGCCTATTTGGGAGCCTTGGGTGAGGGCGGCGCTTCCTGGTTGAATGGTCCCTCGCTGCGCAACTGGGGTATGGAGTTCAGCCTAGGTTATCGCAAAGAACTGGCTTGCGGGCTGGGCATCGACATCAATGCCAATGCCGACTTCTTCCGCAACCGTGTGACCTACCTGCCCTCCACGACGACCGGTTCGTATGCCCACACCACGACGGAGAACCTGGTGCAGTCGCGCCAACCTTACGGCTCTATTGTAGGCTATGTCGCCAACGGCATTTTCCAGAATCAGGCAGAGGTGGATGCTTCGGGACAAGCCAATGCCCGTGTGGGTGGCTTGAAGTATGCCGACCTGGACGGCAATGGCTCCATCACCGATGCCGACCAGACGTGGATATACAACCCCGTGCCCAAGTTCTCTTACGGCCTGAACATCGCGTTGACCTACAAGAACTTCGATCTGAGCATGTTCTGGCAGGGCGTTTGCGACAAGGACGTGTACAACAACCAGAAGTTCCAGACCGACTTCTGGGCAGTGAACGACCCCGGCTCCAACAAGGGCGAGCGCGTGCTGGAAGCTTGGACGACGGCCAACACCTCTTCTACCATCCCAGCGCTGAGCACGATGAACACCGCCGACGAGGGACGCGCATCGAGCTACTTCGTGGAGAACGGCTCCTACCTGAAACTCCGCAACCTGCAAGTGGGCTACTCCTTGCCGAGCAACATCCTCTCTAAGCTGAAGATGACCAATGCCCGCGTCTACCTATCGGGCCAGAACCTGCTGACCATCAAGAGCAAGAGCCTGACCTGCACAGACCCGGAAAACCCGGATTGGAACTACCCGCTGGCTACCTCCGTATCTTTCGGCGTACAGATTGGCTTCTAACCTTACACCTTATTTAATAACTTCTAAAACAAGACTACGATGAAAAAGATATATACCTTACTGACCGCTTGCGCCTTCGGAGCGTGCGGACTGAGCTTGACGAGCTGCGACGACTTCCTGGACTACCAGCCGACGGCGGTGATTGACGAAGACACCGCATTCTCCTATCCGGAAGAAATGGTGACGGCTGCCTACGCCATGTTGGGCGACTGCTGGTACACCTATCCCTTCAACCTTTGGCCGTATGGCGACCTGACCTCCGATGACTGCCTGAAAGGCGGGTGGGGCACGGGCGATACCAACTACCACCACTTGGAGATCTGGTCTTCACTGTCTTCGCGTAATCCGGACCATGCGGACGAACTTTGGTACCGTCTTTATTGCGCTATTTCCCGCTGCAACCGTGCCTTGGTGTCCTTGCAGCAGAACGGAACACAAGTCTTGGGAGCCGAGGTGGCCGCCCAGCGTGAGGCCGAGGTGCGTTTCCTCCGTGCGCACTTCTATTACAAACTGCTGACGGTCTGGTATCAGGTGCCTTGGATTGACGAGGTTGCTTTCTCGAACAATACCGTCGAGCAGATATCCAACACGCAGTTCTCCCACAAGGAGCTGATGGAGAAAGTCATCGCCGACTTCCAGACGGCCTACGATGTCCTGCCCGCCACGCAGGCAGACGGTGGCCGCGTGAACAAGATTGCCGCTGCCGCCTACTTGGCCAAGTGCTACTTGGATATGGCTTGGGGCGACGGCTATGAAGCCACCACCGGCCCGGAGCACGTCAACCAGGACTATATGCAGCGCGTTGTGGACTATACGGACGATGTGGTGAACTCGCAATACGGCTACCTGGAGGACTACGGCGACATCTTCCTGCCGGAGAACAAGAACAGCAAGGAATCCATCTTTGCCGTGCAGACCTCGCAATACACCGAGGACAACACGAGCTATGGCCGCGCCAACTGGTCCATCATGCTGAACGGTGCGTGGGGCATCTGGAGTTGCGGATGGGATTGCCACAAGCCTTCGCAGAATCTGGTCAACGCCTTCAAGACCGAGAACGGCCTGCCGATGTTCGATCACTTCAACGACAAGATTGATTATCCCGTCAATGGCCAGCCGACCGCGCAGAAGTGGGATCCGCGCTTGTTCCACACCGTGGGCATGCCGACCTTCCCCTTCAAGTACGAGGAAGAATACACGTTGACCACGGCCAATTCCCGCACCCCCAACGTATATGGCTATTATACCTCGCTGAAGGAGCAGCCGCAACGTTCACAGGGCGAGATTTACAACGGCAGCTGGCAGGCTTTTGCCACTACGGATTATGTCCTGCGCTACACGGACGTGATGCTGATGCGTGCCGAGGCACTGGTGGAATTGGGACGTCTGGACGAAGCCCGCACCATCGTCAACGATATCCGTCAGCGCGCAGCCAATTCCATTGACAAGCATATCGCCTATGCCGCCGACCAGTGCCAGATTGCCCTCTATCCCGCCACCTACTTCAGCACCAAGGAACAAGCCCGTGAATGTGTGCAGTGGGAAACCCGCCTGGAGATGGCCATGGAGAACGAGCGCTACTTCGACCTGCGCCGATGGGGCATTGCCAGCCAGACGCTGAACGCCTTCTTCGCCAGCGAGCAGCAAGACGTATTCCAGGGGCAGACGTATGCGGAATACTACAAGGACGCCCATTACACCCCGGGCAAGAACGAGTATTTCCCCATACCGTACAACCAAATGTTCTACATCCCCGGCCTGTACACGCAGAACAAGGGATATGAATAATCCTCCGTTTTCAGTATTTCAATAGGATAAGTGCAGATTGATAAATCCGGTCCCGCCCGCCTGTGACGGGTGGACGGGACACCTTTAGAGACAGATGAAGATTAATTTGTAAAACCCTATCAAACTTTACATCGTATGACAACCTATAAGAACAACCTTCTCCGCTCGGCCCGCGCGTTCAGCCTGGCCCTGCTGCTCGGCACCGCCCCGATGGCCTGGGCCGACAATAATCCCCAATTCTCCGTGCGCCACCTGGCCAGCGAGCAAAACCTCATTGCCGTGCAAGACGCGGCGAAGTACCTCCTCCTGCCCGTGCAGGACAATGCCCCCGAGGCCAAGGTCTACCTCATCGGGAGCGACAACCACTACATCCGCGAGGGCATCAACGTCCGCCTGGCCCGCGAACGCGTGGATTACTATGTGCCGCTGGACCTCTCCGCTGCCGTGGACGGGGACATCACCGTCGAGGTACAAGGCTTGCCCGCCGATGCCCTCTGCTGGAAGAAGATGAAGCTGTCCGACACCTTCGACACCAAGAACCGCGAGAAGTTCCGTCCCCTCTACCACCATACGCCGGTCTACGGCTGGATGAACGACCCCAATGGGATGTTCTACCTGGACGGCACATGGCACCTCTACTTCCAGCACAATCCCTACGGGTCCACGTGGGGCAATATGACGTGGGGGCACAGCACCAGCACGGACCTTGTTCACTGGACGTATCAGGGCACGCCCATCCTGCCCGACGCACTGGGCACCATCTTCAGCGGCTCTGCCGTCGTGGACACGGACAACACCGCCGGCTTCGGCGCGGGCGCGGTGGTTGCCTTCTACACCTCCGCCAAACCCTCGCCCTGGGGCGACAGCCAGTCGCAGAGCCTGGCCTACAGCACGGACGGCGGACGCACCTTCACCAAGTATGCCGACAATCCCATCCTGACTTCCCAGAAGCGTGACTTCCGCGACCCGAAGGTCTTCTGGTACGCGCCGGGGCGGCACTGGGTGATGATACTCGCCGCCGGGCAGGAGATGGAGATTTACTCCTCCCGCAACCTCAAGGAGTGGAAGTACGAAAGCTCTTTCGGCCGCAACCAGGGCGCGCACGGTGGCGTGTGGGAGTGTCCCGACCTTTTTGAACTGCCCGTCGAGGGCACTCGCGAGAAGCGTTGGGTGCTCATCTGCAACATCAATCCCGGAGGCCCCTTCGGAGGCAACGCGGCGCAATACTTCGTCGGCACGTTCAATGGCAAGAAGTTCACGAACGAGTCCCCCACCCGCACCAAGTGGATGGACTGGGGCAAGGACCACTACGCCACCGTCACCTTCAGCAATGCACCGGACGGACGCGTCATCGCCCTCGGCTGGATGAGCAACTGGCAATACCAGGGCGTGCTGCCCACGCTGCAATACCGGGGCGCCAACACCATTGCCCGCGACCTCTCTCTCTATCGCCAGGACGGCGAACTGCTCCTGCGCTGCGCCCCGTCGCCCGAGATGGAGGCTGCCCGTGCGGACACCCGCAACTTCCCCTCCTTCCGCGTCAGCGACAGCTATGAGATACCTTCGCTGCTGGAGGACAACACGGGTGCCTACGAGATTGAACTCGAACTGAAGAACAGCGGTTCGGAACGCATCATCCTGACCCTCTCCAACGCCAAGGGCGAGAAGGTACACCTGCACTACGACGTGGCACGCCACCAGTTCGTGATGGAGCGCAGCGAGAGCGGCTTGACAGACTTCAGCCCGGAGTTCCCCGCCATGACCGTCGCCCCCGCCGCCGACACGGACCACATCCGCCTTCGCCTCTTCGTGGACCGCTCCAGTATCGAGGCTTTCGGCGACGGCGGCAAGTTCGTGATGACCAACTGCGTCTTCCCCTCCGAGCCGTACAATACGCTGACGTTCGAGACATGGCGCGGCTCGTTCTCGGTAAAGACGATGAAGGTGCATCGCATCCGGTAAATTCATGGGCTATGCGTCCGCCTCTGTAGGGGCGACCCTTGCGGTCGCCCAACTATAAGGTTCAGGCAAGCCCGACTATAGGGCGGGGGCAAGCCCCGCCCCTACATCCACCGATAATTCTTATCAAACACTTCTACCTTTATGAATAACAACAATCATATCTCCAAACTCCTGCCCGTCATGCTCTGCTTCTTCGCCATGGGCTTTGTGGACCTGGTGGGCATCGCGTCCAATTACGTCAAGGAAGACCTGGGCCTCTCGGACGCGCAGGCCAACATCTTCCCCTCGTTGGTCTTCTTCTGGTTCCTCATCTTCAGCGTGCCCACGGGCGTACTGATGAACCGCATCGGACGGCGCAAGACCGTCTTGCTGAGCCTTGCCGTGACCGCCGTCTCCCTCTTGCTGCCTATCTTCGGCGACAGCTACGGGCTGATGCTCTGCTCGTTCTCCCTGCTGGGCATCGGCAATGCGCTGATGCAGACCTCGCTCAATCCGTTGTTGAGCAATGTCATCACGGGCAACAAACTGGCCTCGTCGCTGACGTTCGGGCAGTTTGTCAAGGCCATTGCCTCGTTCCTGGCCCCGTACATTGCCATGTGGGGCGCCACGCACGCTATCCCCGACCTGGGGCTGGAATGGCGCGTGCTCTTCCCGGTCTATATGGTGATTGCCGTGATTGCCATCCTGTGGCTGGGCGCCACGCAGATTGAGGAAGAGCAGCCCGACCGCGCTTCCGGATTCGCGGACTGCTTCCGCCTGTTGGGCAATCCGTTCATCCTGCTGTGCTTCCTGGGCATCATGTGCCACGTGGGCATCGATGTGGGCACCAACACCACCGCGCCCAAGCTCCTGATGGAGCGTCTGGAACTGACGCTCGACGAGGCTTCGTGGGCCACGAGCTTGTACTTCATCTTCCGTACCTTGGGCTGCCTGAGCGGCACGTTCATCCTGAGCCGCTTCAGTTCGCGATCGTTCCTGTGGGTCAGCGTGGGGATGATGCTCGTGGCCATGGCGGGCTTGCTCGCCTCCGACGCCCGCTACGTCATTTACGCCTGCATCGCCCTCATAGGCTACGGCAACAGCAATGTCTTCTCCATCTGCTTCTCCAACGCCCTGTTGGCCATGCCGCAGAAGAAGAACGAGATTTCCGGCCTGATGATTATGGGTCTCTTCGGCGGCACGGTCTTCCCCCTGCTGATGGGCTTTGCCAGTGACGGGCTGGGGCAGAGCGGCGCCGTGGCGGTGATGACCGTCGGCGTGTTGTACCTGGTCTTCTATGCCTCGCGGTTGAAGCGGGCTTGACCCAGATTTCTTGGGGAACGCGGCGACGCGAAAGCGGGAATTTTTTAGACGCGGATTTGGCGGATTAAGCGGATTTATAGTTTTATTCTTTCACTTGGCCGTTATCCACGAAAAAGATAATCCGCCCAATCCGCTCAATCCGCGTCTAAAAAATCGTCATCGTCGTTCGCGTCCCTTGCGTTCCCTCCATCGCCAACAAATATACACTTTCATTTATAAACCATTTAACACCACATATCATGAATCATATCGTAGTAGGAATGGGCGAGGCACTGTGGGACGTGCTGCCCGAAGGAAAGAAACTGGGCGGAGCGCCCGCCAACTTTGCATACCATGTATCCCAGTTCGGGTTGGACAGCCGCGTTGTCAGCGCCGTGGGCGAGGACAAGCTGGGCATGGAAATCTTGGAAAGCTTCCGCGACAAAGGACTGAACGGCATGGTGGAGACCGTGCCCTATCCTACAGGGACGGTGCAGGTGACGCTGGACGATGCCGGCGTGCCCTGCTATGACATCAAGGAAGGCGTGGCGTGGGATAACATCCCCTACACCGTGTCATTGGACGGACTGGCCCGCCAGACGCGCGCCGTGTGCTTCGGGTCGCTAGCCCAGCGCAGCGTGGTGTCGCGCGAGACCATCAACCGCTTCCTGGACACCATGCCCGACGGAGAGGGGCAGTTGAAGATATTCGACATCAACCTACGCCAGAACTTCTACAGCAAGGAGGTCCTCTGCCAGTCTATGCGCAAGTGCAACGTGCTGAAGATTAACGACGAGGAACTGGTGACCATCAGCCGCATGTTCGGCTATCCCGGCATAGACCTGCAGGACAAGTGCTGGATACTGTTGGGTAAGTACGACCTGAAGATGCTCATCCTGACTTGCGGCGTCAACGGCAGCTACGTATTCACGCCCGGCAAGGTCTACTTCCAGGAGACGCCGCGCGTGCAGGTGGCCGACACGGTGGGCGCGGGCGATTCGTTTACTGCCGCCTTCGTCTCCGGCATCCTGAAGGGTATGCCCGTGGAGGAGGCACACAAGCTGGCCGTCTATACCTCCGCCTTTGTCTGCACGCAGAATGGGGCGATGCCCGTGTTGCCGCGTGAGCTGACGGGGATGTAAGGTCGTTCCAAGGGTATCTGATACTGTCAGGCAAGGGTATCAGATACTGTTGACAAAGGGTATCAGATACTGTTGATGAGGGGTATCTGATACCCTTTCTTGCATGGTGAATTGTGGGTGTATGGCATAATAATGGGCTTTTGTTGTCGCGTGCTTTCTATTATTTTCTTACATTTGCAGGCGATAACCCTGTAAATGCAAGTGCCATGAAGTATTTGATTCTTTCTATAGCCTTTGTAAGCAGTCTCTTCCTCCTGTCTTGCCGCTCCGAGCGGCCGCGCTACGTCATTGGCGTGTCCCAGTGCAGCGATGACGAGTGGCGTCACCAGCAGAACGCCGAGATGAGGCGCGAGGCGGAGTTCTATCGCGACCTGCAAGTCGTCATCCGCACGGCCAAGGACGACAGCAAGCAACAGGTGCGGGACATCCGCCGCTTTCTGGACGAAGGAGTGGACCTGTTGGTGGTCTCGCCCAACGAAGCGGAGCCCATCACCCCCGTCGTGGAGGAGGCTTATGATCGCGGCATCCCCGTCATCGTGGTGGACCGCAAGATACTTTCCGACAAATATACCGCCTACATCGGTGCCGACAATGACGGCATCGGCTATGCCATCGGCAACTACATCGCCAACAGCCTGAACGGGCTGGGGACGGTGGTGGAGATAACGGGCTTGGCCGGCTCCACGCCCGCCATGGAGCGGCACGAGGGATTCACCCGCGCCATCCGTGCCTTTCCCGGCATCCGTCTGTTGGCTGTAGCGGACGGTGCCTGGTTGCGCGGCCAGGCCGAGGCGAAGATGGACAGCTTGCTCAAGGTCTATCCTCAATTTGACGTTCTTTATGCGCATAACGACCGCATGGCGGACGGGGCCTACGAGGCAGCCGTGCGCCAAGGACGCGAGCAGTCCATCCGCTTCTTCGGTACTGATGCCTTGTCTGGCGAGAGCTATGGGTTGGAGAGTGTGCTGGAGGGTCGGCTGAGCGCCACCTTCATTTATCCCACGGGCGGCGACGAGGTGGTGCAGACGGCCATGCACATCCTGACGGGACAGCCTTTCGAGCGCGAGACGAACCTGCACACTTCGGTAGTGGACAGCACGACGGCGCCCATCATGCACTTGCAGACGGCACATATCGCCGCCCTGGACCGCAAGATTGAGACGCTGACGGGGCGCGTGGCCCGGTATCTGGAGCGGTATGCCACACAGCGGGTCATCCTCTTCGGCAGTCTGACGGGATTGCTGGTGGTGATTGCGCTGCTGGTGGCCGTCTATCGCCTGCTGAGGCTCAAGAGCCGGAAGAACCGTGAACTCTTGCGGCAGAAGGCGCTGCTGGAGGAACAGAAGCAAGCCCTCCAGGCGCAGAAGGACCAATTGGAGCAGTTGTCCCACGAACTGGAGGAGGCCACCCACGCCAAGCTGGTGTTCTTTACCAACATCTCCCACGACTTCCGCACGCCCCTCACCTTGATAGCCGACCCGGTGGACCAGTTGCTGGCCGATGCTTCTGTCAAGGGCACCACACGTCAGATGCTGGAACTGGTGAAGAAGAACGTGGGCATCCTCTTGCGCCTGGTCAATCAGATATTGGACTTCCGCAAGGTGGAGAACGGGCGGATGGAACTTCACCTCGCTCCTTTCGACCTGCGGGCCGGGCTGCTGGCGTGGAATGATTCCTTCCGGGTGACGATGGTCCGGCGGCGCATCCGTTTCTCTTTCCTGGTGGAGGGCGATGCCGATTTTCACTTGATGGCCGATGCGGAAAAGATGGAACGCATCTATTTCAACCTCTTGTCCAATGCCTTGAAATATACCCCGGAGAAAGGGGAGATAACCGTTCGTCTTTCGGCCGGAGAAGGAGAGTATGCCCTCTCGGTGTTCAACTCGGGCAGTTACATCTCGCCTGCGGAGGTACGGGCCATCTTTGAGCGGTTCTACCAGGTGGAAGGCAGCCGGGCGGGCACGGGCATCGGACTGGCCTTGGTACATGCCTTTGTGGAGATGCAGGGTGGACACATCACGGTGGACAGCAATGAACACGGTACCACCTTCACCGCCACTTTCCCCTGCAAGCCTTTATCCGGGGACGTGGATAGGACCACTCCGCCAATTGCCTTGCCGCAAGCGGAGGCTACAGAAAGCATGCCCTTGCCCGACCACGTGGAGCAGCCGGCCAATCCCGATGCGCCGGTGGTGCTGGTGATAGACGACAATGCCGACATCCGCAGTTATGTATCGGCCTTGTTGAGCAAGGATTATCGGGTGTTGACCGCTCCGGATGGGGAGACAGGCTTGCGCCAGGCACAGAAGTTCGTGCCTGACCTCGTTGTCTGTGATGTGATGATGCCTGTCATGGACGGCATCGAGTGTTGCCGCCGCCTGAAAGGGGAGTTGTCCACTAGCCATATTCCCGTCATCCTGCTGACAGCCTGTTCCTTGGACGAGCAACGCATCCAGGGCTATGACGGCGGGGCGGATTCCTATATCTCCAAGCCTTTCAACTCCCAGCTCCTCCTGTCGCGCATCCGCAATTTGCTGGACAATCGCTGCCGCCTGCGGCAGTTCTTCGCCGACGGGCAGTTGCCCAAACAAGGGGACGTCAACGACTTGGACCGCGACTTCGTGTCCCGCTTCAAGGCATTGGTGGAGGAGCGGATGAAAGACTCCGCCCTTAACGTCGAGGACTTGGGGCACGAGATGGGCATGAGCCGCGTCCAGCTTTACCGCAAGTTGAAGTCGCTGACCAACAATTCGCCCAACGAACTGCTGCGCCGCATCCGCCTGCGCCGTGCCTCTTCATTGTTGACAACCACGGAAATGACCGTGGCCGAGGTGGCCTACGAAGTGGGCTTCTCCTCACCGTCCTATTTTACGAAGTGCTATAAAGAAGAGTTCGGGGAGAGCCCGACGGAGAAGCGGAATTCAGGGAATCTCCGTCTCAATGCGTTCGATGCTTGAAATTGATAAATAATGTAGCATTTTCCTGCATTTTTCTTATAAATTGTTTGCTGGTTCGGAAATAATGCGTACTTTTGCCGCCGTAAACGATGAAACGATAACAAAACGTTTGCGATAGACACTAACAACTAAACATTATATAAGTATGAATGCAGCTAAGGTATTGGAAGACCTGAAAAGACGGTTCCCCGGCGAGCCGGAGTATCATCAGGCAGTAGAAGAGGTGCTCTCCACCATCGAAGAGGAGTATAACAAGCACCCCGAATTTGACAAGGTAAACTTGATTGAGCGTCTCTGCATCCCCGACCGCGTGTACCAGTTCCGCGTGACGTGGACAGACGACCAGGGTAACGTCCGCACCAACATGGGCTACCGCGTGCAGCACAACAACGCCATCGGTCCCTACAAAGGCGGCATCCGCTTCCACGCATCGGTCAATCTGGGCATCCTGAAGTTCCTCGCCTTCGAGCAGACCTTCAAGAACTCACTGACCACCCTGCCCATGGGCGGCGGCAAAGGCGGCTCGGACTTCTCGCCCCGCGGCAAGTCGAACGCCGAGGTGATGCGCTTTTGCCAGGCCTTCATGCTGGAGTTGTGGCGCCACATCGGTCCGGACGTGGACGTGCCCGCAGGCGACATCGGCGTAGGCGGCCGTGAGGTGGGCTTCATGTTCGGCATGTACAAGAAGCTGACGCGCGAGTTCAGCGGCGTCCTGACCGGCAAGGGACAGGAGTTCGGCGGCTCCCTCATCCGCCCCGAGGCGACGGGCTACGGCAACGTCTACTTCCTGATGGAAATGCTGAAGACCAAGGGCATGGACCTGAAGGGCAAGACCGTCCTCATCAGCGGCGCGGGCAACGTGGCGCAATACACCGCCGAGAAAGTCCTCCAGTTGGGCGGCAAGGTGCTGACGATGTCCGACTCCGACGGCTACGTCTACGACCCCGACGGCATCGACCGCGAGAAGCTGGACTACATCATGGAGCTGAAGAACCTCTACCGCGGCCGCATCCGCGAGTATGCCGAGCAGTATCCCGGCGTGAAGTATGTCGAGGGCGCACGTCCCTGGGGCGAGAAGGCGGACATCGCCCTGCCCAGCGCGACGCAGAACGAGATTGACGGCGAGGATGCGAAGAAGCTGATTGCCAACGGCGTCATCGCCGTCAGCGAGGGTGCCAACATGCCTTCCACGCCCGAAGCCATCCGCGTCTTCCAGGAAGCGAAGATCCTCTACGCCCCGGGCAAGGCGGCCAACGCAGGCGGCGTGAGCGTCAGCGGCCTGGAAATGACGCAGAACTCCGAACGCCTCTCCTGGAGTGCCGAGGAGGTGGACAACAAGCTCCACTACATCATGGAGAACATCCACGAGAACTGCGTGAAGTATGGCATCGAGCCGGACGGCTACGTCAACTACGTGAAGGGCGCCAACGTCGCCGGCTTCATGAAGGTGGCCAAGGCCATGATGGCGCAAGGCATCGTATAAGGGTGCCGGGAATCGGATAGAAAAAGAAAAGGCCGCTTGAAACGAATGGGAAGTTTCAAGCGGCTTTTCTTATGGTTAGTTAGAAAGAAGAAAATCAGATGAAAAAAAAGCGCGTTTTTTAACTGATTTACAAAGCTTTTTTCTCCTTGATTCTGGCTTTCTTGCCGGTGAGGGCGCGCAGGTAGTACAGCTTGGCGCGGCGCACCTTGCCAATCTTGTTCACCTCGATGCTGTCGATGGACGGCGATTCAATCGGGAAAATACGCTCAACGCCCACTGTGCCCGACATCTTGCGCACGGTGAAACGCTTCTTGTCGCCATGACCGGAAATCTTGATAACAACGCCGCGGTAGTTCTGCACGCGTTCCTTGTTACCTTCCACGATACGATATGCCACGGTGATGGTGTCGCCCGCCTTGAACTTGGGGTGCTGCTTGCCGGTGGCAAATGCTTCTTCTGCAATTTTAATTAAATCCATTGTTTTTAATGTGTTAAATTGTTATCGTTACTACGCAACATGCCGGGCTTTCTCTGTTGTTCCCGGTAGCGATTGCGCGAAAGCGGGTGCAAAGTAACGGATTATTTCCCGGATACACAAATGTTTCCGCGCTTTTCTCCCGAAAAAATCCCGATACTCCCTTGTCTCCCCGTTTTTTATGCGTACCTTTGTCCGACATTTTGTCAACAAACCAACTATCATCAAACAGAAATGAAGCATTCTCATATCCTCATTGCCGCCCTGGCGCTCGCTTTGTCCGCCTGCCGTCCCGCCTGCCGCGTGGTGCGCGCGGAAGGCTCGCGCGTGGCGATGGACGCCGCCTTCGACGCCCGCCCCGACGCGGAAGCCATCGCCCTGCTGGCGCCCTACAAATACCGCGTGGACAGCATGATGGGCCACGTCATCGGCACGTCCGCCATCGACATGGACGCCCACCGTCCGGAGAGCCTGCTCTCCAACCTCGTGGCGGACATCCTGCGCGAGGCGGCATCCTCCACGCTGGGCCGTCCCGCCGACATGGGCTTGGTCAACATGGGCGGCCTGCGCACCACCCTCAGCCGGGGCAGCATCACCATGGGCGACGCCTACGAGATTCTCCCCTTCGAGAACTCGCTCTGCATCCTCACCCTGCGCGGCAGCTCCCTGCGCAAGTTGTTCGAGAACATCGCTTATCGGCTGGGCGAGGGCGTCAGCGGCGTGCGCCTGGAGGTGTCGGACGACCGCAAGCTGCTGGGCGCCACCATCGGCGGCCTCCCCATCGACGACGACCGCCTCTACACCGTGGCCACCATCGACTACCTGGCCGAAGGCAACGACGGCATGTCCGCCCTGACCGAGGCCACGTCGCGCGTCTGTCCGCCCGGCGCCACCCTCCGCTCGCTCTTCATCACCTATGTGGAGCAGCAGGCGCAGGCGGGCAGGAGCGTCACCGCGCAGATGGAGGGGCGCGTGGTGGTGCGATGAAACAGGAATTTAATTCTTTAGACGCAGATGACGCAGATGGCGCTGATTTATAATTTCGGATGGCAGATAGTCAGTTAATAAAGATAATGAATCTGCGTCATCCGCGTCATCTGCGTCTGAAAAATCATCACCGATAAATTATCTTTTACAGCAGAATATGAAGAAATCCCTTTTGCTTTTGATAGCCCTCGTGCTGCTCGTCCCCTCCCTGGAGGCGCGGCACCCCGTGAAAGAACTATTTGTGTTGCACACCAGCGACACGCACAGCCGCATAGAGCCGGTTCCCGCCGCCTCGTCCGCTCCCGATGCGGGCAAGGGAGGCGTGGTGCGCCGCGCCTCGTTCGTCGCGCAATTCCGCGCGGAACATCCGGACGCCTTGCTCTTCGACTGCGGCGACATCTCGCAAGGCACGCCCTACTACAACCTCTTCCAGGGCGAGCTGGAGGTGCGCATGATGAACCGCATGAAGTATGACGCCATGGCTATCGGCAACCACGAGTTCGACTTCGGGCTGGAGAACATGGCGCGCCTCTTCCGCCTGGCCGACTTCCCCGTGGTGTGTGCCAACTACGACGTGCGCGACACCCCCCTCGAAGGCTTGGTGAAGCCCTACGTCGTCCTCCGGCGCGGCGGGGTGCGCATCGGCGTCTTCGGCCTGTCGCCGCGCATGGAGGGGCTGGTGCAGGCGGACAAATGCCAGGGCGTGCGCTTCCTCGATCCCGTGGACGTGGCGCGCCGCGTGGTGCAGGTCTTGCGCCGGGAGGAGAAATGCGACGTGGTCATCTGCCTCTCCCACCTGGGTATGCTCGGCGCCGCTTCGCCGGAGGCGGGCGATGAAATCCTCGTGGCGCGCACCGAAGGCATCGACCTCGTCCTCGGCGGCCACACGCACACCTACATGGAGCAGCCCGTCTTCCTGCGCAATGCGGCAGGCGCGGAAGTCCCCGTGATGCACGTCGGCAAGAACGGGGCGTATGTGGGAAAAGTCAGACTGGAGTTGGAGAAGAAATAGGAATTATTCGTATGAAGAAAAACTTGCTTATAGCCGCCTGCCTCTTGGGTGCGATGTGCTGCATCGTCCTCCCCGTGCAGGCACAAGAGAAAACCACGCCACGCCTGGCCACGGACGAAACCCGCTGCGCCGCGTGGGTGGATTCGGTCATGTCGTGCCTCAGCCTCCAGGAGAAGGTGGGGCAGTTGCTCGTTCCCCGCGTGCCCGCCGTGGCCGACAAAGCTACCAGAAAACGCCTGAAAGAGTGGGTGCGCAAGTACAAGATTGGCGGACTCCTCTTCGGGAAAGGCACCATCGGCGGACAAGCCGCGCTCACCAACCAGGCGCAGAAGGACGCCAAAGTGCCCCTGCTGATGACGGTGGACGGCGAGTGGGGATTGGCCATGCGCCTGGCGGATGCGCCCGCCTTCCCCCGCAACGCCGCCTTGGGCTGCATCACGGACGATGCCCTCGTCGAAGCCTACGGGCGTGAGGTGGGGCGCGAGCTGCGCCAGTTGGGCGTGCACGTCAATTTCGCTCCCGTGGCCGACGCCAACACCAATCCGCTGAATCCCGTCATCAACACCCGCTCCTTCGGCGAGAATCCGCGCCGGGTGGCCGCCAAGGTGGTGGCTTATTCGCGGGGATTGGAGAGCGAGGGCGTCCTCTCCGTTGCCAAGCATTTCCCCGGGCATGGCGACACCGACACGGATTCGCACAAGGCTCTCCCCGTCTTGCGGCATGACCGCGCGCGGCTGGACAGCGTGGAGCTGCTTCCTTTCCGCCAGTATATCTGCGCAGGCTTGGGCGGCATGATGATGGGCCACCTCCAGGTGCCCGCCGTGGAGGGGGACAGCCTCTTGCCTTCCAGCTTGTCATCCGCCGTCGTCAGCGGCCTCTTGCAGGACGAAATGGGCTTCCAAGGCTTGATATTCACCGACGCGCTGGATATGAAAGGCGTGACGGACGTGCCCGGTTATTTCGCCAAGGCCGTCCGCGCGGGCAACGACATGCTCCTGGTGCAATATGACCCCGCTAAAGCCCTGCACGAGATGATACACGCCATCAGGCAGGGCACCCTCTCCGAAGCCGACGTGGACGCGCGCTGCCGCCGGGTGCTGGCGTGGAAATACCGCCTCGGGTTGCGCCGCAAGCCGGAGAAAATCTCGCTGAAAGACGTCAGGGAGCGCATCTGCACGCCCCGGGCGGAGGAGGTGGCTTCTGCCTTGCGGCGGGCTTCCGTCACCGTGCTGGACAACTATTTCGACGTCATACCCCTTTCTCCTGCTCCCGACGGGCGGGGCATCGCCTTGCTCAGCATGGGCGCGCAAGAGGCGGATTCGGCCTTTGTGTCGGCTATGCAAGGACAGGGGGGCGTGGATTGCTTCCGTCTGCCTTGGGCTGCCTCCGCCGAAGAGCAACTGGCCATGAAGAAGACGCTGGCTGCGTATGGCCGTGTGGTGGTCAGCATCGCCGGAGTCAACTATGTGGGCGGGGATGACGTGGCTTTCCTCGAAAGCTTGGACCTCCGCGCCCCGCTGGTGTATGCTTTCTTCACTTCCTACCGTTTGCTTCCGCTGATGACGCCCGCACTCGCCAAGGCCAATGCCGTGGTGCTGGCACACGCTGCCGAGGCGGACGTGCTGCGACACGTCGCGCGGGTGCTCTTTGCCGAGGCAGGTGCCGACGGGCGTCTATCGATGAGCGCAGGGCGTCTCTTCCCCGCAGGCGACGGAGTGGATATCCGCCAGGACACGCCTCCTGCACAGGCGTTGCCCGACGACTACGGCATGAAATCCTACGTCTTGCAGGACATCGACCGCATCGCGCGCCGTGGCTTGGAGGCGGGTGCCTATCCCGGATGCCGCATCTTGATTTGGAAGGACGGGAAAACCGTCTACGACAAGGGATTCGGGCAACATTCGGACAAGGACACTGCCGCCGTGCGCTCCACCGACCTCTTCGATCTCGCCTCGATGACCAAGACCACCGCCACGCTGCTGGCCGTGATGAAGCTCTATGACGAGGGGCGGCTGAAGCTGGACGATAAGGTTTCGGCATACCTCCCTTCCCTGCGGCGGACGGACAAGCGAAACATCACCATCCGGCAACTCCTCTTGCACGAATCGGGGTTGCCGCCGTATATCCGCTTCTATATGGAGGCCATCGATCCCAACTCCGTGCATGGTCCCTACGCGCAGAGCTGGAAAGACGAATGGCACCGGACGCGCGTGAGCGAGCATAGCTATTATTGCTCGGACTTCAAGTTCAAGAAAGGGTTGGTGTCCGACCGCCGGACACGCACGCACACCCTCCACGTGGCCGACGGGATGTGGCTGGACAACCGCTTCAAGAAGACCATCCTCGACGGCATTGCCCGCAGCCAGACGGAGGGCAAGCGGTATGTGTACAGCGACTTGGGCTTCATCCTCTTGCAGCAGGTCGTGGAGCATCTGGCCGGGCAGCCGCTCGATGCCTATGTGGCACAGGCTTTCTATACGCCGATGGGATTGACACGCACCACGTTCAATCCGCTGGAGAAGTTCCCCAAGCCGGAAATCATGCCCACGGCTTCCAATGACTTCCTGCGCCGCCAGGATTTGTGCGGCTATGTGCACGATGAAGCGGCCGCCTTCATGGGGGGAGTCGCCGGTCATGCTGGGCTTTTCTCTACCGCTGCGGAGGTGGCCGCCGTTTACCAGATGTTGCTGGATGGAGGCGTGTGGCAAGGCAGGCGTTACCTGGGCGAAGAGACTTGCTGGCTCTTCACGACGGAGAAATCCCTCATCAGCCGCCGCGGCCTCGGCTTCGACAAGCCGGACGTGGACAACGTGAAGCGCAGTCCTTGTGCGCCGTCGGCTCCCGAGAGCGTCTACGGGCATACAGGCTTCACCGGCACCTGCGCATGGGTTGATCCTGCGAGTCGCACGGTGTACGTTTTCCTGAGCAATCGCCTCTGTCCCGACGTGTGGAATACGAAGTTGGGCGACATGGATATCCGCATCGATATCCAGGAACTGGTTTTCAAAAGTTTGTACAGCGGGAAGGAGGAAGCCTTATGAAGAAACATCTGGCCTGCCTGCTGGCGCTTTGTTTTCTGTGCGCACTCCCCGTGCGGATGGTTGCCCAATGTCATTTCCTGCCCATTGATTCGCTTCCCTTGCCCATGCAGGAGCCGGTGCTGGTCGCCGCCTTGCAGAAGAACGAGGCGTGCCGCCAATGGGTCGATTCGGTCATGCAGACGATGAGCTTGAAGGAGCGCATCGGGCAACTCTTCATCTACACCATTGCTCCCCAAACCAATCAACCCAACAGGAATTTGCTGCGCAAGGTGGTGGAGGAATACAAGGTAGGCGGTTTGCTCTTCTCCGGCGGTTTGCTGGAGAATCAGGTGAAGCTGACCAACGAGGCGCAACAGTTGGCCAAGGTTCCTCTGCTCATCACCTTCGACGGCGAATGGGGGTTGGCCATGCGCTTGCGGGGTATGCCTTCTTTCCCGCGCAACATGGTGCTGGGGTGCATCCGCAGCGATAGCCTTTTGTACGAATACGGGCGCGAGGTGGCCCGCCAATGCCGCGAGATAGGCGTGCAGGTCAACTTTGCTCCCGTGGCGGATGTCAACATCAATCCCGACAATCCCGTCATCAACACCCGCTCCTTTGGCGAAGACCCCGGGGAGGTGGCGCGACGGGTGGTGGCCTACTCGCGCGGCCTGGAGTCGGGGCGCGTGCTCTCCGTCAGCAAGCATTTCCCTGGGCATGGCGACACGGACGTGGATTCGCACAAGGCTTTGCCCCTCCTTCCCTTCACACGCGAACGCTTGGACAGCGTGGAGTTGTATCCCTTCCGCAAGGCTATCCGCGCGGGTTTGGGAGGCATCATGGTGGGGCA
Source organism: uncultured Bacteroides sp. (assembly GCA_949292025.1). GTDB lineage: Bacteria > Bacteroidota > Bacteroidia > Bacteroidales > Bacteroidaceae > Bacteroides. Next base: position 5,972 of record CASEYC010000126.1, on the reverse strand, counting down.
TTTGGAGGTGCCTGCTTTGAATCCGCAGAAAGGCGTCCCTTCCTCGCTTTCCCGGCGGATTGTGACCGGTTTGCTGGGCGAGGAATTGGGCTTCAAAGGTTTGGTCTTCACCGATGCGCTGGCCATGCGGGGTGTGGGCAATCCGGGACGTTTGTGCTTGGAAGCGCTGAAGGCGGGCGATGACCTCTTGCTGGTGCCCCGTGCCCTGGGCGGAGAGTTGGAGGTCGTGTGGAAGGCGGTGCGCAAAGGCGAACTGCCCGAAGCCGAAATCAACCGCAAATGCCGCAAGGTGTTGCTCTACAAATATGCCTTGGGACTTACCCGCAAGCCTCATATCCAACTTTCCGGCTTGGAGAGCCGCCTGAACACGCCCCACACCCGCGCTTTGATTCGCCACCTGCGGGAAGCCGCCATCACCGTTGTGGCCGGCTCGGGAAAAACGCTCTTGCCGCTCGACAGGACTTCCCAACGGGTGGCTGTGCTTCACGTGGGCAATCCGGAGACGTTGTCGCCTTTCGTGAAGGAGCTTGCGCGCGATGTCCGCTTGGATGCCTTCCGCCTCTCCAAGGATATGTCCGCCTCGGCTATGCAAGTACTAAAGAAAAAGTTGGAGGCTTACGAACGGGTGATCTTCTGCATTTCCGACCGTCACCTGAAGGCGTATCGTCCGTTTTTCACGCGCTATTTGCCCGAGACTGACCGCATCTATCTCTTGTTCATTTCCGGTCATCAGGTGCCTCGCGATTTCGGTGCTGCACCCGATGCCTTGCTCCTGGCGCACGCTTCCGATGAGGACGTCCAACTGCGGGTAGCCGCCATATTGTCCGGCAAGGCGGGGGCTGACGGGCGTCTCTCCGCCGCGGTGGGCGATTGGCTTTCCGCCGGTGAGGGCAGCACGTTGGAAGTGCCTGTGCAACCCTACCGTTCTCTCCGGGATTTGGGCGTGGATGCCGACCGCCTTTCAGCCATCGACCGCATCGCCGAAGAGGGCATAGCGGAGGGGGCTTATCCCGGATGCCAGGTCGTGGTGATGAAGGACGGCTATGAAATCTATGCCAAGGCGTTTGGCACCCATTGCGGAGCCTCCAAGGCCGATAGTGTGCCGGTTTCCATGACCGATGTCTATGACATTGCCTCGATGACCAAAACCAGCGCCACTCTTTTGGCCGTGATGAAGCTCTACGACCAAGGCCGCTTGAGCTTGACCGACCGGGCGTCGGATTACCTGCCTTTCCTGCTCGATACGGACAAGCGGAATATCACCGTCCGCCAGTTGCTTCTCCACGAATCGGGTTTGCCTTCCACCATCTTGTTTTATCGGGAAGCCATTAATAAGGACAGCTACGAGGGAAGCCTTTTCCGGGGCACCCGCGATGCGAGTCACACGGCACGCATTGGGGGACGGACGTGGGCAAATCCGGATTTCAGCTTCCATGCGGGGTTGACTTCGCCGGTGCATACGGATTCCTGCACCTGGCAATTGGCGGATAGCCTTTGGCTGAATCCCCGCTTCAAGCAGACGTATCTGCAGCAGATAGCTGATGCACCGCTGTTGAGCAAGCGTTACCGCTACAGTTGCGTGGGCTTCATCCTTTTGCAGCAGTTGGTGGAGGCGCGTGCGGGCATGGCGATGGATGAATTTCTTGAACGCGAATTTTATCGCCCCATGGGTTTGGCGCATACAGGCTATCATCCTTTGAACCGCCTGCCCCGTCAGGCAGTCATACCTTCGTCGGTCGATGATTTCCTGCGCAAAGACACCCTCCAAGGCTTTGTCCACGACGAGTCGGCGGCTTTCCTTGGCGGAGTGTCGGGCAATGCAGGACTTTTCTCCAACGCCCACGAGCAGGCTTTGCTCTACCAGATGCTGTTGAACGGAGGCACCTTGGGCGGGCATCGCTACCTCAGCCCTGAAACTTGCCGGGTATTTACCACCACCTTGTCGCGCACCAGCCGCCGCGGCCTTGGCTTTGACAAACCCGACCGCCGCAATCCCCGCCGCAGCCCTTGCTGCGAGGAGGCGCCTGCGTCGGTATATGGGCATACGGGCTTCACGGGCACTTGCGCATGGGTTGACCCGGACAACCGGTTGGTGTACATCTTTCTCTCCAACCGCATTTTCCCCCATGCCTGGAATAACAAATTGTCCCGCCTCGACATCCGCACCCGCATCCAGCAGGCCATCTATCAAGCCTTGCGTTGAACACATGCGAAGAAGGCCGGTCGCGTACGAGCAGAATAATTTCACAATCGTCTTGCCCTGCGTGCCGGCCATATTTATGAACAGTGGTACTGTGTGTGAACCTTCCTTGTATTTGGTCAACAAACAGGGTATGTAAATTGTTCATTTCGCCGCCCGTTATAGGGGGTCTACATCATAATACACCAGCCCGCTTTTGAAGCGTTCATCGCCCGTTACGTCCCGCTGCACGCTCGTCAGGAGGCTGCGCACCCGCGCCACCGGGGCATTGTTTTCCACCTTCAATACGATTTTGCGGATGAACAACGTTTGTATGCGGGCCACGGGAGGTTTGTCCGGTCCTAATACGCGGTTGCCGAAGAGGTTGCGCAGGCGTACGGCCATGTCTTGGGCCATTTGCTCCACTACGTCTTCGCGCCGGTGCTTCAGGTAGACGTAGATGAGGCGGTAATACGGAGGATAGCGGAAGACTTGCCGTTCAGCCAGTTGTCCGGCAGCCATGCCTTCATAATCGTTGGCCATGACTTGGTCAATGATGGGGTGGGCGACATTCCTTGTCTGGAGGATGACCAGCCCTTGCGTGTCGCGTCTTCCGGCACGTCCGGCTACCTGCGCCATCAGTTGGAAGGCACGTTCGTAGGCACGGAAATCGGGGTAATTCAGCAGGGTGTCTGCATTGAGGATACCCACCACGCTGACCCGCTCGAAATCCAAGCCTTTGGACACCATCTGCGTGCCGATGAGGATGTCCGTCCGTCCTTCGGCAAAGTCATTGATGATGCGTTCGTAAGCCGTGCGGGTGCGGGTGGTGTCAAGATCCATCCTGGCTACACGTGCCTCCGGGAGCAGGGCTTTGATTTCATCTTCTATCTTCTCTGTGCCGAAGCCGCGGGCGCGCAGGTCAGTGCCGTCGCACGCCGGACATCGCCGGGGCAATGGCTCGGTGTAGCCGCAATAATGGCAAGTCAGCATATTCAGCCCTTTATGGTAGGTCAAGCTGACATCGCAATTCCTGCACTTGGGCACCCAGCCGCACGTGTGGCACTCTATCATGGGGGCAAAGCCACGGCGGTTTTGGAAGAGGATGACTTGCTCCTTGCGCTCCAACGCCTCGCGGACGTGTTGCAATAACAGAGGGGAGAAAGAGCCGTTCATGCGTTTCTTGCGCCTGAGCTCGCGGATGTCCACAGGGATGATTTGGGGCAGGCGCACCGCCTTGTGGCGTTCGCTCAGGGTCACGAGGGCATATTTCCCTGTCTCGGCATTGTGCCAACTCTCCAGGCTTGGGGTGGCGGTGCCCAGCAGCGTCTTGGCCCCGCAGAGCGAGGCGAGGACGATGGCGGCATTGCGGGCATGATACCGGGGCGCCGGGTCTTGTTGTTTGTAGGTGGCTTCGTGCTCTTCGTCCACAATAATCAGTTGCAGCCGTTGGAAGGGCAGGAATACCGAAGAGCGCACGCCCAGGATGACATCGTAGGGATGGTCGGACAATTGGCGTTGCCAGATTTCCACCCGTTCGGCATCCGGAAATTTGGAGTGGTAGATGCCCAGCTTGGAGCCGAATACGCGTCGCAGGCGTCCGGTGATTTGGGTGGTGAGCGCTATCTCGGGAAGCAGATACAACACTTGCCCGCCGCGCTCCAACACTTCTTGAATCAGGTGGATATAAATCTCTGTCTTTCCGCTGGACGTGACCCCGTAGAGCAGGCATACATTCTTTTCATGCAGGGCGGAGATGATTTCATCGTGTGCACGTTGCTGGGAAGAGGACAGTTGGCAGGGCGGTTGCACCTCGGTGGGGATCAGGCGGGCGTCCAGACGGCCGATTTCGGTTTGGTAGGTTTCAAAGACACCACGCTCCACCAATCCATTGAATACGGAGGGAGTGGCGTTGGCTCGTTGCAGCAAATCGCGTTTGGCCACGGGGCGTTCATTTCCTCCCAAGGTTCCTGATATTTCCAAGTATTTCATCAGCAAATCCAGTTGCTTGGGGGCGCGGCGTTGCAGCTCGTCGAAGAAGATGTGGAGGCGGTGCTCGTTGGTGGCATCCGGGGTCAGGCGGACGCGGGTTTCCATCTTGGGTTTATAGGATTGCTTCAGTTCTTCTTTCACGAAGATGGCTTCGCGCGAAAGCAGGGCATTGACCGTGGGCAGGATGTTTTTCAGGCCGCTTTCTTTTTCCAATTGGGTGACCGATTGTTCAGGCTCGGCCGCCAGCAAATCCAGGAGGCGCTGTTCGCGTTCGGGCAACCGTCCGGTGGCTTCAAAATCGGGATTGAGGGCTACGATGGTTTCGCTTTCCATTTTCAAGCCCATAGGGAGAGCCGCCTTGTAGACATCGCCCTGCGTGCAGAGGTAATAAGCTGCCAGCCATTCCCAAAACTTGAATTGCAGGGGCAACAAGATGGGGTGTTCGTCCAATATCGTCACCACCTCCTTCACTTCGTATGCCGTCGGCTTGAGGCAATGCACGTTGCAAACGATGCCGGTATAGAATTTCTTCCGGCCGAAAGGCACTACCACCCGGCATCCCGGTTGCACCTTGTCCGCCAGATTCTGGGGCAACAGGTAGGTGAAGGCATCGGGCAGGGGCAAGGGCAATATGACATCAACGAATTTCTCCATGCGATTATTTCTAAATAAAACTACGAGCTACAAGCGACGAGCCCGTACACGGATACCGCGTGATTCTCGTACTTGTAGCCCGTAGGCAATTTGTAGGTTACTGATGGTCAGAAGATATACGCCAAAGACAATTGCCAAGTCTTGTCCTTGCCTTTGAGGTCTTTTGCCTCGAAGTGGTCTCCCATGGCAATGTTGTAGTTCACGCCGATTTGCAGATGTTTGATCAGCTTCACACCGGCGCCGACATTGATGCCCACTTGCGCTTTCTTTTTTTCCATGCCGTCTTCCTCGCCCTTGAAGTCAAAATAAAAATCAGGACCTGCGGCAATGAAGATGCCCAGTGTGCTTCCCAAACCGATCGTGTACTTCAAGTTGACAGGGATGTCAATGCCGACTTGTTTCGTGGCATCGTTGTCGGCTTTGATGCCCTTTTGGGAGAACAGCAGGGCAGCATCCACCCCAAGGCCGATAATCGGGATGGTCATTTCCGCCATCGGGCCGATGAAGAAACCGGCCATTTTATCCTTGTAGTTGTCGAAGTCAATCTTCGTCATGTTCACACCGCCCTTTACGCCCCACTTGATGAGTTGGGCATGAGCAGTTGTCGTAGCCATAAACATGCAGCATACGGCTATCACCAGAATGTTCACTACTTTTTTCATACTCGTTATGTTTTTAGGAATTCGGGACAAATATATGTATTTTCTTTTACCACACCGCTTCATTCGGCAAAAAATGCACTTCAACGCAAAAAAAACGGCAAAAAGCATACAACTTATGCCAAAAGCGATTAACTTTGCACCGCAATTGAGAAAAATGCAAGGAAAGATGCCGGAGTGGTCGATCGGGCCGCACTCGAAATGCGGTGAACGGGCAACTGTTCCCAGGGTTCGAATCCCTGTCTTTCCGCTGAACTTACTGGACAGAAATGGTCAGTAAACGGACAAAAAGCTACAAATCAATGATTTGTGGCTTTTTTTATTGCCCGAAAGCCCGACTTCCAAGACTTCAAAAGTACCGAACAAGACAGAGCAACGTTACTAAATCGTTACCTATTCGCCACCGGACAAAAGCGGTAACGAATTGTCCTAAAATGACCTGATAATGACCTTATTAGTCCACTTGCTGCATAACTCAAAACAAAAAG